>SFFS01000118.1 GCA_004557805.1 Clostridiales bacterium | reverse complement strand
GTCACGCGGCCGCCGTCCTCGATGGTCAGCGCGCGCGGCGCGATCCGCTCGGCTTCAGCGAAATCCAGCAGGTTATACCGCAGCGCGATATCGCCCAGCGTCGTCACGTTCACGCTGCTCTGACCGACGCCCGCGTTGAGCGGGCCGTCCTTCAGCCGTGCGCCCGCGATCGTCCAGTTCCCCGCCGGCACGCCGCCGCACACCGATTTGATGTTGATCTCCGTGCCGTACGCGCGCCCGCTCTGCCTGAAGTTCGCGTCGGTCATGGATTTTCCGTCCTTAAAGATGTCCTTATGCGTCACGGTGTCGGGATCGTTGCCGTACAGCTCCTCGCCGCGCGGGTTGCTGAAGGTCTGATCGGTGTTCTTGGAGTTTTCGGTGTTCACCTTCATCTCCGCGATATCCACCGTGCCGTACACGTCGAGGTCGATCGTGCTGGCCGTCGCGTACAGGTCGGTCGTGTTGTCGATTCCGCCGCCGCGGCTGCCTGTACGGAAGACCAGTCCGCCTTTTTTCACGGCGACATACACGCCCAGCTCTTCCATCTCGCCGGTATCCCTGCGACGGATGGACAGGTCGTCGTTCGACCAGTAGACCAGCACGGCGGGCGTGGCGTATTTGTCATCCATGTTGACGATTTCAACGCCGCTCCTGGCCGCGGCCCTGAGCCTGCTGCCAAAGATATACCAGGTCTTGCCGGTAATGGAATCCTGCTGCACTTCCATATCCATCACGGAAATCTGCAGCGAGAAGTGGTCGATACGGATACTGCCGGCGATGTCGATTTCCATGACGCTGCCGCGCAGATCCCATTCGGAGGCTTCCAGCACGTCGCCCACGCCGTCGCCGTCCTCATCGATAAAGTAGTCGGCCACGGTGAGCGATCCGGCGGTGGATGTCACCTTGCCGGTCGATTCGAGCATTCGCAGCGTGTCGCGCACGACGACGTCGCCCTTGACGGTCACGGTGATCGTCGAACGGTCAATCAGCCATCCGTCGTAATAGTTGCCGGCGCCCACGTTGCGCAGGGTGTAAATCCAGTCGTTCCCGTCGATTCCCTGCGCCGCGCCGAGCGTGCCGTCCGCGCCGAAGGCGTAGAACTTGTTGCCGCTCTCAAGATACAGCTGCGTTTTATCCTCCGTCACAAACAGGCTGTAGCCGCTGTGCAGGAGAGTGAAGCGGGTTTCGTCGGTTTCGACCGGCGCAAAAGCGCCGTCCTTGAACTGATACCATACGCCGTCCTTGCGGTAGCGAATTTCGCCCGCCTCGCTCCTGTAAATGTCGAAGCGGCTGTCGGTGGAATCCATGCCGCCGTTCTCGCTGACGATGGTCAGACCCAGATTCGTCTGCACGCCGGACGGGTCGGTGATCGTATCCTTGAAAAAGCTGTCCTCCACAGTGATGACGGGACTGAATTCCTCGTCCGCGGAGATTCGATCGTTTTCGTCGCTGAAGATCTTCACGCCGTCGTAGCCGGAAATCTTCACGGCCGAGCGCTTCACTTCGACCGTCTTGCCGCAGTATACGCCGGTGTTCGCCGTCAGCGCGGCCGCGGCGTTCGCCGCGTACAGGTGCGAGATGCGCACGTCGTTTTCCGCCGTCAGGGTCAGCTTCGCGTTTTCGACGCGGAAGGACGGATGCGCCGCAGCGGCGGAATCTTCATTGATGAAGCTGCCGCCCGCGACGATCTCGTTCACGCCGCCGGACAGAATCGCGTCGCCGAGGATCGTCACATCGCCCGCGGCTCTGAGCGCGCTGTCCCTGCCGGTAAGCATCTCGTCGATGCGAATTTCCTGCTTCGCGCTTTCGAGCGTCACGCCGCCCTTGCCGTATACGTCGTCGATGATGATTGCGTCGGCGAGCGCCTTCAGGCTGAACCGGCCCCTGCCGTCGAGGCGGTAGAGCGTCTCCCCTTCCTTCGGGCTCGCGACGCGGGTGTAATCGTAGCAGCCGGGCGTTTCAAGCGCGGCGCGCGTGTAATAGGTTTCGTTTTCGTCGATGGTGTCGGCCTCGACGGGCGTTCCGGTCAGAATATCGATCACGGCGACCTTGTTGCCGCCCACCGTAACGCTCATGCTGCCGGCCGCCGCGATGATTTCGCCGTTCATCGTGAAATCGCTGCTCACGTCGAGCGTGCTGTCCACACCGCCGGTCTGGCGGATGGTATCCGCGGCGAAGCCGCCGGTCTTGACGGTCACCTTCTCGTCCTCGCCGGAAGCGATCGTCAGGTTCCTGATCGCGACGTCGCCTGCCGCGTCGATTTCCAGCGTACCGGAAATATCCCACGTCTTGCCCGTGAGGCTGCCGGTAAGATCCATACCGATCTTCGTGCCCGCTTCGCTCGTGATGCGGTCGATCACCGCGTCGCGCACGATCGTGTTCAGTTCGCCGCCGTGAATCACGTCGACCTTCCCGCCGGTCACCGTACCGTCGCCGGTGATCTTGAGGAGTTTGCCGTCGATGACGGTGTCGCCCAGCTCGTACACGCCGTCCTTGTCGATCTCGACGAACGTATCCGTCTCGATGACCGTCGTGCTGTCTGGATCGAGGTTGTAGAACAGCGCCTTGCCGCCCACGCGCATCTCCAGCGGATTTTCGTCCGTGCCGATGCTGCCCTCGCTGGCGGAGTAGATGACGAGGTTGCCGCCCGCGGAAATGTTGAGCCGCTTTTCCGCCGCAGTGTCGTTGTTGTCGAGCATGGAGGCTTTGCGGCCTTCCATGCGCAGGATCATGTCGCCGCCGGAAACGAGGGAGTCGATCCAGTATTCCGGCTTGCCGTCGGGTTCGACCGTCTTTGCGGAGACGAACGCTTCTTCCACGGCCTGATAGTTCCTGAAGGAGCCGTCGGAGCCGATGGTATACAGGCGGCTGCCGCCGCTGTAAATGTCGTAATACGATACGCCGCCCTCGGTACGCAGGCCCAGAAGCGTCGCGCCGCCATACTTGACCAGGCCGTTTTCGACCGTGCAATCCTGCCAGCCGTCCGCCTGTTTCGCCTTGTAGAGGATATTGTCCGTGCCCGCGCCGATGACCATGGCCAGCTCGTCCGTAATCCGTTCGAGCAGAACCTTCTGCCCCTTGCAGATCGTTACGGACGCGACCTTGCCCTCGCCGTCGCTGGAGATATTGAACTGTTTTTCAACCTTGCTGGACGGATTGGACAGGAAGCTAAAGAAGCCGCCGTATTTCTTCAGAATGCTGTATTCGAAGCTGCTGTCGCCGGGGTTGAAGAGGATCGAATAGCCCTGGTTGTTGCCGTCCGTGCCGGTCAGCTGCAAATTGCCCTCAGTGGAAACCACCAGGTTCTCCTGCAGGAAATAGCGGCCGTTGACGGACTTGAGCACGATGCGCGCGCCCGCCGTCAGTTCGATTTCGCCGGTGTTGGGCGCGTCGCTCTCTTCGTAATACGCGTTGTCCGATTCGGCGATGATCTCATACAGCGTCGAAGGCGCTTGCATCGTGGAATAAAGCGTGCGCGAATAGAGGATCACGTCGACGCCGCCGTCGAACCGGTAGCCCGTATTGTTCAGCGTGACCTTTTCGCCGGTCACTTCGTCGGTGTATTCCTCCGTCCATTTCTTGTATTCGATTTTCTGCTCGTCCACTCTGATGACCTGCAGCGCGACTTTCGCCGAACCCTGCACGGAGCCGTTCAGCGTCGTCCACCATCTCGACGTGACGCCCACGAGCGCGCCTTCCAGCGCACGGGCTGTCGCCGCGTCGATTCCCTTGGGCCGGAAATACTTCACATCGAACTTATCGCCCGCTTCTTCCATCTGATAGTCTGTTCCGTTGATGGTCAGCGTGGTAGAGAACGTCTTGTCGTCGCTGTTGAATTGCACGGTCACCTTCAGGCTGACGCCGTTGAAGTCCCAGGTATTCTCCTGTGTGCCGTCGCCGACAAAATCGTTCGTCGTCCAACTGCCGCCGTTTTTGTGCGCGGCGTTAAACGCGCCTTCCAGCGACTCCTCGTTGCCGATCTTCTTCATCTTCAGCACGATGTATTTTCCGTCGAGATTCAGAAGTTCTTCCGCGGTGTAGTCCCGGACAAAGTAGTACCTGTAAGCGCCGTCTTCCTTCCAGAGCACGGACTGCACGCTCGAACCGCTCGAGACGACCTGGAAGCCGGTGATGCGATAGATATTGCCCTTCAGCGCCCAGCTGCCGCCGGTGTGCAGCACTTCGGCGATGAACGCGCCGCTGTAGTCCTGACTGACGTTCAGTTCGCCCGTCTTCACGTTCAGCGTGACCTTGCCATCCTCCATCTTGAGGACGTCGTTTTCAAAGCGATAATCTTCCACGCTGAACCGCACGCCGTTGGGAATGATGACCTGATGCAGCCTGCCGTCATGCAGGACGATCTGCACGTCGTTGGGCAGCGTAAACGTCTTGACCTCCACTTCGGTCAGCACACCGCCGTTGTCGCTGTACGCCTTGCCGGTCGCTTTCAGATAGCGCGCAAGCGCGCCGACGGTAACCGTCGCGTCGCCGTCGAGCGTGACGGCGTCGCTGGTGAACTGCACGCTGCCGGGGATGGACGCCGAGAAGCTATTCCCCTCCGCCTTGTATTTCAGACGGATGGGTTCGGCCAGCGTCACGTCGAGCATTCCGCCTGCGGCAATGCGGTCCAACAGCATGCCGCCGCCCACGCTCGCCTCAGACACGCTCCCGGGCAGCTGGCTGACCACGCTGATTTCGGCCAGCGTCAGCTCAACGAACGCGTCGCCCGCGGCGTCAATTTCGACGGACGGCCTCTCGCCCTTGTAAACGTTGAGGTAGGCCAGCAGACGCGCGGACTGCGAATCGCCCACGTTCGCGGCGTTGGCAACGAACAGCCGGTGCGCCCATACCGGCGCGACCAGCACGCTGCCGCCGCCATAGCGGATGCCCGTACCGTGCAGGCTGCCGCGAAGCGGCTCGCCCTGCGCGTCCGTACCCTGCCAGGCGATGGCGACGCTGCCGTTTTCGTTTGCGATCAGGCCCGAAAGCGTAATGTCGCTGCCGGTGTAGCTGACGATACGGATACCGGGCGTTTCGCTCTCGCTCTGGTCGCGCCTGTCTTTGAAGCTGCCGCCGCCCATCGCGCGGCTGTTCACCTTGACGACCGGGCGGTTATACGCCTCGTTGTATACGTCGATCTCGCCGACGCTCAGCGAAAGCTCGCTGAAGTTCTTCACGGTCACATCCTGGATATACTTCACGCCGTAAACCGTAATGTCCTGGATGTGCGAGCTGTTCTCAATCCAGAAGGCCAGCGTGCCGCTGTTGGCGTTGAAAAGCCTGGGCAGGCTGATCTTGCCGCCCGAAACGCTCGCCGCACCCTTCATGCCGGCGAAGTGCGCGTTTCCATCCGGATCGACGCTCACAGCGATGCCCGCCGCCGCGGCTCCGATGGTGAACTGCGCTCTGCCGAACGCGCTCGCGCGCTCGATGATCAGGTTCCCGGTCGTTTCCGATTCGCTCTTCTTGGCCAATGCGCGGCGAACCGCCTTGGCATAAACGTCCACGCCGCCGGTGAAGTTCTCGACGGAAATCGTCGCGTTGGCGGCGAAGACCTTCGTCGCGTCGGTAAAGGTCACCCTTGATCCGACGCGGCCCTGCACCTCGGTTTCAGACACGACCTTGCCCACGAACGCCGTGATCTTGGCGTACGCTTCCGCGCCGGTGGCGTTGTTGGCGGAAACGACGGGCGTGGGGTTGCTCAGAACCGTCAGCTGGTCGTATGCGTAAATGCTGGCGCCGTCCGCGGAAACCGCCGCGTCGAACCAGAAATACACGTCGCTGTGCGCCTTCGCCACGGCGTGCGCGCCGCTCGTCTTGGTAAAGGAGTTGGCGGAGGCGTTGAGCCGGTACATCCGGGCGAGGATGTTCACGTTGCCGCCGCGTACGGTCGCGTTCGCGCCGCTGCCGGAAACGCCGATCTTCACCTCGGAATTGCTCGCCTCGCCGTCGGTTCCGAAGAACACTTCGGAATGCACGTCGCTGCTGCTGGACAGGCCGCCGCCGGAGAAGTCCGTCTCGGCCGAGATAAGCCTGCTGCCGCCGTAGCTGGCGATCGTCACGTTTCCGTGCGTGCCGTCGACGACCGCGCCGCGCTCGATTTCAACAGAAACCCTTGCGATCAGCTGGCTTCTGGAATACCCCTTGCTGATGCCGATCGCGCCGATCTGGCCGCCCTCGGTGCGGGCGACGATGGAATCGTTCCGTCCGGAATAGGCCGCGATATCCACATCGCCGAAGCGGGAAACGACGCTGCCGCCGCTCTTTACCGCCGCCCGGACGGTACGGCGCAGGTAGTTATACGCCTCGACGCGGTTCGCGTTGAAGATGCCCTTCGCATCGACGTTCACATACGCGCTCACATCCGCGTCGGACGAGGCTTCCGCCTTCACGTCGCCCATCGCCTCAATCGTCCCGGCGATTTCGAGCACGACGGTCTGGTTGACGTTGTTCTGCGCCTTGGGCTGTTCGCTGCTGCCCACGGCGATTGTGTTGCTGCTGGCTTCCTGATGCGTGGTAAACTTGTCGCTCGCCTTCAATTCGACGGGCGCGCCCGTCTTCGTGGTGCGCAGCATCGCGTTCGCGCCGACGTTCACGCGCGTATCCATATAGGCGTTGGTCACGAGGTTATTGCGGGAAATCGTGACGCCCGCAACCTCCGTGCCCTTGTTCATCGCCGTCTTCGCCGAAGCGACGTTTCGTGCGATGATGCTGATCTTGCCCTCGGTGATGATTCTTGCGTTCTCTCCGGCGGAAGCGGAAACCTTCTGCGCCCTGGTGGAAGTGCCGACAAACGCATCCATCGTTCCGCTCGATCCGCTGACCAGGGACGCGCCGCCGGGCTGGTCGCTCGTCGCCTCGGCCTTCGTGTCGGCGTTGGCACGGATGTCGGCGGAAGCGGCGCGGATCTCGGCGTTTTCAGCGTAAGCGCTGCTGTCGTCGGCCGCGGTCGCCTTCGCGTACAGGCCGCCAAACGAAGCCAGGCCGATGCTCTTGGCGTTCTTTGCGTTCGCCTTCGCCTGCGAGAAGATGTTGGAAACAATGCTCATCATCCCGCCCGCAGTGATCTTTCCGCCGGTCACGGACGCGACGCTCTGCGCGCTCTCGTTGGCGTAGGCTTCGTTCACGGACGCGTTCACCAGCGACAGGCTCGTGCCGCCCACGGAGCCGGTCTCGGCATACGCGCCGGCGCGGTTGTTCGCATCGATGCCCAGTTTCGATTCCACGCTGATCCCGCCGGCCGCCGTCAGCGTCAGGCCGGTGATTTCAGCCTGCTGGCGCAGGTTCATGTTGGCCGTCGCCTTGTTGACGGCTACCTTCACGCCGCTGACGGTCACCTTGGAAGCGGGGATTTTCGCATCGGCGTGCGCCTTTGCCCGCGCCGCCACGTCCACGCTGCCCTGCACGCGAAGCGTTCCCGTTCCGGTCACGCCCGCGTAGCCGGACTTGCCGGTTCCGGCAGGCGCGACGCTCGCCTCGGCGACGTTCACATCGGCGCTCACGCCGGACACGCCGCCCGCGGGCTGCGCCACGCTGGCGTACGCGTCGGCAGTATAATCGGCCTTTACGGACAGGTCGCCGTCCACGGTGACGTCCGCGTTTTCTTCCGCGCTCATGCGCGCCGTGAACGAAGCGTTCGCCTTCGCGCTCGCCTTCACAACGCCCACGCCCAGCAGGGTTACGCTCGCCGCGCCGCCCTCCAGGCCCGCCCGGGCAGTGGAGCTGCCCGCGGCCAGTACATTCATTTTTCCGGTGCTGCCCGTGCCGCGGAGGTTTACGCGCGCTTCCACGGCGGAAGCGTCCTGCGCGGTGAGCACATGCGTCTGCGCGTTGGCCAGCGAGGCGCTCACGGCCGTATCGCCGAGAATCGCCTGCGCCGACGCGTTGTCGCGGGTGTTTCCTTCATTATACTTTGCAGTTACGCTGACGTTTCCGGCGACCAGCCCGGCCACGTCGATATACGCGCTCTGCGCGCCGGTCAGTTTCGCCGTGAGCACGTTCGCGGCGATCTTCGCGCCGCTGATCGCGACCTCCGGCTTCTTCACGAGCGCTCTGGCCACCGCGTTGCCCGCA
>SFFS01000117.1 GCA_004557805.1 Clostridiales bacterium | reverse complement strand
GAAAATTTTAGAAGACGCCTACGTCTTTTTTCCGGGGAGGCGAACCGACGAGCGGGTACTGTACCAGATCGGCGACGAACCGTTTTTTACTTTGTACGCTCGCTGGCGAAGACAGCACAATAAGGAGAACTGTGGGAAAGAAACGAAGTGGGATCTGAAGCCCTACTGCAAATTGCACTTCATCGAGCTTTTTCTGCAAAAATGCCGGGAACCACAATATGCGGGAGCGGAAAAGGCCGGAAAACGCAGGCGGCAAAAAAACGGCGCGCAGCGCCGGAAAAAGATAAAGAATCGTAATATTTGAACGCGCGTGCGCGGGAAAAATGGCAAAGAAATTCTTGCAATGGGGAGGAAAGTGGTGTATAAAGGGGGTGGGTGGAGTGAAATCCCATGAATTGTGGCGGATTGGGGGAAAAGGACCGTGACGCGCGTCTTTGCCGGGACATTTTCGCATAGCCTCGATGGCAAAGGCCGGGTGATTATTCCCGCCGGTTTCCGCGACCTGCTCGGTTCGGGGTTCACCATCGCGCTCAATTCGAGCATCGACGCGCTGGCGCTGTACCCGCAGGAGAAGTGGGACGCCGTCAACGAGCAGCTTTCCCGCGTGCGCGATACGGACGACGAGGGCATGGCCTACGTCCGCTACATTATGGCCAACGCGCAGACGGATATGGATATGGACGCGCAGGGGCGCGTGCTGGTGCCGGCGAACCTCCGTGAGGCGGCGGGGATTACGCGCGAGCTGACGTTCGTGGGAATGCGCGATCATATCGAGCTTTGGGACAGCGCTGCGTTCGCCGAGAAGGCGCGCATTGCGCGCGAGAACTTCGCGGCGCTGCGCCGTCATGTGAACGAAACATACTGATTCCGGAAAAAAGATGGGAGCGCCGGCAGGGCGGTTTGAAACTGGACAAGCCATGAGGGGAGGGCATGTGAAATGACGCGGAGAAAGAGGGGAGCCTACGCCAGAGCATATGCCTTCGGCGCGGCCAGTCCGATTTCCCTGTCGGGCGCGCCGTCCGGAACCATCGAACTGGACGACGATTTTTCGGGACGCATGGAGCGCCGCGCGGAGCGCTGTACGCAGCCGCGCAGGCACGAACGCGGACAGGTTTCTGGCTGGGTGCTGGTTATCGCCGTGGCGGCGCTGTTTTTTGCGCTGGGCATGACGTGCGTCAGCCGCTGCGCGGCAGGAGCAGCCCTGAACAAGCAGCTTTACCGCATGCGCGAAGAGCTGGCCCGCGTGACGCAGACAAACGAGGCGCTGGAGGTGCGCATCGCCGAAAAGGCGGACGACACCCGCATTCAGGCGCTGGCGCTCAATCACCTGGGCATGAAGCAGGCTACTTCGGACAGGATTTATACCGTCACCCCCGTAGCCGTTCCGATGCGCGAAGAGGAAACGGCGCAGACGATTTCGCAGCCCTCGGGCGGGAGCGGAATTTCCGATTTTATCAGTATCTTCCTGCATAGGATCGGGTTATAATGAATATGTCTCTCCTATAGGGAAAATATAGGGGAGGGATAGCCTTGGCAACACCGGGGATGACTGTACGAAAGCGGCTGATTTGGCTTGCGGCGGTTGTCACGGTTCTTTTTTTGAGCGTGATCGTGCGCGTGGGCAAACTGACGATTGTGGACGCGGAAACGCTGGTCAAACGCGGACAGGCGCAGTGGACGCGCTCCGGCACGGTGACGGCGGAAAGGGGATCGATTCTCGATTCGTCCGGCGGCGTGCTGGCGCGGAACGCTACGGCGTATATCGTTTCAGTGTCGCCCAGAAACGTCAAGGATCCGGAAGCGCTGTGCGATTTGCTGTGCCCGCTGCTGAACCTGGAGCGGGAAACGGTGCTGACGAAGCTGCAAAACAAGAGCTATGCTTCCGTCACGCTTAAGCGGCAGGTGACGCGCGACACGGTGGACGCGATCCGCGATCTGCGCAGCGAGCATCCGCAGGCGCTGGCGGGCGTCGCGTTTGAGCAGGACAGCGTGCGGTTCTATCCCGGCGGCGCGTCGCTTTCGCATGTGCTGGGGCTGACGAATATCGACGGGCAGGGCCAGTCGGGCCTGGAGCAGCAGTACGACGCGTATCTGGCGGGCACGCCGGGACGTATCGTTACGGAGGTGGACGCGAAATCGCGCGCGCTGCCGGACGGCAAGAGCGAGTATATCGCCGCCGAACGCGGTTCGGACGTGCGCCTGACCATCAACGGCGCGGTTCAGGCGATCTGCGAGCGCGCAATGCGCGAATGTTTGGCCGTCAACAACGCCAAGCGCGTTATGGCGCTTGCGATGGAGCCGGATACCGGCAGAATCCTCGCCGTCGCCATTCTGCCCTCGATGGATCTGAACGATCCGCCGCGCGGCGATTTGGAAGCGTTGCAGGACGGCATGCGCATTCAGGCGATTTCCGATGTGTACGAGCCGGGCTCGACCTTCAAGGTGCTTACGGCCGCGGCAGCGCTCGACGCGGGCGTAACGAACCCTTCGGAGGGGTTCTACTGCTCGGGCAGCATTACCGTCGACGGGGACAGGATTCGCTGCTGGAAAAACTCGCACGGCGCGGAATCCATGCGCGAAGCGCTGATGAATTCGTGTAACCCCGTGTTTACCGAGCTGGCGCTGCGGCTGGGAACGGACAGGCTGTATCAGTATTTCGGCGCGTTTGGACTGGGCAGAAAGACGGGGGTCGATCTGCCGGGCGAGAGCGCCGGGCTGCTGATTGCGCGCAAGTATGTCAAAAACGTCGACCTCGCGCGCATCGGGTTCGGACAGAGCATTACGGTGACGCCGCTGCAGATGCTGACGGCGGTGTGCGCCGTCGTTAACGGCGGGAACCTCATGCGCCCCTATCTGGTGGAGGATGTGATTGCGGCGGACGGCACGGTGCTGCGGCATACCGATCCGCAGGTGGAGTCGCATCCCATTTCGGCGGAAACGAGCGCTGTGATGCGCGAACTGATGGAAGCCGTTGTGGCGGAGGGCGGCGGACGCAACGGGCAGGCCGCGGGCTATCGCGTCGGCGGAAAAACCGGCACGGCGCAGGTATACAAAAACGGCCGCGTTGCGCATGATGTGCATATCGGTTCGTTCGTAGGCTTTGCGCCGGCGGACGATCCGAAAATCGCGGTGCTGGTGATTGTCGATGAAGCGCAGGTGGCCGTCGATTATGGCGGAACGACCGCCGCGCCGTTTGCGGGGCAAATCCTTTCGGAGTCGCTTCAGGCGATGGGCGTGGAGCCGACGGAGAACGAGAACCGCGAGAAAACCGCGGTGCCCGCGCTGAAAGGGCTGACGGTTTCGCAGGCGGCCGCGCTTTTGAAGGAGGCCGGTCTGCGCTACGTGACCGACGGCGAGGAGGAATACGTCCTCGACCAGCTGCCCGCCGAGGGCGCGCAGGTTTATAAGGATTCGCTGGTGATGCTCTACGTTTCTCAGAACCCGCCGCCGCAGGCCGAGGAGTTCGTGGCGGTGCCGGACGTGACGGGCATGAGCATCGCCGAGGCGAACCGCCTTTTGACATCGCGAAGGCTTTCGCTTACAATCGTCGGTACGGGGCTTGCAAAGAAACAATCGCCGCAGGCAGGAGCTTTCGTGTCTCCCGGCGAATGTATACAAGTCACGTTCAGCACGCGATAGGACGCGAATGTATTTCACGGCGCGCAAGCGCCCCTGAAATTGGGAGGATACACCATGAAACTTCGGGAACTGGCGGGCGCCGCCCCGAACCTGATCGGCCTTTCCGGCGACGGAGAGATTGAAATCCGCGCGCTTTGCGCGGATACGAGAAGAACGGCCGATCTCAAGGGCAGCCTGTTTTTCTGCATTTCCGGCGCGAACTTCGACGGCAATAAGTTCGCCCGCATCGCGCAGGAAGGCGGCGCGGTGGCGCTGGCCGTAGAGCATCTTCTGCCGGAAATCGATCTGCCGCAGGTGCAGGTGAACAATATCCGCGTGGCGATGGCGTATATCGCCGCCGCGTTTTACGGCAATCCCGCAAAGTCGATGCGCATGTTCGCCGTGACCGGCACGAAGGGCAAAACCACCACGACGTATCTGGTCAAGAGCGTACTGGAAAAGATGGGGCTGAAGGCGGGGCTGATCGGAACGATCGGCAATATGATCGGCGAGAAGGTGCTGAAATCGACGCTGACTACGCCCGACCCGATCGACCTGCATCAGGTGCTGGCCGAAATGCGCGACGAAGGCGTGCAGGCCGTCATCATGGAGGCGTCTGCGCACGCGATGGATATGCACCGGCTCGACGGCATCATGTTCGAAGGCGTGGCGTTTACGAACCTTTCGCAGGATCATCTCGATTATTTTCACACCATGGAAAACTACGCGGCAGCCAAAAAGAAGCTGTTCAGTCCTGAGCATACGCGCAACTGTGCTTTTAACGCCGACGACGACGTCACTTCGTTCATGATGGACGGCGTGACGCTGCCGTATGTAACCTTTGGCATCAGCGCCGACTGCGATATTTACGCGCGGGATATTGAAATCGCCGAGGAGGGCGTTTCTTTCCAAATGCGCCTGCGCGGCGGGCTGGAGACGCGCGTGGAGCTGAAGATGACCGGCATGTTCAACGTCTATAACGCGATGACCGCGGCGGCGCTGGGGATGATCGCGGGCGCGACGATGGATGAGATCCGCGGCGGGCTCGAGGCCGTGCGTTCGGTGCCGGGCCGCGCTGAAATGCTCGATACCGACACGCCGTACAAGGTCATTCTCGACTACTCGCACGCGCCGGCGGCGCTGGAAAATATCCTGAGCATGGTGCGCGAGTTTGCAAGGAACCGTGTGATCGCGCTGTTCGGCTGCGGCGGCGACCGCGACCGTGAGAAGCGGCCCATCATGGGCGCTATCGGCGGAAGAATGGCGGATTTCTGCATCCTCACCAGCGACAATGCGCGCAGCGAGGATCCGTATGCGATCCTTGAAATGGTCGAGGAGGGCATCCGCCCGACCGGCGGCGCGTACTGCGTGATCGAGAACCGGCGCGACGCTATCCGCAAGGCGCTGGAAATGGCCGAGCCGGGCGACGTGATCGTGCTGGCGGGAAAAGGCCACGAGACGTATCAGGAGGTCAAGGGCGTCAAGCGTCCGTTCGACGAGAAGAAGATCGTCGCAGAGCTGCTCGAAGAAATGAAGAGGGAACAAAAGACGGAGGAATAAGCCATGCAGAGGATGGTATGGGCCGTGCTGATCGGCTTCGCGGCCGCGCTGGCCGTGGGGCCGTGGGCGATTCGCGAGCTGTGCAAGCTCAAAGCGGGGCAGAATATTTACGAGCTGGCCCCGGAAGCGCATAAGGCCAAGCAGGGCACGCCCACGATGGGCGGCCTGGCGTTTGCGGCGCTGTCGCTTCTGATCGGCTTCGCGCTGCGAATTGGCTCGTTCGACGTGAAAACCGATATGGCGTTTGCGCTGGCGGTGTTCGCGCTTTTGAACCTGCTCATCGGTTTCACGGATGATTTTACCAAGCTGCGCATGAAGCACAATCAGGGCCTGACGGAAAAACAGAAGCTGGCCGCGCAGTTCGTGGTGGCGGCGCTGTTTTCGACGTACTGCTATCTGCACCCCTGCGTCGGCTCGACCATCTATATCCCGTTCTTCCACACGCAGTGGGACATGGGCTGGCTTTACATTCCGGCGATGATGTTCGTCATCATCTGCACTACCAACGGCTGCAACCTGCTCGACGGGCTGGACGGCCTGTGCGGCGGCGTTTCGAGCGTCGGCATGGCCACGTTCGCGGTGCTGGCGCTGCTGTATGCCTATGCCGCGCAGGGCGCGGCCGAGCAGACGGCGCTTTTGAATCTGGGCATTCTCTGCGCGGCGCTGTGCGGGTCGCTTCTGGGCTACCTGCGCTTCAACCTGCATCCGGCGCAGGTGATGATGGGCGATACGGGCTCGATGTTTCTCGGCGGTATGTGCGCGGGCGCGGCGATGCTGATGCGGCAGCCGCTTCTGATTTTGCTGGTCGGCGGCGCATATGCGGTGAGCCTGTTGTCGGTGTTTTTGCAGAGGATGTATTTCAAGGCGACGCACGGCAAGCGCATCTTCAAGATGTCGCCCCTGCATCATCACTTTGAGCTTTGCGGCGTGCCGGAGACGCGCATCGTTTCGATGTATGTGATCGCATCGGTGCTGCTGTGCCTGCTGGCGCTGCTGGGCGTGCAGGCGTGACGCTTATTCTACAGAAAATACAGGAGGACAGAATGGACGAAAGCCTGAAGAACAAAAGAGTTCTGGTTGTCGGCATAGCGCGCAGCGGTCTGGCCGCGGCGAAGCTGCTGTGTCAGCTTGGCGCGACCCCTGTGCTCAGCGATAACAAGAAAGAAATTGAAGGAATCGACGAGCTGACCGCCATCGGCTGCGAATCGAGGCTGGGCGAACCTGCCGAAGCGCTGGTCGAAGGCTGCGACGCGGTGATCGTCAGCCCTGCGGTGTGGTACAACGCGCCGGTTATTCTGAAGGCGCAGCAGCTGGGCGTGCCCGTAATGAGTGAACTGGATTTCGGCTTCCTGCACTGCGCGGGCAGCAAATACGCCGTCTCCGGCACGAACGGAAAGACCACGACCGTGACCCTCGTGGCCGAAATGCTCAAAAACGCCGGGCGCAACGCCTTTACGGCGGGCAATATTGGTATTCCGGTTTCGCATGTGGCGATGGAAGCGCGGCCGGGCGACGATATTGTTATCGAGGTTTCCAGTTTCCAGATGGAAATGACGCGGGAATTCCACCCGCGCGGCGCGATTCTGACCAACCTTACGCCCGACCACCTCAACCGCCATGGCAGCATGGAGGTCTATGGCGCGCTCAAGGCGCGTATGGTGGCAAAGATGGACGCGAACGACTTCTTCGTCTATAATGCCGACGATCCGTTCTGCGTGAAAACCGCAGAGGGCTGCAAGGCGCGCAAGGTGCCCTTCTCACGCACGCAGAAGCTCAAGAGCGGCGCGTACGTGCAGGACGGGCAGGTCATCGTCGGAGGAAAGGCGCTGTGCGCCGCTGAAGAAATCCGCATTCCCGGCCCGCACAACCTTGAAAACGCGCTGGCCGCTTCGGCTATGGCTGCGGAAGCCGGCGTGCCGCTGCCGGTCATCCGTCACACGCTGCGCACGTTCGCGGGCGTGGAACACCGGATGGAGTTCACGCGCGAACTGGACGGCGTGCGCTGGATCAACGACAGCAAGGGCACGAATCCCGAAGCCACCATGCGCGGGGTGGAAGGCATGAAAGTGCCCACGGTGCTCATCCTTGGCGGCAGCGAGAAAGGCACGCCTTTCGACGCGCTGGCGAAGACGATTCTCGCCAATCCGAATATCCGCAAGGTTGTCACCATCGGCGCGACGGCGGAGAAGATCGAGCAGGCGCTTCGTGCCGCGGGATTTACCGACATCACGCCGTGCGGGAGCGATTTCGGCTTCGCCATTGAAACCTGCCGGAAGCTGGCGCAGCCCGGCTGGGCGGTGCTGTTCTCGCCCGCGTGCGCGAGTTTCGATATGTTCAGCGATTACGAGGCGCGCGGCCGAATCTTTAAGGAAATGGTCAACCGACTTCAATAAAACCGGGAGAAAAGCATGAACACAGCCTTGGCCCCGAACAAAAGCGGCAAGGCACAAAAGAGAACCGGCGGGCGCATCGATATGCGCGTGCTGGTTCTTTTGATTCTGCTGCTGCTGACGGGGCTGGTGTGCCTGTTCAGCGCCAGCTATTATAACTTTCAGGATTCGGGAGACGCGCTGGCGAAGGTGCGTCAGCAGCTGGCGGGCGCGGCGCTGGGCGCGGCGGCGATCGCCGTGCTGTGCCGGGTCGATTATCATTACTATAAAAAGCCCGTCGTGGTGCTGGCGCTGCTGGCGGTGAGTGCGCTGCTGCTGACGCTGGTGTGCATTCCCGGCATCGGCGTGCTTGCCAATGGGTCGCGGCGTTGGCTGCGCGTGGGCGGGCTGAGCTTTCAGCCGTCGGAAGCGGCGAAGTTTGCGATGGTGATTTTCATGGCCAATGCGCTTGATAACAAGGGCGCGCGCATCCGCAAATTCTGGCAGCTCGTGCCGCCGCTCATCGTGCCGGGCGTGAT
>SFFS01000116.1 GCA_004557805.1 Clostridiales bacterium | reverse complement strand
GAAAATGCCATTTTTGCCGCACATGTCGCCAAAAATGATTAAAGATGAGAGGGCTGCGGCCCTCTCAAACTCTCCTTGGGACTTTTTCGACAGTCTGACGGGAACCTTCCCCATTCAGGGAAGGTTCCCGTTTTCGCTTCTTTTATCGTTTTTTCAGCGCGACCGTTACTTCGTCGCGGTTATGGAACAGCTGGCGCATTCCGAGGACGACGTATTTTTCGCGGAGAATCGCTTCGGCCTGCCGCGCCCTGCGCGGCCATTCAGCCGAATTCTCCGTCAGCTTCAGCGTGAGCACGCCGAGGCCGCCGTCCTTCAAAACGCCCGCGCCCTCGTTCATCAGGCGAGAGGATTCCAAGCAGTCCATGCGCATGTCGTTGACCATGACGTCGCACGGCTCGGGATCGCGGAAGAACGCCTGTGCAAGTTCGCGCCGGTGCGTTACGCCCGGATCGGCCGCCACGCGCGGATCGAGCAGCGCCGGATCGACGGCGATTACGCGCAGACCCTTCATGCGCAGCACGCGCGTCCAGCCGCCCGGGGCCGCGCCCAGATCGAGCGCCGTGCCTTCGGCGGGCAGGCTGAGGCCGAAGGTTTCAAGGGCTTCCAGCAGCTTGAATTCCGCGCGGCTTACCTGTTCCGGTTCGCGGCGGAAGCGGCGCATGCCGCCCGTCCACGCGCTCAGGTTCTCCTCCGGCGTGGACACGCCGAGATAGCCCGTATCCTGCGTGACCGTAACCGACACGATCTGCTGCGGCGCGCGCACGTCGAGCCGCAGCCCTTCGCGCTCGGCTATGCCGGAAAGCGCGGAGTTCACGTCGAACGGCTTGTATGCGATTTCGTATCCCTCGAGGATACGGGTTTGCACGGAGAACGTTTTTTCACGATCCAGCAGTGGGAGCAGGCGCTTTACGGCCGCGCTGAGCGCGCCGATATCGCGCAGCTCGCCGCTGAGGCGAATCATCTCCTGCGCCGGATGCACATGGCGCAGGAAGATCGGCAGGATGGGACGGACGTAGCTTTCCGTTACCGCGACGCCAGGCGCGATCATCGCCTCGACGGCAGGCGCGCCCGCCTCGGCCAGCGCATGCCGGATCGCTTCCGGCTGCGCTGTGAGCAGGTATTTCGTCATCGCTT
Source organism: Clostridiales bacterium (assembly GCA_004557805.1). Taxonomy (GTDB): domain Bacteria; phylum Bacillota; class Clostridia; order Christensenellales; family Aristaeellaceae; genus Aphodomonas. Next base: position 6,954 of record SFFS01000116.1, on the reverse strand, counting down.
AGAACTCCGCGGCGCCGGTCGTGCGCGGGAAGGGCAGCACGTCGCGGATGTTCGCAACGCCCGTGAGGTACATCACCATGCGCTCGAAGCCCAGGCCGAACCCGGAATGCGGGCAGGAGCCGTATTTGCGCAGCTGGAGATACCACCAGTAGTCCTCTTCCTTCAGGCCGCATTCCGCCATGCGCGCCTTGAGCGTTTCCAGGTCGTCCTCGCGCTGGCTGCCGCCGATCAGTTCGCCGATGCCGGGCACCAGCATGTCGGCTGCGGCGACGGTCTTTCCGTCGGGGTTGAGCTTCATGTAGAAAGCCTTGATCTCCTTGGGATAGTCGTAGACAAACGTCGGGCGCTTGAAGTGCTTTTCGGTCAGATAGCGCTCGTGCTCGGTTTGCAGATCGATGCCCCATTCGACCGGGTATTCGAACTTCTCGCCGCTCTTTTTCAGGATTTCAATGGCGTCGGTGTAGGAGACGCGGGCGAAATCGGAATTGACGATGTGGTTCAGCCGCTCGACGAGACCCTTATCGACAAACTTGTTGAGGAATTCCATCTCGAAGGGCGCTTCCGCCATCACGCGGCGGATGATGAACTTGACCATTTCCTCGGCCAGCTCCATATCCATCTTCAGATCGGCGAACGCGATTTCCGGCTCCACCATCCAGAATTCGGCCGCGTGACGCGCGGTATAGCTGCGCTCGGCGCGGAAGGTAGGGCCGAAGGTGTAGACGTTGCGGAACGCCATGCAGTAGGTTTCCACGTTGAGCTGGCCGGATACGGTCAGGCTCGTGGGCTTGCCGAAGAAGTCCTGCGAGAAGTCGACGCTGCCGTCTTCCCTGCGCGGCGGGTTTTCCGGATCGAGCGTCGTCACGCGGAACATTTCGCCCGCGCCTTCGCAGTCGCTGGTCGTAATCAGCGGCGTATGCACGTAAACAAAGCCCTTATCGTGGAAGAATTCGTGAATGGCCTGCGCCGCCAGAGAGCGGATGCGGAACACGGCGCTGAACAGGTTCGTGCGCGGGCGCAGATGCGCGATAGAGCGCAGGAATTCGACGCTGTGCTGCTTTTTCTGCAAAGGATAATCGGGCGTGGACGCGCCGACGACCGTTACGCGCGCCGCCTTCAGTTCGAACGGCTGCTGCGCCGTGGGCGTGGGCACGAGCGTGCCTTCCGCCTCGATGGCGCTGCCGACGTTCAGCTTGGCGATTTCTTTATAATTGGAAACGTTGGCCTCTTCGACCACGATCTGCAGGGGCTTGAAGCAGGTGCCGTCGTTCAGGGCGATAAAAGCGAACGCTTTGCTGTCGCGCACAGTGCGCACCCAGCCGCTGACGCGGACGCCGGAAATTTCCTCCACCGGAGGCTTGTCAAAAAGCTGTTTGACCGTCATAAACATAGGTTTTTCCCCCAACCGAAATAATAGATAATTATAGCACGGCGAGCGAAGAATCACAAGCATTTCATGCCCCTTGCAGGATTTTTCCGTTTTTCGCAGAATTTCGCGTAAATAAGCTGTTTTACGGAGTTTTCCCATGCAAAAAGTGATTCTCGGCTTTTCGGGCGGCGTTGATTCCGCTGTGGCGGCTCTTTTGCTTGTGCGCGGCGGCTATGATGTGCGCGGCGTTTTTCTCGACGTGGGCGTCGCCGGAGCGGAAACGGACGCGCGGCGCGCCGCCGAAAGCCTGCGCCTGCCGCTCGAGGTGATCGACGCGCGCAGCGCGCTGGAAACGTGCGTCTGCGCGCCGTTTGCGCAGGGCTATCTGCGCGGCGAAACGCTGAATCCATGCCTGCTTTGCAATCCGGCGGTCAAGTTCCGCATGCTGCTCGAACGCGCCGATGCGCTTGGGGCGGAGTGGATCGCTACGGGCCACTATGCGCGGCTGGAAAACGGCGCGCTCTATATGGGCTGTCCGGATAAGGATCAGAGCTATCAGCTCGCTACCGTCACGCGGGCGCAGCTTTCGCGGCTTTTATTGCCGCTGGGCGGCATGGAAAAGCCGCGCGTGCGCGAGCTGGCTGCGCAGGCCGGCATTCCCATCGCGCAAAAGCCGGACAGCATGGATATCTGCTTCATTCCCGATCACAATTACGCTGCGTGGCTCGAACGCCGCGGCGGCGCGCCGGGGCCGGGATCGTGCGTGTTCCGCGGCGAGGTGATCGGCCGGCACGAGGGCATTCATCATTGGACGGTCGGCCAGCGCTGGGGCGAACTGTATCACGAGCGGCGGCTGTACGTGGCGAAAATCGTCCCGGAAACGAACACGCTGGAAATGGCGCTTTGGGAGGATCTTTTCCGGTGCGAAATCGACGTGCGCGACATGAACTGGCTGATTGATCCGCCGCAGGAACCGTTCCGGGGATGCGTCCGCGCGCGCCATACGCGCTGGGAAACGCCCGACTGCACCGTTACGCCCCGAGAAGACGGCACGCTGCATATTGTCACCGATACGCCGCTGCGCGCGCCCGCGAAGGGGCAGACCGTGGCCGTATACGACGGACAGCGGCTGCTGGGCGGCGGTTTTCTTCTGTAAACGTTGAAAAAGGAGGCTTTTTTCATGAAATACACTTCTGACGAAATGGAGCGCAGCGCTGTGCTGAACGCGGCGGCTGCCGTCTGCGCGGCAATGCGCACCGCTCCGAAAACGAAGGGCGCGGACGTGATCCGCACGTGCGTGCTTACCGGCGAGGAGAAAGACCGGCTTGCCGGTAAAATGCGCGAGCTGGCGGACGAATTCGGCTACGCTTTTTTCGAGCGCGACGCGGGCAACGTGGACGCGTCTGAAGCGGTGGTCGTCGTGGGCGCGGAGGAGAAGCGCTGCGGGCTGGGCGAAGGCTGCGCCTATTGCCATTTCGCCGGCTGCGGCGATTGCGCGCAGAAGGGCGGCCTGTGCGCTTTCAATGCGATCGATGTGGGCATTGCGCTGGGATCCGCCGCGGCGCTGGCGGGCGGTCTGCACGTCGATAACCGCGTGATGTTTTCCGTCGGCCGCGCGGCGCAGGCGCTGGGTCTGCCGTGCGAGGGCGCGGGCGTGGTGCTGGGACTGCCGCTTTCCGTCAGCGGAAAGAGCCCGTATTTCGACAGAAAACCTAAAAAGTGATTTTCCCCCGAGGAGGAGTTTCTCCGCATGCACATGCGAAAAAAGAAATGGGCGCAGAGCGAACTGGATGCCTGCCCGTTCTACTACGAAAACGCCTATGAGCTGCGCGGCCGCTGGCGCGGCGAATTTACGCGCGAGGGGCCGCTGCACGTCGAGCTGGGCTGCGGCAAGTGCGTTTCCACAGCGCGCATGGCGCGCGAAAATCCGGACGTCAATTATCTCGCGCTCGACCTTTCGCGCGATATGCTGGCCGTCGGGCGCCGCGGTATCCTGGACGTATACGGCGGCGAACCGGTCGAGAATCTCAAGCTGGGGCATCATAATCTGCTCTATATCCAGCAGATGCTTTCGCGTGAGGACGCGGTCGAGCGGCTGTATATCAGCTTCTGCAATCCCTGGGATCAGAAGGACCGCCACGAGCGCCGCCGCCTGACGCATACGCGCCAGCTGATACAGTATCGCACGTTCCTTACGCCGGAGGCGGAGATTTATTTCAAAACCGATGCGGACGGGCTGTTCGAGGATTCGCGCGAATATCTCGACGAGGCGGGGTTCGATGTGGAATACATCACCTGGGATCTGCACGGGAGCGGCTTTACGCCCAACTATATCACCGAGCACGAGGCGCGCTTTGCGGCGCAGGGGATTCCGATCAAGTTCCTGATCGCCAGAATGCGCCCCATCTCGCCGGAGCGCGAGCGCGAACTGCGCGCGGCCTGGCTGGGCGATGAAGCGACGCAGCGCGAGGTGCTGCGCCTGTCGGGCGAAGGGGGCGTCGTGCGGTGAAGCAGTTCACGGTAGGCGCGGAGACGGAGGACCGGCGGCTTGACCGCTGGCTTTCGGCGACGTTCGGACGCATTTCCATGGCGCAGGCGCAGAAGATCATCCGGCAGGAGCAGGTGCGCGTCAATGGAAAGCACCCGCGGGCCGACGCGCGCGTGCGGGCGGGCGACGAGGTGCGGCTGTATATCCCCGACGAGTGGTTCGAGCCGCCCGAGCGCAGGCCTGATCCGTTTTACGGCTCGTTCCGTTGGAAGCTGGATATCGTCTATGAGGACGAGAACATGCTGCTGGTCGATAAGCGGCCCGGGCTTCTGTGCCATGCGGACGAGACGGAAAAGGTCGATACGCTCGTCAATCACGCGCGGGCGTACCTGTATCAGAAGGGCGAATGGCTCAATGAAAAGGGCGCTTTCGCGCCTTCGCTGTGCAATCGCATCGACCGGTTTACCGGCGGCATTGTGCTGATTGCAAAGAACGAAGCGGCGCTGCATGCGCTCGATCAGAAAATCCGCGCGCGGGAGATCGTCAAGCAATATCTGTGCATCGCGCACGGCAGGTTCGACCGCGAGACGGGCCTGCTTGACGGCTATCTGACGCATGTGGGCAGGCGCGTAGAGGTTTCAAAGCGGCCCGCGCCCGGCGCGCAGCGGGCGCAGACGGGCTATCGCGTGCTCTGTCAGAGGGACAATCTTGCGCTGCTGGAGTGCGAGCTGTTCACCGGGCGCACGCATCAGATCCGCGCGCAGCTGGCCGCGGCGGGACATCCGCTGCTGGGCGACGCGCAGTATGGCCGCGCCGAAAAGGGCGGAAGGCAATATCAGGCGCTGTACGCCTATCGCGTCGTATTCGCGTTCAGAAGCGACGCGGGCGTTCTGGAAGGCCTGAAGGGCAAATCCTTTGCGGTGAAAAGCGTGCCGTTTGCGAGAGAATATTTCCCGGAGTTTGATCCTGCAAAAGCGCGTTAACGCGGGCGGCGCGTTTTGCCGCGCCGCATTCCCTTCAGCGCCTTTGCGCTGAGAAAAAAATTATTCCTTCTCGAATCAGGAGGTTCCCATTTATGAAGCAGAAGCGCATTCTTCCCGTTGCGCTCGGCAGCGAGCCGGCCGAGCTGGTGCTGAAAAATGCCGAATATCTGAACGTTTTCACCGGCGAATTCCTCACGGCGGATATCGCCGTTTCGGGCGGCCGCGTTGCGGGCGTGGGCAGCTATCGCGGCAAGGCGGAAATCGACTGCACGGGCAAGACGGTCGTTCCGGGATTCATCGACAGTCACATCCATCTGGAAAGTTCCATGCTCTCTCCCGCGGCGTTTGCGCGCGCCGTCGCGCCGCACGGCACCACAGCCGCCGTCGCCGATCCGCACGAAATTGCCAACGTCTGCGGCGAAAACGGCATCCAGTATATGCTGCGCGCCACGCGCGGCCTGCCGGTCGATATTTTCTTCATGATCCCCTCGTGCGTGCCCTGCTCGCAGTTCGATGAGAACGGCTGCACGCTCGGCACCGAAACTGTGCGCCGCTTCATGACCGAGGAGCGCGTGCTGGGGCTGGCCGAGATGATGAACTACCCCGGCGTGCTCTTTGAGGATCCCGCCACGCTCGAAAAAATCGATTGCGCGCTGGCCGAGGGCGGCATGGTGGACGGCCATGCGCCCGGGCTGACCGGCGCGCAGCTGAACGCGTATGTCGGCGCGGGCATCACCAGCGACCATGAGGCTACCTCCTACGGCGAGGCGCTCGAAAAGCTGCGCCTGGGCCAGTGGATCATGATCCGCGAGGGCACGGCGGCGCGCAACCTCGAGGCGCTTGCGCCGCTGCTGGACGGCGATTCGTTCCGCCGCTGCCTGCTCTGCTGCGACGACGTACACCCCGGGACGCTCGTCGGCGACGGCCACATCGACCGCATCGTCCGCCGCGCCATCGCGCTGGGCGCGAACCCGGCGCATGCGTTCATCGCCGCGTCGTTCAACGCGGCGCAGCGGTTCGGTCTGTCGGATACGGGCGCTGTCGCGCCGGGATATTTTGCGGATCTCGTTCTGCTGTCCGACCGGGATTCCGTTGCGGTGGAAGCCGTGTACAAGCGCGGCAGCCTCGTCGCGCGGGACGGCGCGCTCACAAAGGAAATCGCCGAAAACTCCGCCGCGGGGCGCAAGGCCGTCTCCGGCACGGTGCGCGTGGGCGAGTTCAGCGCCGCGAAGCTCGACACACACGGCAGACAGCTGCCCGTTATCGGGCTGGTGCCGCATGAACTGATCACCACCGACGAGGGATTTGCCTGCGAGGTCAGCGCGGAGAACGATCTGGTCAAGCTCGCTGTGATTGAGCGGCATAAGGCCACGGGACATGTGGGGCTTTGCTTCCTCAAGGGCTACGGGCTCAAATCGGGCGCGGTCGCTACGACCGTCGCGCACGATTCGCATAACGTCATCGCCGCCGGGATGAACGACGCGGACATGGCGCTGGCCGTCGAGCGGCTGAAGGCCTGCGGCGGCGGAATGGTCGTGGTCGACGGCGGAGAGGTGAAGGCAGAGCTGCCGCTGCCCATCGCGGGTCTGATGTGCGATCTGGGCGCGCAGGAGGCCGAGATCGCCCTTACGCGCGTCAAGGACGCCGCCTATGCGCTCGGCGCGTCGCACGATATCGACCCGCTGATGACGCTTTCATTCATGAGCCTGCCCGTCATTCCGCACCGAAAGCTGACGACGCTCGGCGTGGTGGATGTGGACGCTTTTAAGCTGATCTGAACCGGCTGCACGAAGAAAACGAAAAGGACCTTCTTTTTTCCGGAAAGAAGGCCCCATAGTACAGCGCAGAAGCAAACCACATTAAAAAAGCTTTGAAATCTTTGCGTTTCAAAGCTTTTTCTTGCTTAGAAAATGCCGGTAAAAAAGGGCCGCGCTTTCGGCGGCCCTTTGTCCCTCTCTGATTATCTGCTTGTAATATGCAATTCGTTTTTAAGCGCCGCTTGCAGGACGGCGGAGAAATTCACGCCAGCCCGCTCCGCTTCAAAGTTAAGCCATGAAGGAATGGTGCAATTCTTCTTCACGACGCGCATATCGTTCTTTCTGCGGTACTCCGCG
>SFFS01000115.1 GCA_004557805.1 Clostridiales bacterium | reverse complement strand
GATCTCTCCTTCGCGCCATACAGCGTATGGGCTGCGTGGAAATCACGGAAATCCAGGACGAGCAGCTCAAAGCGTATCTGGGCCGCGAACGCGGACAGGCCGAAAATGCCGAGGAAAAGCTCAGCCGGATCAAATGGGCGATTTCGCTTCTTTCGCGCTACGAGGTCAAAAAGAAGAGCCTGCTGAACATGTTCAGCAGCATTCCCGATGCGACCGAGGAAGAAGCGCAGGCCGTTGCGGACGACGCTCAGTCGGTGATGGCGGCGGTGGAAGCGTGCGAGGCGTGCGAGCGGCGCGAGGGCGACCTGCGGGGCCGCGAGGCCCGTGCAAATGCGCAGATCGCGCAGCTGCGGCCGTGGCAGGAGTTCGATATCCCTGTGGAAAAACTCGCGCCCACGCGCGAGACGGTGCAGTTTGCCGGCACAATCGCGGCGTCGAAGATCGAGGCGCTTGAGGGCGCTTTCGCGCCGCTGACCGCGCGGCTGCTGACCGTCGGCGCAAACGGCGACGAAGCGTGCGTATGGGCCGTGGCCTATCGCGGCGAGGCGAAGGCCGCGCAGGAAGCGCTGGCGGCGGCGGATTTCACGCCCGCGCAGTTCGATTCCGATCACGGCACGGCGAAACAGCAGCGCGAAGCGCTGGAAAAAGAACTGGAACAGATTGCCGCCGAAAGAGCGGCTATCACCGAAGAACTTCGCGCGCTGGCGGCTCAGCTGCCCCGGCTGCGCATCCTCTACGAACTGACCGCGCAGGAGCGCGACCGGCAGAATGCCGCCGGACGCTTTGCGCAGACGGAAACCGCTTTCCTCATGGAGGGCTGGGCGCCCGCGAACGCCGCGCAGCGGCTGGAAAAGAAGCTGCACGAGGTCAGCCCGGAATGCGAAATCGAATTCCGCGACCCGCTCGACGAGGAACAGCCTCCTGTGCTTCTGCACAACAACAAGTTTGCGGCGCCGTATGAATCGATCGTCGTGGGCTATTCGCTGCCCGATCCGCGCGGGTTCGACCCGACGGCGGTGATGGCGCCGTTCTTCGCCTGCTTCTTCGGCATGATGGTGTCCGACGCAGGCTACGGCATGGTGATGGCGATCATGATCCCGCTGATCATGCACTTCCTGCATCCGCCCAAGTCCATGCGCAACATGATGTGCGTGCTTACGGCCGGCGGCATTTTCACCGTCATCTGGGGTACGATCTACGACACATGGTTCGGCGCGAACCTCAACCCGAAGTTCCTGCAGCCGATCATCATCAACTCGTTGGAAGACCCGATGAAGATGATGTACATCTGCATCGGCATGGGCGTCATTCACCTCTTTACCGGCGTGGGCGTGGGCGCGTATATGAACATCAAGCGCGGCAAGCCGTGGTCGGCGCTGTTTGATCAGGGCTTCTGGATCATCCTGCTGGTGGGCGTGGGCGTGATGATGCTCGTTCCCGGCGGCGCGACGATCGGCAAGTTCATGATGATCGGCGGCGCGGTGGGTATCTTGCTCACGGCCGGACGCGACAAGCCCACGGTGGTGGGCAAGCTCATGGGCGGCTTCGGCGCGCTGTACGGCATTTCCTCGTGGCTGGGCGATATTCTCAGCTATATGCGCCTGTTCGGCATGGGCCTCGCTACGGGCGTTATCGGAATGGTGGCCAACATGCTGGCCGGCCTGCTGATGACCAATCCCATCGGCTATGTGCTGGGCGTGCTTCTGCTAGTGGCGGTACATGCGTTCAACGCGTTCATCAACGTGCTCGGCGCGTACGTGCATTCCTGCCGTCTGGCGTATATCGAGTTCTTCTCCAAATTCTATGAGGACGGCGGCGTTGAATTCAAGCCGCTCACGCGTATCCCGCGCTACGTTGCTATCGGCACGGAAGCGGAGAACAAATAAACACTTCATTATTTTAAGGAGGAAACATTCATGGAAATTCTCGGACTGTCGATCGGTCAGGTTTGTGCGTTGCTCGGCGCGGCGTTTGCGGCGCTGCTGGCGGGCATCGGTTCGGCGCGCGGCGTGGGCATCGCCGGCGAGGCGTCCTCGGGCGTGTGCACGGAAAACCCCGAGCTGTTCGGTAAGTGCCTGGTTCTGCAGCTGCTGCCTGGCACGCAGGGCATTTACGGCTTTCTGATCGCCTTCATCGTGCTGATCAAGACCAACTTCCTCGGCGGCATGGTCGATCTCTCCGCCACCCAGGGTCTGCTCATCTTCGTCGGCTGCCTGCCCATCGCGTTCGTCGGCCTGTTCTCCGCGGTGTATCAGGGGCGCGTGGCCGCTTCCGCCATCAACATGACCGGCACCCGCCCCGAGCTTTCCGGCCGCGGCGTCACCATGGCCGTTATGGTCGAAACCTACGCGGTTCTGGCCCTGCTGTCTTCCTTCCTGATGGTCTTCTTCGTACAGATTTAAGGAGTTAATGCAATGAATGCTGACGCCATCCTGAAAAGGATTGAGCAGGACGCCCGGCAGGCGGCCGAGGCAACGATGAACGACGCGCGCAAGCGCGCTGAAACCGTGGCCGCCAGCTGGCAGGAAAAGCTGTCCAAAGAGGACGCCGAAGCGATGGAACGCGCCCGCAAGGACGCGCTCGCGCTGGACGACCGCATGCAGCGCATGGCGGAGCTGGACGCGCGCAAGGCGCTTCTGGCCGACAAGCGCACGGTGCTCGACGAGGCTTTCGCGCTTGCGCTTGAAAAAATGCAGGCCATGCCCACCAACAAGGCCCGCGCGTTCGCGCTGAAAATGCTGCTCGCCTCGGCGCGCGGCGACGAGACCGTCGTGGCGGACTCGCAGTGCATGTGGCTCGACGCTTCCTTCATCGACGAGGCGAACCGGGCGCTCAAGGCTGCTGGCCGCGAGGGCAGGCTGACCCTCTCCGCTGAAAAGAAACGGCTGGGCGGCGGTTTCCTGCTGGCCCGAGACGGTATGGAAGTGAACTGCTCTTTCCCCGCCGCGCTTGAAGCGCAGCGCCCGGAACTTGAGGCCGAGGTTGCCTCGATGCTCTTCTGAAAATTTCGATGCGGAAGGAGGCCGTGCAATGGCCCAGAATAGTGTAGCCCATGCGGTTGCGCGAGTTCATGTGCTGGGGCGGGACGCCCTGGACGAAGGCCGCATCGACCGGCTCCTGAGCGCTTCGAATTACGATGAGGCACTCAGAGCGCTAACCGAGATCGGCTGGACAAACGACACCGTGAAGGATCCGGAGCAGGCCGCCGCGGAGCATGTGCGCGCCGCGTGCGAGCTGGTTCGCAGCATCGCGCCCGAAGAGGCGGCGATCGACTGTTTCCTTTTGCGGTATGACGCGATTAACCTCAAAATGCTTCTCAAGGCGCGCTGCTGCGGCCAGGAACCGGAAGCGCTTTCCCGCTGCGGGACGATTCCGGTCGACGTGCTTGAGCGCAGCGTGACCGATCACAATTACTCCCGCCTGCCCGAGACGCTCAAAAACGCGCTCGACGGGCTGGAAAAATCGCTCGCCGTGCGCGAGGACGCGCTGGAAATCGACGTGACGGTGGACAAGGCCGCCTGCCAGCTGACGCAGGAACGCCTTAAAACCGTCAAATCGCCGGTGATCCGCGAGTATTTCGCAAAGCGCAGCGATCTGATGAACGCCATTATGCTGCTGCGGGTGAAGAAAATGGGCCGCGACGCGTCGTTCATGGCGCAGATGCTGCTGCCCGGCGGCACGATCGGCGAGGCCGAATGGCAAAAGGCGTTCGAACGTCCCGAGCTGCTTGGCAAAATGTTGGAAAAATACGGGACGCAGGTGAAAAATGCCGCGCTGGGCGCGGCGCAGGAGCCGTCGAAACTCCCCGCCCTCGAAAAGGCGATGGACGACGCGCTGCTGGCGCCCTTCTCCAAGCTCCGCTACGACGCGCTTCGTCCGGAACCCATCTGCGGGTATCTTCTGGGCGCGGAACGCGAGGCGGCGGCGGTGCGGCTGATTCTTGCGGGAAAGCTGAACGGCTTTAAGGCCGAGGCCATCCGGGAAAGGCTGCGTGAGCTGTATGGCAAGTGACAAAATGGGCGTCGTCGGCGAGCGCGACGCGGTTCTGGCCTTCAAGGCCATGGGCATGCGCGTGGAAACCGCGCAGACGCAGCACGAAGTGCACCGCGCCGTGATGAAGCTGGCAGGCGAGGGCGTTCCGGTGATCTTCATCACCGAGCGCGCCGCACAGCTTTCGCCCGAAACGATGGAACGCTTCAAATCCTCCGCGAACCCGGTGCTCATCCCCATCCCGGGAAGCCAGGGCACGAACGGGTTCGGAATGCAGCGCGTCAAGGCCAACGTCGAAAAGGCCATCGGCGCGGATATCTTGTTTGAATCGCCGGCAGGCGATGGAAGGAAAGAGGGGTAAGATACCGATGCAACAGGGCAACATCATCAAGGTTGCAGGCCCCTTGATTGTCGCGGAAAATATGGCCGACGCCAAGATGTACGACGTGGTGCGCGTATCGGAAAAGCGGCTGGTCGGCGAAATCATCGAACTGCGCGGCGACAAGGCTTCTATCCAGGTCTACGAAGAAACCAGCGGCCTGGGCCCCGGCGAACCGGTGTTCTCCACCGGCGCGCCGCTGAGCGTCGAGCTCGGGCCTGGCCTGATCGAATCGATCTTTGACGGCATTCAGCGCCCGCTGAAGGTCATCTATGAAAAAGCCGGCGACCGCATCACCCGCGGCATCGAGGTGACGTCGTTGGATCACACGAAAAAGTGGGAGTTCAAGGCCGTCGCCAAGAAGGGCCAGCAGGTTTCCGGCGGCGACGTGTTGGGCGCCGTGCAGGAAACGAGCGTCGTGCTCCATAAGATCATGGTTCCCGCCGGCGTGCACGGCACGGTCAAATCCATCGCGGATAAGACCGCTACGCTGGACGATACCGTCTGCGAAATCGAAACGGACGACGGAAAGACCGTCGCCGTGACGATGATGCAGAAGTGGCCCGTCCGCCGCGGCCGTCCGTATCAGGAAAAGATTGCGCCGTCCTTCCCGATGATTACGGGTCAGCGCGTCATCGATACGCTCTTCCCCATCGCCTCCGGCGGCACCGCCGCGGTTCCCGGCCCGTTCGGCTCGGGCAAGACCGTCGTGCAGCACCAGCTGGCCAAATGGGCGGACGCGGACATCATCGTCTACGTCGGCTGCGGCGAGCGCGGAAACGAAATGACCGATGTTCTGATGGAATTCCCGGAACTGAAGGATCCGCGCACCGGCGAATCGCTGATGAAACGCACGGTGCTGATCGCCAACACGTCGGACATGCCGGTTGCGGCGCGCGAAGCGTCCATCTACACCGGCATCACCATCGCCGAGTATTTCCGCGATATGGGCTATAAGGTCGCCATCATGGCCGACTCCACCAGCCGCTGGGCGGAAGCGCTGCGCGAAATGTCCGGCCGTCTGGAAGAAATGCCCGGCGAAGAAGGCTACCCGGCCTATCTCGGCAGCCGCGTCGCGGAGTTCTATGAGCGCGCCGGTATCGTCAAGTGCCTGGGCAGCGAAGGCCGCACCGGCTCCATCACCGCCATCGGCGCCGTGTCGCCTCCCGGCGGCGATATTTCCGAGCCCGTCTCGCAGGCCACGCTGCGCATCGTCAAGGTGTTCTGGGGCCTGAGCGCTCCGCTGGCGTATAAGCGCCACTTCCCGGCGATTGACTGGCTCCAGAGCTATTCCCTCTATTCGGATCGCATGAACGAATGGTTCGACGAGAACGCCGCGCCCGACTGGATGGCGCTTCGCGCCGAAACCATGCGCATCCTGCAGGAAGAAAGCGAACTGAACGAAATCGTGCAGCTGGTCGGTATCGACGCGCTGTCGTGGAAAGACCGCCTGACGATGGAAGTCGCCCGCTCCGTCCGCGAGGACTACCTGCAGCAGAACGCGTTCGACGAGGTGGACACCTATACCTCGCTCAAAAAACAGTACCGCATGCTCAAGCTCGTGCTGGCCTACGGCAAGCGCGGCGCGGAAGCGCTGGACAGCGGCGTGGAGCTGTCGTCCGTGCTGAACCTGCCCGTGCGCGACAGGATCGCCCGCATGAAGTATATCCCCGAGAGCGAGATCGACACGCAGCTCAACGGGATTGAGGACGCGCTGAACAGCCAGATTGCGGCGCTGGCCGACGAGGGAGGCAGATAAGATGCTGAAAGAATATCGTACCATCCGCGAGGTTGTCGGCCCGCTGATGATGGTGGACGGCGTAGAAGGCGTCAAGTACGACGAGCTGGTGCAGATCGAGCAGGCGAACGGCGAGATCCGCAACGGCAAGGTGCTCGAAGTCGCCGGAGATAAGGCGCTGGTGCAGCTGTTTGAAAGCAGCCACGGTCTTGAAATCTCCAGCGCGAAGGCGCGCTTCCTGGGCCACCCCATCGAGCTGTCCGTCAGCCGCGACATGCTCGGCCGCGTTTTCGACGGCATGGGCCGTCCGCATGACGGCGGGCCCGAAATTATCCCTGAAAAGCGCATGGATATCAACGGCGCGCCTATCAACCCGGCCGCCCGCGATTATCCTTCCGAGTTCATCCAGACCGGCATCAGCGCCATCGACGGCCTGAACACGCTGGTACGCGGCCAGAAACTGCCGGTGTTCTCCGGAAGCGGTCTGCCGCACGCGCAGCTGGCCACGCAGATCGCCCGTCAGGCGAAAGTGCTGGGAACCGATACCAAGTTCGCCGTCGTTTTCGGCGCGGTCGGTATCACGTTCGAGGAAGCGGATTACTTCATTTCCGACTTCCGCAAATCCGGCGCAATCGACCGTGCGGTGCTGTTCATGAACCTGGCCAACGACCCGGCCGTCGAGCGCATTTCTACCCCGCGCATGGCGCTGACCGCTGCGGAATATCTGGCCTACGAGTGCGGAATGCACGTGCTGGTCATTCTCACCGACATCACCAACTACGCCGACGCGCTGCGCGAAATTTCCGCCGCGCGCAAGGAAGTGCCCGGCCGCCGCGGATATCCCGGCTACCTGTATACCGACCTTGCTACGATGTATGAACGCGCGGGCCGCATTCGCGGCAAGGAAGGCTCGATCACGCAGATCCCGATCCTTTCGATGCCCGAAGACGACAAGACCCACCCCATCCCCGACCTGACCGGCTACATCACCGAGGGCCAGATCATTCTCAGCCGCGAGCTGTACCGCAAGGGCCTCACGCCGCCCATCGACGTGCTGCCTTCCCTGTCCCGTCTGAAGGATAAGGGCATCGGCGCGGGCAAGACGCGCGAGGATCACGCTCCGACGATGAACCAGCTCTTCGCCGCGTATTCCCGCGGCAAGGACGCCAAGGAACTGGCGGTCATTCTGGGCGATGCGGCGCTGTCCGACGTGGATAAGATGTACGCCGCCTTTGCGGACGAATTCGAAAAGCAGTACGTCTCGCAGGGCTACGACACCAACCGCTCCATTGAGGAGACGCTCAATCTCGGCTGGAAGCTGCTGAAAATGCTGCCGCGCAACGAATTGAAGCGTATCCGCGATGCGATGATCGACAAATATATGCCCGAAGGGGACGTGAAGTAATGGCGGTTATGCAAGTAAACCCCACGCGTATGGAGCTGACGCGCCTCAAGCGCCGTCTGGTCACCGCGAAACGTGGGCATAAGCTGCTCAAGGATAAGCGCGACGAAATGGTGCGCCAGTTTATCCTGCTCATCCGCCGCAATCAGCAGCTCCGCAAAGAGGTGGAGCAGGAGCTTTCGGGCGCTCTGCGCGAATTCGCGTTCGCCCGCGCCGTGATGGAGCCCGCCGCGCTCGAAGCCGCGGTGCTGTATCCGGCGCGCGAAGCGCGGCTGGAAATCGGCCAGCGCAACGTGATGAGCGTGAAGGTGCCCGTCATCAAGATTCAGGAAGGTTCGCTCAGCGAGGCCGTTATGAGCTACGGCATGGCTGAAACGAGCGCGCAGCTCGACGACGCGATTGCGTCCGTCGCCAACGTGCTGCCCAAGCTGGTGGAACTCGCCGAAATCGAAAGCACCTGCAATCTGCTGGCGGATGAAATCGAAAAGACCCGCCGCCGCGTGAACGCTCTCGAATACGTCATGATTCCCGAGCATGAGGAGACCATCCGCTACATCTCCATGAAGCTGGATGAGAACGAGCGCGGCTCGCAGACGCGCCTGATGAAGGTGAAAGACATGATCGCTCAGCGCGAAGCTGGGTGAG
>SFFS01000114.1 GCA_004557805.1 Clostridiales bacterium | reverse complement strand
AGATATGCAAAATGATATTGATCAATGGTTTCGATCTGATGACGTATGCAAAGGCACACCATCTGGTGCTCCCCGCCTTCAATACGACCAATATGGAACTGACACTTTCCATTGTAAAGGGACTCAACAACGCACATCTGCCGGGCTATGTGCAGATCTCGTCGAGCAATCTGAAGATTTCCTCTCCCAAGATGATCGCTGACATTACCCGAGAAGCGATGGCTCTTTACAAGGTGGAAACGCCCATCGGTCTGCACCTTGACCACGGCACATCCTTTGAGGATGTAAAGGCCTGCGTGGACGCGGGCTTTACCTCCATCATGATGGACGCATCCCGGCTGCCGTATCAGGAAAACATGAAGGAAGTCCGCCGTGCAGTAGAATACTGCCATTTCTACGGCATTCCGGTGGAGGCAGAACTGGGCTGCATCAGCGGCAAAGAGGATGACATCGTTGTGAATGACGCGGGCAAAACCGATCCCGATATGGTTGCAGAATTCCTGGAAAAGACCCAGTGCGATACGCTGGCTGTTTCCATCGGCAACGTGCATGGGCTGAGCCTGACGCCAGACATCGATCTTCCGTTACTCAAGAAGATCAGCGAGATCGCCGGCGATACGCCGCTGGTGCTGCACGGCGGCTCCGGCATTCCGGCTGAGATCATCCGACAGGCCGAAAAGTACAACCTCATCAAGATCAACTATGGTTCAGACATCCGCCGTGTATTTATCCATGCGTTCGGCGAAGCATATATGGAAGATCAGAATGCATATAACATTATGAGCTGCTGCAAGACCGCGCTGACTGACGTCACGCAGCGGGTGCAGGAATTGGTAACGATGATCAACGCTCAATAAACACGCAGTATTCCAAGCCTGTTTCTTCAAAACCAACATCAGCCGTCGGATATGTTCCGGCGGCTGATTTTTGTTTGCCCTGTTGCATCGTTATTTTCCCGCACGCGCTGCGAGCAAGACCACGCCACGGCCGACGAAAGCGCCGTCAATGACAACAAACAGGAAAAAACATGTGTTGGTCAGAATGGCAGGAAACACATACTTGACCCTATCTTTGGCTCTATCGGAGTACATAGAGCACCTCCAAGCCATGCATTTACGCAAAAAGCCCGGCCGCTGCTTTTTGCAGCAAAACCGGACTCTCCCCCGACATCTTTCTCGGCAGAGAATGCGCAACTTCTCTCCATCTCACGAAGGAACCCCGGAGGATTAACGGTGCAGAAAAAGCGCCGTAACGGCCCCCTATCGCCCTACTCCCGGATTTTCGTTCCGATCCGCATCTCCCGCCGCCATTCAGGAGCAGGCCCGTCGCCGCCGAAATACTCGGTCATTTCGGCAATCCGGCCGTCCGCAATTTTCAGAAACGACACGACATGCACCGATACGCGCTCTCCGCCGAAGATTCGCCCGACAAGAATCGTCACATCGCCCGCCCATTCCACGCGCTCCAGCTCGCCGTCCCATCTGCCGGGATATTCGCAGTTGGCGCGAAGGTATTCTTCCACGCTGAAGCGCTCGTTGGTGCATGGCCAGAAAATGCGCGCCGCCGGATGGAAAAACGCGCGCAGCGCGGTTTCGTCCTGCCCGACGACCGCACGAAAAAACGCCTGCTCGTCCATTTACCGCTCCCCTTCCCACTCGGCGTAAAACTCCTCGAGAAATGCGCGCATAAACGCCTCGCGCCGCGCCGCGATTTCCCGCGCCGCAGCCGTATTCATCCGCTCACGCAGCAGGAACAGCTTTTCATAGAAATGATTGACCGTCGTGCCCTCATGGCTGCGGTAGCGCGCCTCGTCCATATCCATTTCCGGCGGAACCGCCGGATCATACATCGCGCGGCCCTTCGCGCCGCCGTATGCGAACGCGCGCGCAACGCCGATCGCGCCGATCGCGTCCAGCCGGTCCGCATCCTGCACGATTTTGCCCTCGATCGTCTCCGGCACAACGGAGTCCGTTCCCTTAAACGACGCCGTGCGAATCGCCTCAATCGCGCGCTCCGCACGCGCATTCTCCACGCCGCATTCCGCCATGATCCGCCGCGCGTTCGCGAAGTTCTCCGTGCGGAACAGCTTCACGTCGTCCGCATCGTGCAGGAGCGAAGCCAGCGTCACGATTTCCCTGTCGCACGGCTCCTGGGCGGCGATGCGCATCGCTGTGCGGTAAACGCGTATCGAATGCGCCGCGTCGTGTCCGCTCGATTCTCCCGCGAACAGCGCCTTCACGGACGCCAGCAGCCGCGTTTCCAGATCCATTCTTCATCACCTCGCCGCCATTATAGCATGAGCTCCTCGTGCCGCGCAAATTTCGCCTGTTCCATTGACAAACGCCGAAAAATGTGCTTAAATGCAAACAAATGTTCCCATTTATGAAAAGGAGCGTGATCTCATGAACGCCACTATGCTTCGAAAACTCATGCGCCGCCGCCATATCACGCAGAACGATCTCGCCCGCCTGCTCGGAATCGACCGCTGCACCTTCGGCCGCAAGCTCAGCGACCGGCGCAGGGGCAGCGAATTCTGTATCAGCGAAGCGCGGCAGATCGGCGCGGCGCTCGATCTGTCGCCCCTGCAGATGGCCAAGCTGTTCTTTGACGAGTAACGCGATGCTCTCCGGGGCGCTCTGCGCCCCCAAATCGTCCGCACCCTCGCACTTTTTCGGCGCAGAAGCGCCGTTTTTTTATGCTTGAAAAACGCCGCAGGCGCGCTATAATGTATGTCTGCGCAAGAAAAAGGAGGATTGAACGCCATGGCGCACGATACGCAAAACCTGACGGAGGGCCCGCTCGCGCGGCAGATTTTCCGCTTCAGCGTTCCGCTGATGCTTTCCAATATTTTGCAGGTGCTCTTCAACATGGCCGATATTGCGACGGTCGGCCGGTTCGTCGGCCCGCACGCGCTCGGCTCCGTCGGCTCGACGACCACGCTCGTCACGCTCTTCACCGGCTTCCTCATCGGTCTGAGCGGCGGCGTGAACGTAATGGCGGCGCGCTATTTCGGCGCGAAAAACGAGCGCGACGTGCGCGAAACCGTGCATACCTCGCTGCTGCTGTGCCTGGCCGCCGGCATGCTGCTCCTGCTGTGCGGCGTTTTCTTCTCGCGCGGCCTGCTGGAAATGCTGAACACAAAGGAAGAGCTGATCGACGGCGCGGCGCTGTATCTGCGCGTCTATTTTCTGGGCATGCCCGCGCTGGCCGTCTACAACTTCGGCAACGCCGTTTTCAGCGCCGTAGGCAACACAAAAAAACCGCTGCTGTTCCTGACGACGGCGGGCGTAATCAACGTGGTGCTGAACCTGTTCTTCGTAATCGTATGCAAACTGGGCGTGGTGGGCGTAGCCATCGCCAGCGCCGCGTCGCAGTACGTGTGCTCGATTCTGATTATTTTTTCGCTGCTTCGCAGCAAAGAGTCGATCGCGCTGCGTCCCCGGGAGCTGCGCATCGCGCCCGATAAGGCGAAGTTCGTGCTGCGGCTCGGCATTCCCGCCGGGCTGCAAAACTCCATTTTCGCCATTGCCAATCTGTTCATCCAGACGGGCGTGAACTCGTTCAACGCCGTAATCGTCGAGGGCAATTCCGCCGCCGCAAACGCCGACGCGCTCGTCTACGATGTAATGGCCGCGTTCTACATGGCCTGTTCCAGCTTCATGAGCCAGAACCTCGGCGCGCGCAAAAAAGAGCGCGTGCTGCGCAGCTATTTCATCAGCCTCGGCTATTCGTTCGGCGCGGGCGCGGCGCTCGGCCTGTCGCTCGTGTTCTTCGGCAAAACGTTCCTGCGGCTTTTCACCACCGACGCTGCCGTAACCGTCGCCGGAATGGACCGGCTGCGCATCATGGGCTATTCCTATGCGTTCTCCGCGTTTATGGACAATACCATCGCCGCCTCGCGCGGCCTGGGCAAGAGCCTGATCCCGACGATCATCGTCATTCTCGGCTCGTGCGTTTTCCGCGTGGTGTGGGTCTACACCATTTTCGCTCATTTCCACACCATCGAATCGCTGTATCTGCTGTATATTTTCTCCTGGACGATCACGGCCGTGGCCGAAATCGGCTACTTCGCCCATTGCTGCCGGAAGGAAATCCGAACGCTGTAATCCTCGAATTCAAAGCGCACGCCAAAAACAATTCGCGTTTGAGAAAGCTGTGGCTCTCTCAAACGCTTTCCTTTTTTATGCCTCTTTCGCAGCGTCGCTGCCGCGATACGATCCCGGCGTGGTGTTTTCATACTTTTTGAACGCGCGGGTCATCGTCAGCACGCTGTCATAACCGACCATTTCGGCAATTTCGCGGATGGTCGCGCCGCTCTCCTGCAAATATTTCTTTGCGGCGGCGATGCGGATTTTGTGCAGGTGCTCAAGATACCCGCTGCCCGTATTGCGCTTGAATTCGCGCGAAAGCGACGCGGTGCTCACGTTCAGCGCGTCGGCCAGTGTCGTCAGCGAAAGGCTGTTATCCGTGTAATGCTCTTCCATATAGGCGTTGATCTGCTGAAAAAGCGGCGACGTCCGCCGGCTGTGTTCCTCCTCAAGCGCACAGAAAATCTGCTCCCAGAAGGCGAGAATTTCGTCGCGGCTGGCCGAGCTGACGATCAGCGACTGCAGCAGCGCCTCCGAAACCTCCTCCTTTTTTTCCGGATGCGCGGCGATGAGATGATAATACGCCGTGCCCATCAGGCCGGAAAGAAGAATGGCCCGTTCCGCCGGAGAGACATACAGCCGGAACACGGCGTCGACGTATTCCTGAAAGGCGGCGTACGCCGCCCCATAATCACATGCGGTCAGCGCGTCCACCACGCGGCTTTCAGCGCTGCCCAGGCCGCTTCTGCGCGGCGTGGGCGCGGCGGCCTCGCCCAGCGCGCGCACGGATTTAAGATCGCCGTTGAGCAGCGAACGCAGATACGCTTCGTTCATCGCCGCCACGCCGGAACACAGTTCGCTCGTATAGACCTGGAACGCCGCGCCCGTCTGCCGCTGCAGGCGTTCGTTGCATTTGAGCGCCAGCGAATAGAAATCCTCCGCCGTCATCCGCGGGTCGGAAACGATCAGCAGCAGCTGCCCGCGACTCGTCAGCAGCGCCGCCGGGCACGGGAACATGCCGGGCGGCAGGATCGCCTCCGCAGCCGCTTCCGTGAGGAAATTTTCAGTCAGGCTGTAAAACACGGCGATGCCGTAGCGGTCGAAAAAGCCCTCCGGCTCCGCCTGCGTGATCTCGACAATTTCCGCCTCGCTCAGCTTTCCGGAAAACAGCGCCTTGCGCAGATATTCGCGGCGCAGCTGCCGCGATTGCTGCTGCACGATCTTCGTCGTATCGTTCAGCTTCACCGCCATTGTCTGGATGCTGGCGGCGATATGCGTCAGCTCGTCCGCCGCGCCGGCGGACGGCATATTCTGCGGCAGCACCGTCAGGATATTCTGGATGGGCCGGCTGTAATAGCGCACCAGCATCAGCGCGCAGACAAGCGAGCTGATAAGCCAGACCGTACACTGCATGAAAAAATAGTGAATGCTGTTCCCGTTAAGCGCAAGCGTGCTCGCCTTTTCAAACGCGGCGACGAACCGCATGCCGGAAAACTCCTGCATGGCGAGATTCATCACCGTCAGCTTTTTGCCGCCGACGCGGCAATAGGAAATGGACGGCATCGCACTCCAATCACGCCCGGCCAGTTCTTCGTAGCCCTCGTCGGCTTTCATCAGCACTTCGCCGTCGTTATCATAAAGAAGAAAGATGTGCGGCACATAGACCGGGCCGTAGTTCACGGTAAAGATGGTGCTGTCAAGCGTGTCGGCGGTGATGCCGTAAATGCAGAACACGCCGTTTTCCATGATTGTCGACCAGAGCATGCGATTGGAATCGGACTGCTCCGCTCTTTCCGGCGCGAAAACGAGGCTGCGGCGGCGCAGCAGTTCACCCCACTGTTCGCACGTAAGCAGCGGAAAATGATCCATATCCTGCATGGGGCTGACGATTACGTCCGCGCCGTTCCCAGCAATGCCCGCAAAACAGCGGCTCACCGGCGAATAAAACAGCAGCATGTCCAGTTCGGAATTGCTCAGCACCAGGCTGCGCGCCTGCGCGATGAATGAATACATCTGCGAATCCTCGCGGAAGGGATTCGCACCGCCGAAATAGTAGCGCTCGCCTTCCTCCAGCGCGTCGCGCCGCTGAGACTGAATCTCGTCGCTTGTCGCGTCGGCGAAAAACGGCATCGACCACAGCACGCTCGCCTGCCCGTAAAAGCCGCCCTTGTGATGGTTGATGACGCTGAAGAGCCGCTGCGCATTCGCGTTCATAATGGAAAGGACGTTCAGATCCGCGTCGTCCAGGTTCGCGTTGAGGTTGTTATAGAGCATGGCGACAGAAAAATCAGCGCCGCAAGGATAACGGCCAACAGAATCTTCAATCCGTTCCTCTGATATTTGCTCAGCGCAAGCCTGTGCATGCTGCACCTCCAGGAAGAATACATTGTTGTTTTCCAAACAATATGATTATATACATTTTACCGTCAAATAACAAGGGTGTGCAGTTTTCGTGGAAGGCCACGCGTTAAAAATGATTGAAAGCCGCGCTTTTTTGATGCTATTTGCGTCCAAAACGCGTGAAAATTTTATTTTTTGATGCTTTTGATAAAAAATGAACGTTTGATTTCCGCGCCGCAGGCGGCAAAAACTACCCGGAAGCGTCAATTTCGTTAGCAATTCTACAAGCCTGTAAAAATCTGAAGCTTGCAAACCCATTCGGATTTGTTATTCTCAAAACAGATGCAGGCGCTAACGCCTCCGCTCAGAGGCAGCCTGCGGAAGAAAAGGAGGGTATCTTATGAAGAGGTTTCTGTCTCTGCTGCTCACGCTGACGATGGTTCTCGGCATCGCGGCCATCGCGCCGGCTGAAGAAGCCAACGGTGCGGCAAAGTACACCTGGGACAAAGAAGTGGATGTCGTCGTCGTGGGCTTCGGTCTGGCGGGCGCGGCCGCCTGCGTTGAAATTGCGGACATCGCGCCGGATTCTCCGGTGCTGCTGCTGGAAAAAATGGATGAAGCCCAGTCGGGCGGCAACTCCATCGCTTCCGGCCAGACCATTCTGAACGTATGGCCGGACGACATCGAGCTGTTCCGCGATTACCTTTGGAAAATGGGCAAGCCCAACAACATCCCGCGCGACTGGTTCGACTGGTGGACGCAGGAAATGGTCAACCAGAGCGACTGGATCGAGCAGGTTGCCAAGTCCGTCGGCTACTGGTACCGCCCGAACAAGTATGGCTCCGTGACCATGGAATTCCCGGAATTCCCGGGCGCCAGTTACCGCGCCAGGGGCGACTGCCTCGTCACCTACCCCAACACCGTCAGCCAGCCCGGCGGCTCCTACAAGGCGTTCCGCGACGTTGTCAAGCAGCTCAAGAACGTCGAAATCATGTATGAGACGCCCGCCATCGCGCTCATTCAGGATGCGGACACCAAGGAAGTTTACGGCGTAACCGCCCAGAACAAGGACGGCTCTACCTTTAACGTCCGCGCCAACAAGGGCGTTGTGCTCGCCTGCGGCGGCTATGAAAACAATCTCGAAATGCAGCGCGACTTCCACGGCATGGACGTCGTTTACACCGCCGGCACCCCCGGCAACACCGGCGATGGCATCAAGATGCTGATGGAAGCCGGCGCGAAGATCTGGCATATGAAGAACTTCACCCAGTCTGGCGGTATCTGGATCGGCGTGAAGGTTCCGGATTACGAATCCACCTTCGAGCGCAACTTCTTCTATAAAAATGGCGGCTGGCTGGAAGTGGACGCCACCGGCAACCGCTTCTACAACGAAAGCAAGAAGTGGCACAAGCAGCACATGAAGATCAACGAAAACGGCCACTGGATCGACATGGCGACCTATCGCGCACTCCCGATCCACTGGATCTGCGATCAGAAGACCTTCGAAAATGACACCGTCGTCACCACCTGGATGGCCTGGCCGATCTCCCCGATGAACTATGAATGGTCCGCCGATAACTCCGTCGAGCTGGAAAAGGGATGGATCATCAAGGCCGACACCATCGAAGAGCTGGCAGAGAAGATCGGCCGCGACCCCGCCACGCTCCGCGCGACGGTTGACCGCTATAACGAAATGTGCACCAAGGGCGTGGACGAAGATTTCGGCCGCGACATCGAAACCATGGCCCCCATCGAAGAAG
>SFFS01000113.1 GCA_004557805.1 Clostridiales bacterium | reverse complement strand
GTCACTGATATCATGCCGATGCTGTGATTTCTCCATGATGACACCCTCTTCGTTGTGATAGTGCCATTATACCACTTAACTCGTGTAGACACAACCTAAAAGGAACGCGCGTCTTTTTTATGCGCGCAGGGCGCGCGTGAAAGGCGGAGCTGCGGGGGGACCACGGAACCGTTCAGGGGAAAATGCAGCGCATCTTCGAAAATCATGTGGATCAAGGCTGCGTTTTTTTCCGCCGCCGGTTTTATTGCGCTTCCCACGCGTAGCCCATTCGCGGAATCATTGCGCGGATTTCCGCCGCGCCGTATCCGCCGTCGAGCCCGTATTGCACGCAGAGCAGCGCGGCCTTCTGGTGGCTCTTTTTCGCGTAGCCGAGCGAGCTTTCACACGCTTCCAACAGCGCGCGCAGGCGCGCGGGCGCCTGCTCAAGCGTTTCCGAACGAACGGCGACGACGCAGGCTGCGGGCGCGGGTGTGCCCGCAGCGGCGAAACAGGCGGAAGCGAGATCCAGCGCGGCGTGCAGGTTCGCGTTTTCGGAAAGAACGCGCGCCGCCGTCTCTGCGGACAGGAAAGCGCGTTCGAGCGTTCCGTCCCGCGCGGCGGAAAGGATTTCGTCTTCCGGCGTGAACACCAGCATCAGCCCGGGCGCGGCGGCCTGCAAAAGCGCCAGCTCCTGCGAACCGCGCAGCGCTTCGGGAACGAGCGCCGTCTGGCCGGAAAGCTGCGAAAGCGAGGCGGTTCCAGCCTTTATGGGCTGCACGAGCGTCAGCGTCGCGCGCCGGGTGACGGCGACGGTTTCATATTCTTCCGCGCTCAGCGCGGAAAGAGCGTCCGCGGTAACCTGCGCCGCATCGAGCGAACCTTCGCGCAGCGCGGCCAGCAGCGCCGCCTCGTCCGGATAGACGGCGACGGTGTAATCGCTGCCGCTGTAGCCGGGCAGCGCGCACGCCCACCAGCTGTCCGGCCCGGCCGTTACGCCGAAGCGCACCGGCGCTCCGCTGCGGAAGCTTATGGCCGAAAGCGCTACGACAACCGCCAGCAGCGCGAGCAGAATTGCGATCAGCCTGCCGTTTTTCATGCGTCGTCTCCTTATAAAAAGCGGCGCCCGCTTCGACGGTCAGATCGAGAGCGGGCGCTGTTTATCATGTGTTATTTCCCTGCCGGGCGATCAATACATGCCGCCCATTCCGCCGGGCTGCGCAGGCGCGGCCGGTTCCTTCTCGGGGATATCGGTGACGAGGGATTCGGTGGTGAGCACCATGGCTGCGATGCTAGCGGCGTTCTGCAGAGCGCTGCGGGTGACCTTCGTCGGGTCGATGATGCCGCGTTCGACCATGTCGCAGTATTCGTCCTTGCGGGCGTCGTAGCCGTAACCGGCCTTGCCGGCCTTCTTGATGGTATCAACGATGACGCTGCCTTCGATGCCGGCGTTGGCCGCGATCTGGCGCATCGGCTCTTCCAGCGCGCGCAGCACGATGCGCACGCCCGTCTTCGCGTCGCCTTCGTAATTGTCAACCATCTTGGAAACCTCGGGCAGCACGTTCAGAAGCGCCACGCCGCCGCCGGGGACGATGCCCTCTTCCACGGCCGCACGGGTCGCCGCCAGAGCGTCTTCGATGCGCAGCTTGCGCTCTTTCATTTCCACTTCGGTGGCCGCGCCGACCGCGATCACCGCGACGCCGCCGGACAGCTTGGCCAGACGCTCCTGGAGCTTCTCGCGGTCGTAATCGCTGGTGGTGGTTTCAATCTGCGCCTTCAGGCTGCTGATGCGGGCCTTGATTTCAGAGGCTTCGCCGGCGCCTTCGACGATGGTGGTGTTGTCTTTGTCCACCTTGACCTGACGGGCAGTGCCCAGCATGTCCATGGTGGCGTCCTTCAGCTCGATGCCGACTTCCTCGCTGATGACGGTGCCGCCGGTGAGAATGGCGATATCCTTCAGCATTTCCTTGCGGCGATCGCCGAAGCCGGGGGCCTTCACGGCGACGCAGTTGAACGTGCCGCGCAGCTTGTTGACAACCAGGGTGGCAAGGGCTTCACCCTCAACATCCTCGGCGATGATGAGCAGCTTCTTGCCGGTCTGCACGACCTGCTCCAGCAGCGGCAGGATCTCCTGGATGTTGGAAATCTTCTTATCGGTGATGAGGATCAGCGGATTGTCGAGAACGGCTTCCATCTTGTCCGGATCGGTGACCATGTAAGCGGAAGCATAGCCGCGATCGAACTGCATGCCTTCGACCAGCTTCAGCTCGGTCTTCATGGTCTTGCTCTCTTCAACGGTGATCACGCCGTCGTTGCCGACCTTTTCCATCGCGTCCGCAACCAGCTCGCCGATTTCTTCGTCTTCAGCGGAGATGGAAGCGACCTGCGCGATGGCCTGCTTGTTTTCAACGGGCTTGGAGATCTTCTTCAGTTCTTCCACGGTCTTTTCGGTCGCGTCGGCGATGCCCTTCTTGAGGATCATCGGGTTCGCGCCCGCGGCCAGGTTCTTCAGGCCTTCGCGGATGATCGCCTGCGCGAGCAGCGTCGCGGTGGTGGTGCCGTCGCCGGCCACGTCGTTGGTCTTGGTGGCAACTTCCTTCACCAGCTGAGCGCCCATGTTTTCAAAGGGGTTCTCCAGCTCGATTTCCTTGGCGATGGTCACGCCGTCGTTGGTGATGAGCGGCGCGCCGAACTTCTTGTCGAGCACGACGTTGCGGCCCTTCGGGCCCAGAGTAATCTTTACGGTATCGGCCAGGGCGTTCACGCCGGCTTCAAGGGATTTACGCGCTTCCGCGCCGTACTGCAGCTGCTTTGCCATAATTCATTCCTCCTGCTTTATTCAGATGCGAGCGCTTTGCCCGCCGGTTATTCCACAACCGCCAGAATGTCGCTCTGACGAACGATCACGTATTCTTCGCCGTCGAGCTTCACTTCGTTGCCCGCGTACTTGGAATAGATGACCTTCTGGCCTTCCTTGACGTGCATGGTGATTTCCTTGCCGTCGACGTTGCCGCCAGGGCCCACGGCGATCACTTCCGCCATCTGCGGTTTTTCCTTCGCGGCGCCGGCGAGGATGATGCCGCCCTTGCTTACTTCGTTCATTTCCTGATTCTTGATGACCACACGATCACCCAGCGGAACAATCTTCATAATTCTGACCTCCTTGAATTCTGTTGTTAGCACTCTCTTTGCATGAGTGCTAACTGGCAAGTCGTACTATACGATAGATGGGACTTCGGCGCAAGGGAACGGGAACCCTGAATTTTGGAAAAATTCGATGTTTTAAGAAAATATCTCTCATTATCTCCTGATTTCTAACAAGTTTGATTATTTTTGATTTTTGCGGCGATTTCGCCGCAAAACCGTGATACAATATCCGCATGAGAAACGAATTGCTGCGCTGGTACGACCAGACGAAGCGCGACCTGCCCTGGCGGCGGACGCGCGATCCCTACGCGATATGGCTTTCCGAAATCATGCTCCAGCAGACGCGCACGGAAACGGTGCGCGGCTATTGGCAGCGGTTCCTCATGCGCTTTCCCGATGTGCAGAGCCTCGCTGCGGCGGATGAGCAGGAGGTGCTGAAACTGTGGGAGGGGCTCGGCTATTACAGCCGTGCGCGCAATCTGCACGCCTGCGCGAAGACCGTCTGCGCGTGGTATGGCGGCGCGTTTCCCCATACGGCGGCGGAATTGAAAGCGCTGCCGGGAATCGGCGATTATACGGCCGGGGCCGTTGCGAGCATTGCGTTTGGCGAGCGCGTGTCTGCCGTGGACGGCAACGTGGAGCGCGTCGTATCGCGCGTGCGCGGTATCCGGGAGGATGTGGGCGTTCCGTCCGTCAGGCGCGCCCTGCGCGCTGAAGCCGAAGCGCTCATCCCGGCCGACCGCCCCGGCGATTGGAACCAGGCCATGATGGAACTGGGCGCGCGCGTATGCCTGCCCGGTGTGCCGAAATGCGGCGAATGCCCCATCCGTACGTTCTGCGACGCATGCGCTGCGGGCGACGCGGCGGCTTTGCCCGTCAAGGCGAAAAAAGCGCCGCAAAAGCTCGAACGCCGCGCGGTGGGGATTGTGTGCCGCGAGGGACGCGCGCTCGTGCTGCGGCGCGAGGAGGGCCTGCTGCGCGGTTTGTGGGCGTTTCCGTGTCCCGAGGGCGGCGCGGAAGCGCTGCTGGAATATCTGGCCGAAAACGGCGTGCAGGCGCGTATCGCCGAAGCGGCCGGGCAGGCGCGCCATGTGTTCACGCATCGCATCTGGGAGATGGAGCTTTTTCTGCTCGAGGCCGGCGGCTGCGGTTCTCCGGCCGGGTGGCGCTGGGCGAGCGCGGAGGAGCTGGCCGCGCTGCCCATGCCCGCCGCAATGAAAAAAGCGCGGGAAACCGCGCTTGAAAACCTCAGAGATACAGTTCCATCGGATACGCCAGGTACTGATTCGGCTCCAGCTGATCGGCGGTGACATATCCCGCGGGCGCGCGGAGCAGGCTCGGCAGCCGGTTGACGATTGTCGCGCAGGTGTGCTCTACCGTCGCGGGCTTGACGACATGGAATTCCGTCTCCGGTTCGCCGCTGATCTTCCAGTCGCACAGGTCGCCGTCGCCCGGGCCGTACACCTTGCCGATGGTTTCTTCTTCGATGGAGATTCCCTGCAGGGTTTCAATCGTCACGACTGCCGACATGCCGATGCACCTTCCGGCTGGGATGGTCGCGTTGAGCGTAGAGGAAAAAATATCATGATCGATCACGTACGGCACATGTTTCTGCGCGATCGACCGGATCGTCAGCCCCAGCTTGCTGCAAATCGCCTCGCTGGCGTTCCAGGCGTAGGAAGGCTCGAACATTTGCGGATGCGCGATTTTCTTTTCGAATTCTTCCGGCGTGAGGCCGCAGCCGTGCGCGTTGGCCAGCGCCGGGCCGTATTCGTCCACGTTGTAGCTGTATGCGCCCTTGATCTTCGCAATGCGGTTGCAGCCGCCCGCCACGAGCGCCACCATGTTGATCCAGAAGATATCCTGCATGCCGCTGCCCGTGATCGTGCAGCCGTTTTCCTTTGCCAGCGCGTCGAGACGGTTGATCTGCGCGGCGGAGGTCGTCCAGGGGTAAATCGCTTCCTCGCAGGTGGTGATGACGTTGATGCCGCGCGCGGCGCATTTTTCCACATGCTCGTAAATATCGCCGATAAAGCTGAACAGCGTTACAATCGCCACGTCCGCGTCGCATTCGTCCAGCACCTTGTCCGCGTTGTTGGAGATGACGACGCCGGTTTTCAGCCCCAGCCCGGCGAAATCGCCGACGTCCTGCCCGACGATGGCCGGATTTACGTCGATTGCGCCGACGATCTGCGCGCCGTGCTCGTGCAGATAGCGCAGAATATATTTGCTCATTTTTCCGCAGCCATATTGAACCACCCTGATTTTTTCCATAACACAGCCCTCCTTGAGATTTTGCGGCGCTGAGCGCCGCTTTTATTTTCGACCGTTTCCGCGCAGGAAAAACTGGAAGATTTTCTCTGGAACGGGCCGGAAAAGAATGGAAAAAATGAAAAAAGCCGCCCCTTTCGGGACGGCTCAAAACGGCTATGCGTTTTTTTACAGCTTCGCCATGGACGCGTTCAGACGCTTCAGCGTTTCGTCCTTGCCCAGCAGATAGGCGATTTCGAACGCGCCGCCGGGCGTGCTGGCCAGGCCGGAGATGGCGATGCGCAGCGGCCAGAGCACCTGACCGTTCTTCATGCCGCTCTCGGCGACGGCGGCCATGACCACGTCGTGGATATTCGCTTCCGTCCACTCGCCGATGCCTTCCAGCACGGGCTTGATGAACGTCAGCGCCTTTTTCGCCACTTCCGCATCGGTTTTCATTTTCTTGTGCGTGTAGAGCTCGTTGTCGAACTCCGGCATTTCGGCGAGGAAGCGCACCATATCGGGAATATCGCCGAACACCTCGGTGCGGCCCTGCATCAATTCGGCCAGGCGGCGCGTATCCACATGGCCGACGCCGGCCTTTTCAAACCACGGCAGCGCCAGCCTGTAATACTCCTCAAAGGGCAGCTTGCGCACATATTCGCCGTTCATCCAGCGCAGCTTGTTCACATCGAA
Organism: Clostridiales bacterium; assembly: GCA_004557805.1. Lineage (GTDB taxonomy): Bacteria > Bacillota > Clostridia > Christensenellales > Aristaeellaceae > Aphodomonas. The sequence goes on along the minus strand of SFFS01000113.1, from coordinate 2,134 downwards.
AATGGCGGGCGATTTGTTCAGCCCTTCCAGATCGAAAATCTGCTCGAGTTCTTCGAGCGTGAAGAATTCACGGTCGTTGCGCGGGCTCCAGCCCAGCAGCGCGATGAAGTTGATGATCGCGTCGCGCAGATAGCCCTGATGCAGAAGATCCTCGAACGACGGATCGCCGTAGCGCTTGGACAGCTTGCGAGTCTGGTCCTTCATCACGACGGGCAGGTGCACGTAGACCGGCTTTTCCCAGCCGAACGCGTCGTAGAGCAGGTCGTATTTGGGCGAGGAGGAAAGATACTCCGTGCCGCGCATGACGTGCGTAATGCCCATGAGATGATCGTCCACAACGTTTGCAAAGTTGTAGGTAGGCAGCCCGTCGGCCTTCAGCAGAACGTTGTCGTCCAGCGTGGCGCAGTCCACCTCGATGTGGCCGAACAGCACGTCGTCAAAGCCGCACTTGCCCTCGGTGGGGATGTTCTGACGGATGACGAACGGTTCGCCCGCAGCGATGCGCTTTTTCGCCTCGTCCAGCGGGATATGCAGGCAGTGCTTATCGTATTTGAAGGTTTCGCCCTTCGCTTCGGCGGCCTTGCGGGCTTCGTCGAGGCGTTCTCTGGTGCAGAAGCACGGATACGCCGCGCCCAGCTCGACCAGCTTCCAGGCGTATTCCTTATACAGATCCCTGCGCTGGCTCTGGATGTAGGGGCCGTACTCGCCGCCCACGTCGGGGCCTTCGTCGTAGGTCAGACCGGCCAGATGCATCGACTGGTAGATCATATCCACCGCGCCGGGCACCTCGCGCTCCTGATCGGTATCCTCGATGCGGAGGATAAACTTGCCGCCGTTGCGGCGGGCGTAGAGGTAGGTATACAGCGCCGTGCGCAGACCGCCCAGGTGCAGATAGCCTGTCGGGCTGGGGGCGAAACGGGTGCGGACTTCCTTCATGGCGGATTCTCCTTTTGAATGGGTAAATGATATTTTCAGGGGCGCTTTCGCGCCCTCTTCTTTACGCTGCAAAGCGCGGAGAGGCGTCTGTTCCCCTCCGCGCCCTGCGCGGAAAAAACGATCAGAAGTTTTTCTTTGCGTTGCCCTTGAGGCTGACCACGCGGTTGAACACGAAGCCGTCCTTGTCCAGGCAGAAATAGCCGATGCGCAGGAACTGGAACTTATCGCCGGTCTTGGCTTCGCTCAGCCACTTTTCGGCCATGCAGCCGTGAACGACCGTCAGCGAGTCAGGGTTCAGGCGGGCGATGAAGTCCTTCTTGTCGGGCGCGTCCTCGCCCTCTTCTTCCTCGCCGTCGTCGTTGAGCAGCGGCTCGTACAGCCGCGCCTCGAACGGCACCGCGTCGGCCGCGCACACCCAGTGCAGCGTGCCCTTGACCTTGCGCGCCGCGCCTTCGGAGCCGCTGTGGCTGTCGAGATCGGCGGTGCATTTCAGCTCGACGACGTTGCCGCCGGCGTCCTTGACGACTTCCTCGCACTTGATGATATACGCGCCCTTGAGGCGAACCTCGCCCTCGGGCTTGAGGCGGAAGAACTTCTTGGGAGCGTCCTCCATGAAGTCCTCCTGCTCGATGTACAGCTCGCGGCCGAAGCGCTGCTCGTGCGTGCCCATTTCGGGATGATCCGGATGGTTTTCGAGCGTGATCGTTTCGAATTTGTCCTCCGGCCAGTTGATAAGCGTCACCTTCAGCGGATGCAGCACGGCCATCGCGCGCGGCGCGGTCGCGCCCAGATCGTCGCGGACGCAGTCTTCCAGCATGGCCAGATCGATCACCGAGTCGGCCTTGCTGATGCCGGCGCGCTCGATGAAGTTGCGGATGGACGCGGGCGTGTAACCGCGGCGGCGCATTGCGCACAGCGTGGGCATGCGCGGATCGTCCCAGCCGGAAACGTAGCCCTCTTCCACCAGGCGGCGCAGATAGCGCTTGCTCATGACGGTGCGGGTCAGGTTCAGACGCGCGAACTCGATCTGGCGCGGCGGGTTTTCAAACCCGCACACCCTGACCACCCAGTCGTACAGCGGGCGGTGCGCTTCGAACTCCAGCGAGCACAGCGAGTGCGTGATGCCCTCGAGCGCGTCGCTGATGGGGTGGGCGAAGTCGTACATCGGATAGATGCAACAGGTGGTGCCGGTGCGGTG
>SFFS01000112.1 GCA_004557805.1 Clostridiales bacterium | reverse complement strand
GTCGAACGCCATCGCAAGCGCGCCGCAGGCGTATTCGTCGGGCTCGAGCCGTTCGGCCTGCGCGGGAAACACATACGAAACGAACGGAACGCCCGCCTCGCGCAGCACCTCTTCCACGCGCTTTCCGGCCGCGGCAAAGGTGTTCGTATCGGCCACGACGAAGGGCTTTTTCTTCCCCAGAAACGCCAGCGCTTCCGGTACGGTTTTCACCGCGCCCGGCCCCACGCGCAGGAATTTCAGGCCCGTCGTGTGCGTGCGCCCGCAGGAGCAGGCATGTCCGCCTTCGCGCAGCAGCTCTTCCAGCGACATCTCGGCGAATTCTTTCATTTGCAATCAACTCCATCCGTGTCTATTCAAAACTCTGCATATATTGTAACACCGGCAAAATAAATGTCAAGCTGGCGCGAACGGTCTCCCGCGGCGCCTGCGCCGCAGAAAAACAGGAAAGGCGCGGGATCTGCAAACGTCCCGCGCCGAAAAATCAGACCGATTTGCCGCCTTGCAGATTGATTTTTTATTCCATCGCCGCCTCGACCGCGCCCACATGTTCGCGCAGCGCTTCGCAGAAGGCGGGCAGCGCCTGGAAACGCTCCTCATCCGGCAGGCCGAGGAAATCCTTCGCCGCCGTTACGAGCGGCTGACACGCGCCGCGCAGCGGGCTGGGGTCGAGCAGATTCGCGCGGGAGAGCAGCGCGTCCAGGCCGCGCAGCAGACCCAGAAGCGCCGGATCGCCCGAAGCCTCGGCGCGAATGGCGATGCTGTCGTGCAGCGGCTGCGCCTGCGCGCTCTGCACGGCGTAGGGGTCGAACGTGGGCTCGCCGTTTTCGCGCATTTCGTCGATAATCTGCCGCACCAGCGCGGGCCGCGTCTTGAGAACGCTGCGGTATTTGTTCTGGTAGCGCAGCATATCCTTGCGATTGCCGCGTGCCATGCGCTGCACGCACGCGCGCACGGAGACGCCCTGCGCCCGCGCGGCCAGCACGTCGTGCATAAGCTGGCGCACTTCTTCCTGCGAGAACGTCTGGAAGGGCGCGGCGTGCGGCACGCTGCCCGCTTCCTCGCGCTTGAGGCATGCGTAATAATAGTTGCGCACGCTGTTCGGCTTTCGCCCGAGCGACGCGCCGATCTGCTCGAACACGCCGCGCAGCGGCTCGCCGTTCCCTCCCGCGCGGCGCACGGCCTCGCGCAGCTGCATGATTTCATTTTCCTGCCAGCCTCCGCGGCCGGTACGGGCAACACTTTCCATGGCAAAAACCTCCATATGTCTTTATGGTATATAGTATGCGCGGCGGATTGAGAGATTATGCCTGTTTTTCGTTTTTTTCCAGGCGCTTCGCGCCGAAAGAAAAATAACGGCGCGGCATATGCGGCTCAAATGAAATTTTATGAAGAAGGGAATTGCATTTTGGAACCGTTCGGTGTATACTGAATCATCTTTTATGAAGGAGATTAATGATATGAATGCATATGCGCAAAGAGTATACGAGCAGATTCAGAAGCGCGACGCGCACGAGCCGGAATTTTTGCAGGCCGTCGGCGAGGTGCTGACGACGCTCACTCCGATGCTCGATCAGCATCCGGAATATGAAAAGCTGGGCCTGCTCGAACGCATCACCGAGCCGGAGCGGATCATCCAGTTCCGTGTGCCGTGGGTGGACGACGCCGGTCAGGTGCGCGTCAACCGCGGTTTCCGCGTGCAGTTCAACGGCGCGATCGGCCCGTATAAGGGCGGCCTGCGGTTCCATCCGAGCGTGAACCTTTCGCTGATGAAGTTCCTCGCTTTCGAGCAGACGTTCAAAAACAGTCTCACCACGCTGCCCATGGGCGGCGCGAAGGGCGGCAGCGATTTCGATCCGCGCGATAAGAGCGACGCTGAAGTAATGCGCTTCTGCCAGAGCTTCATGACCGAGCTGTACCGCCATATCGGGCCGGATACCGACGTGCCCGCCGGGGACATCGGCGTGGGCGGCCGCGAAATCGGCTACCTTTACGGGCAGTACCGCCGCATCCGCGGCGCGTTTGAAAACGGCGTGCTGACCGGAAAACCGCTGCAGTTCGGCGGTTCGCTGATCCGTCCCGAGGCGACCGGTTTCGGCGCGGTGTACTATCTGTGCGAGATGCTCAGGCATGAGGGCGACAGCATCGAGGGCAAGACCATCGCCATTTCCGGTTATGGCAATGTGGCGTGGGGCGTAGCCGTAAAGGCCGCGCAGCTGGGCGCGAAGGTCGTCACCCTTGCGGGCAGCAACGGCTATGTGCACGATCCAGACGGCGTGAACACGCCCGAAAAGCAGGAATTCATGCTCAAGATGCGCGCGGGCGGACGCGGCCAGCTGGCCGAATACGCCAGAAAGTTCGGCGTGGAGTTCTATCCCGGCGAGCGGCCGTGGAGCGTGAAGGCCGACGTGTGCATCCCCTGCGCGACGCAGAACGAATTCAGCCTTGAAAACGCGAAGCAGATCGTTGCCAACGGCACGAAGTACTACCTCGAGGGCGCGAATATGCCCGCTACGCCGGACGCGATTGAATATATGCAGCAGCACGGCGTGATCGTCGCTCCCGGAAAGGCCAGCAATGCGGGCGGCGTGAGCGTTTCCGGCCTGGAAATGAGCCAGAACAGCGAACGCCTGCGCTGGACCGCCGAAGAGGTCGATGCGAAGCTGCACGGCATCATGAAGAGCATTCACGACGCTTCCGCCGCCGCGGCCGCCGAATACGGCCTTGGCTACGACCTCGTGGCCGGCGCGAACCTTGCGGGCTTTAAGAAGGTTGCCGAAGCGATGATCGCCCAGGGCGTGATCTGATTTTCTGCTGAAAAATAAAAACTGGCGGTCTTCCCGTTTCATGAGGGAAGGCCGCCGCTTTCATAAAAGCGCTCCGTTCTCAGCGGATGCGGCTGAGTACGCCGTCGAACTCCGCCGTGACCTCGTTCATCGCCTTTGCGCCGGCAATGCGTTCGGCGACGGTGTTGATCTGCGCGGCGATTTCAGGATCGCCCGTCACGGCCACGCGCTCCACGCCCGGCGCGACCGACTGAATGCGCGCGGAAACCATATCGCGGATGCGATCGGTCATGCCGCCCTGATACTGCTTGTCAAACGTTACGCCCGCAAGGCACGTGTTGCCGACGATGGCGGTTACGCACGCATCGATTTCGCTGACCTGCGCGGCGGCGCTGTTGGCCTTTTTGGAAAGCGCGGCGCTTTCGGCCGTCGTCATCGACGCGGTAAGCGCGGCGGGATCGGTATCGTTGGCGGCAGCCATGCCGTTGGGATTTGCCGTGGCGTTCATGCCGGGCGTCAGCGCGGCGGTGGGCGCGGGCGCGGTGTTGGCGGTGTTCATGGAGCATGCCGTCATCATCACGGCGAGCGTCAGAATCGTGAGGATCAAACCATACTTTTTCATTTTCATTCGCCTCCTTGCGCGGATATTGTGCGCAGAGAGGCGGCGTTTTATCGCATGCGAAAGTTATTTTTTTGCGACGGGGTAGCAGATTTCCGTTACCATTTCGCCGGGGGTGCTCGTTTCGTGCGGGCTGACGTGATAGATGCAGAAGGAGGGCGCGCAGAGCGCGTAACCGTTGTCGCGCACCCAGCTTGCCAGCATGGCGTGTCCTTCGCCGAGCGTGGAGTAGGAGCCGTGATGGACGGTCGAGGCGACCGTTACGGCGGGCAGCGTTTTGAAGCGAACGTGTTCGGTGTCTTCGTAGCGGCCCTTAACGGTTTTCTGAATCTCCACGTCCACGTTTTCATCTTTGTGTTCTCCGTCAAGGAAAACGGCGCAGCACAGGCAGGGATCGTCGGGGATGAGGTTCATATGCGCGGTTTCGCTCATCAGCGCGCTCCACAGCCGGCCCTCGCAGTCATAGTTGGGAATCGTCATGCGCACACAGGCGGCGTAGCGTTCGGGGATGGTTTTCAGCTGTACGTCGTATTTCATTTTTGCTCCGTCCTTTCTCAGCGCCTTCAGGGCTGATGACACCAGTGCGATGCGCTGGTTTGTCTGTACGGCCAGCTCCAGAAGCTGTGCGCGCTGCGCAAGCAGATACTGTTCCGTCCGCGCGGCGTCGTCCATGCATTGCAGCATTTCGCCGATGACGGCGAGCCCGAACCCCATCTCGCGCAGCGCGGCGATGCGTCCCGCCGTGGCGAGCTGCTCTTCGCTGTAATAGCGGTAGCCGGTAAGCGGGTCGGTCGCGTCGGGCGCGAGCAGGCCGAGTTCGTCGTAATGGCGCAGCATTCGAATGCTGACCCTGGATAGTCTGGAGAATTCCCCGATTTTCAGCATGCCGGTTCCTCACATGTGCGTTTTTTTGAGCTCGGAACCATCATACTCCCTGACACAGTGGGAGAGTCAAGCGGAAAACGGATTTTTGCGGTGCGGATATTTTTCAGCGCTCTGCGCTGAAAATTTACCGGCTGCGCGGCGTTCTCCAGCGCGTTGACAGAGCGAAACCGTTACACTATAATGCTATCTGGTAGAATTTACGAATTTCAGAAAGAGGAACATACGCATGACAACCTCGGATTTTCGGCAGAAATCACCCTTTCGCATCTTCTTTTCCTATTTCAGACCGCACTGGAAGCTGTTCACGCTGGATATGATCTGCGCGTTTATTGTGGCGGGGATCAACCTGATTTATCCGATCCTCTCCCGCAGGGCGCTGACGGAACTGCTGCCAAAAAACGCGTATCAGGCGTTTTTTGCCGTGGTTGTGGTGATGGTAGCCATGTATGTGATCCGGGCGGCGCTGCAATATATCATCACCTTCTGGGGACATACCTTCGGCGTGCTCGTCGAGGCGGATATCCGGCGCGATCTGTTTTCGCATTTCGAAGCGCTTTCCTTCGATTTTTATGACCGCAACCGCACCGGCCACCTGATGAGCCGCCTGACCACCGACCTGTTCGATGTGACGGAGCTGGCGCATCACGGCCCGGAGGATGTGTTCATTTCCGGCGTGACGATTATCGGCGCGCTGATCGTGATGTTCCGTATCCAGTGGCGGCTGGCGCTCGTGGTGGCGGTGATTCTCCCCATCGCGGTGGTCGTCGTGTTCTGCCTGCGCCGCAGGATGATGCGCACCTCGCGGCAGGTCAAGGCGCGGCAGGCGAACATCAACGCGGCGATTGAATCGAGCCTGTCGGGCATCCGCGTGGCGAAGGCGTTTGCGAACGAAGAGGGCGAAATCGAAAAGTTCGGCGAGGCCAACGAGAGCTACAAGACCGTTAAGCATGAATACTATAAGGTGATGGCGACGTTCTTTTCGTCGATTGAGTTTTTCCTCAGCGTACTGTCCGTGGCGGTGATCGGCGCGGGCGGGCTGCTGATTATGAAGGGCAGGCTGAATTACGTCGATCTGATTACGTTCCAGCTGTATGTTTCGGCGTTCACCACGCCGCTGCGTAAAATCGCCAACTTCTCTGAAACGTTCACCAACGGTACGGCGGGCTTCATGCGATTCCTGGAAATCATGCGAACCGAGCCGACTTTGCAGGACGCTCCCGGCGCGGTGGAGCTGAAAAAGGCGAAGGGCGAAATTGAACTGAAGGACGTGCATTTCGCTTATAAGGAAGATCAGGAGGTGCTCGACGGCGTTTCGCTGACCGTGCATCCGGGGGAGAAGATCGGCGTGGTCGGCTCCTCCGGCAGCGGCAAGAGCACGCTGTGCCAGCTGGTGCCGCGCTTCTACGACGTGGACAGCGGCAGCATCTGCCTCGATGGAATCGACGTGCGCAGGATCACGCAGCATTCGCTGCGCAGCCAGATCGGCATCGTGCAGCAGGACGTGTTCCTTTTCGCCGCCAGCATCCGCGACAATATCCGCTACGGCCGCCCCGACGCGACCGACGAGGAAGTCGAACAGGCCGCGCGGCGCGCGGAAATCTATGACGATATCATGGCCATGCCCGCAGGCTTCGACACATGGGTGGGCGAACGCGGCACGCTTCTTTCCGGCGGCCAGAAGCAGCGCGTGGCGATCGCGCGCATTTTCCTGAAGAACCCGCCGGTGCTCATTCTCGACGAGGCGACTTCCGCGCTTGACAGCGTGACGGAAGCACGCATCCAGCGCTCCTTCGACGAGCTGGCAAAGGGGCGCACTTCGCTGATTATCGCGCACAGGCTTTCCACCATCCGCAACGCCGATCGGATCGTCGTTGTAGAGGAGGGAAAAATTCTGGAAGAAGGCACGCACGACGAGCTGCTGGCCAAGGGCGGCGAATACGCCCGCCTGTATCGCGTGCAGAACGCGCTCGATGCGAATGAATAGTCACTCAAAAAGATACGGACATATGTTGCAATGTGACCGTATTTCGGATATAATGGCGGCAAAGTAACAAACGAGGGGAGAATTTCATCATGAAAAAGTTTCTGGCGCTGATGCTCGCACTGGCGTTGCTGGCCGTTTCGGCGGTGGGCCTTGCCGAGGATGCTGCGGAGGCGGCCGACGCCGTTGAAAGCAGCAGTTATGCGGCGGTTTCCTTCCAGGATCCGGTGCTGACCGTAACGGAAAACGGCGAGGAGACGAGCTATGATCTGACCGGTCTGTCGCTCTCCTTTGAAGGGATACTGAACGACGCGGCTTCCTGGCTGGTGGCGACACTGAGCGGCCCGGACGGCGCGGCGGCGGCTCTGACGGCGCAGATGGATGCGGACGGTCAGCTGACGGTTGCGCTGGACGGCGTGAGCAAGGCGCTGACGGTGAACGCGAAGGAACTGTTCGAAGCGTTCATGAGCGAACTGCCCGAGGATGAAGCCGCAATGATTCAGGCGGCGATGGACGGCGACATGACGCAGCTGTTCGACATCGAGGGCGCGCTGACCGAGCTGCAGTCGATGTTCACGGTGGAGAATATTGAAGAACCGCAGGAGATTGAGTTCATCAGCGGCACGAAGCAGGCATACGGAACGCGCGTGGTCATTCCGCGCGAAGCGCTGGAATATATCGTCAGCTTCCTCGGCGAAACGCTGGAGGCCGGCGACGAATTTGACGCCGAAATCGACGGCGATCTGTACGCGCAGGACAACGCTGATCCCGAAGTGGACAGCATTGACATGGTGATGTGGCACGAGACGGTCGACAACGCGGAATTCCGTTTCGACATCACTGTAAAGATGGACGACGAGAGCGAAGTGCCGGTCGTGCTCCTGCTGGCGGTTGACGACGTTGAAGAAACCGGCAGCTTTGAGGGCTATGTGGACGGCGAGCAGATGCTCGACGGCAGCTTTGAAGCGGACGACCACAGCGTGACTGTGACCATGACGATCCCGGCGGCGGACGAAGAAGCCGATCCGATGACGATCGTGTTTGAAGCGGGCGAAACGCAGTCGGAAGGCAGCGAAGAATACGACGCGTTCATCGTTTCGCTCACGTTCGTCCAGAGCGAAGAGGACTATATGGGCATGGAGCTGTATCTGTGCGACACGGATGACGTGCAGTCGTTCTCCTTCTCGGTTGCGACCAACGAAGGAACGGCGGCCGTCGGTTATGACGGTACGTCCGAGTACGGCGACAGCGGCGAAAAGACGACGGACGGCACGCTGTTCTTCATCCTGACCGACGGCGGCGAGCCGGAAAATTCGATCGTTGCACAGATTTCCGTGGTGACGCTGAGCGGACTGGAAGTGGATACGACGCCCGACCTGTCCGGCATGACCGTGCTGACGATGGACGATTTGGAAAACGTCGGCGACGACGCGGAGATGACGAACGAACTGATGAACGTGATGGTCAATGCGATGAGCGAGCTGGCGAAGATTCCCGTGCTGAGCGAGCTGCTTGCAGGCGAAACCGGAAACTGAACCGTGAAAACACGGCCCGCATCGGAAACGGTGCGGGCTTTCGTTTTATCAGGGCGGCTTTCGCCGCCGGGGGAACGGCTGCGTCGCGCGTGAGGGCCATGCGGCATAGAATGCACCGGGAGGCGTGCCGTGCAGAGCGCGGAGAGAAAACGTTCCCGGAAGGATGCTTGCCATGGCGGATACGGAGTATCGCGGATGCTATAACGGCCGCATACAGTGCGGCATGATCAAATATGCGAATGGGTCGGAATGGCCGAATATCATGGGCTGGAACCCGAACCGCGGCCCCACTGGGCCGACGGGCCCGACCGGCCCTGCGGGCGGCCCGACGGGTCCTACCGGGCCTACCGGCGCGACTGGCCCCACTGGCCCTACCGGCCCTACCGGCGCAACGGGTGAAACCGGAGCGACTGGGCCTACTGGTCCTACCGGTGTGACGGGAGCCACGGGTGAAACTGGCCCTACTGGCCC
>SFFS01000111.1 GCA_004557805.1 Clostridiales bacterium | reverse complement strand
TGCGATCCATGAACGCGCCGGGATCGCCCTCGTCGCCGTTGCAGAGAATGTACTTCTGATCGGCTTCCGTCTTGCGCACGGTATCCCACTTGATGCCCGCCGGGAAGCCCGCGCCGCCGCGGCCGCGCAGATTCGAATCGAGTACGGTCTTGACGATCTCGTCGCCGGACATGTCGAAGAGCGCCTTTTCAAAAGCGGTATAGCCGCCTACGCCGATATATTCGTCGATGCTCTCGGCGTCGATGTGGCCGCAGTGCTCCAGCACGATGCGGTGCTGCTTTTTATAGAACGGAATGTCCTCCTGGCGGGGGTATTCCACGCCTCCCTTTTTATAGGTTAGGCGGTCGATCAATTCATCGTTCAGGATCGTCTTGTCGATGATCTCTTCGCAGTCTTCCAGCTTTACCTTGACATACAGCCAGCCGTGCGGCTCAATGCGAACCAGCGGGCCCATCTCGCAGAAGCCGTGACAGCCGCACTTCTTGAGGCCGACCACGTCGCCGTGCGGCTCGTCCTCAAGCGAAACGGAGCAGGGAATGCCGCGCTCGGCCATCAGCGCCTTCAGGCGCGCATAAATCTCAAGCGACCCTCCGGAAGCGCAGCCGGTGCCGGCGCAGACGAGGATACGCTTTTTCTCATTCTTAATGGCTTCCGCACACTGCTGGCGCAGGGCGATGAGATCGTTTCTCGAATTCAGCTTCATTTTTCGGCCTCCTTGAGTTCACGCACAAGCGCCACGGCCTTTTCCGGCGTCATAGCGGGATGCACTTTATCATTGACGGTAATAACCGGCGCAAGGCCGCACGCGCCCAGACACGCGACCGTTTCGACGGTGAAGAGCAGATCGTCGCTCGTCTTTTTCTTCGCGGACAGACCCAGCTCGTCGCGGATGGCCTCAAGGATCGGGATCGATTTGCGAATATGACATGCGGTGCCGTCGCAGCACTTGATGATATATTTCCCCTTGGGTTCCAGCGAGAAATTCTCGTAAAAAGTCGCCACGCTGTAAACCTTTACGGTGCTCACGCCGATCTTTTTCGCAATCAGCTCAAAGGTTTCCTGCGGCAGGTAGTGACACCTTTCCTGAATATCCTGCAGAATCGCGATGATCGCATCCGGCCTTGCGCCGTGCGCATCAACGATTTCGCATACGGTCTTTTCGTCGATTACCTTGCTCATGTTTGCCTCCATCCCTTTTCTAAAAGTAACTGATCTTTACCCGTTTGCCCATCTTCTCCATGCAATCGGACAGCTCGCGCACCAGCTGCATTTTGATGCTGAAGCCGATCGGCAGATCCGGGTTCTGGTGCGCCGGATTAATGGCGCGCCCTACAAAGAAGTTAATGTCCGTCGCCTCTTCAAACAGCAGCCGCGCCATTTGCGATGCGCCGTCCTTCTTGTAGCTCCATTGCTCGTAGGACTTATTGTCCTTGAGGTAGTTTTTCGCGTACTCCAGCACGCGGTTGACCGTAACCACCCCCTCCGTCACCAGATCGACGCCTTCGAGCGTCGCGGTGGGCGGAATCGTCGGGTCGAGGTAGTTGAGATTGGGCACAAGCGGCTTGCCGAGGTATCTGGCCGCGACGGTGGAAGTGGTTCCCCCGCTGATGATATGCTTGCCTTCCTTGCCAAAGAAGATGGACATCATCTTGCGCTCGTCGTCCCGGTTGGCGGGCGGCCCGAACATCAGGTTCATCGGCACGCGCTCCCGGATGCGCACCGTGCACACCGTCGCGTCGTCGCCAGGCTTCCCGTCATAGAGTCTATTCACCTCATCCAGCAGGATGGTGGTCAGCGTTTTTGCCGTAAAGCCGACATGCCAGAAGGTTTCCAGGAAGGAGATGATATCCTCCCGCTTCCAGCCGAAGTTGAACATGCCGCCCACGCCCGCATGCTCTACCCCGTCCGTAAAGGCGATAAACACATCGTCTTTTTTCAGGCGCACGCTCGAACGGTAAACCTTCTTGCCGCCGATTTCCATTTCGACGGCCGGGACGTCGAGGTTCTTTCCATCCCGCAGAAGGATCACCTTCGGGCTGTCGTACTGCATAATTTCCGCGCGTTCGTTATTTACCAAACGAATAATGGTAAAAGTTGAATACGCGATGCCGCGCACAGCGCAGACGGGCAGCGTAGCCGTCACCGTCTGAACCGCGTCGTCGATGGTAATTCCTTCGGCCAGCATCGTACAGAGGATCTTGCTCGTCAGCGTGGAAAGGATGTTCGCCTTTACCCCGCTGCCCAGCCCGTCGGCCAACACGATGATGGTGGAATTCTCGCCCTGATGCTGCAGCTCGATGTGATCGCCGCACAGCTGCTCGCCCGCATGGTTCAGCGCATAATAGCCGATATCGGCGCAAAGATCATTCATCTTTTTCCTCACGCACAATCGAATTCTTCAGCTTCGTCAGCGCAATCTTCGTTTCCGCCGTCGTTTCGCCCAGAAGCGACGCAATTTCCTGCACGATGCGCATCTGCTTTTCCACAACCTTATCGGCGATTTCGACGGTCTGCTTTTCCATCTGCTCCTGCTGCTGGCGCTGCTTTTCGGTTTCGGTCACGTCGCGCAGAATGGCGATGAGGATATGCGTGGTCTTATCGTGCACGACCGTCAGCTCGATATATTTGCGGTATTCCGCGTAGTATTCGCGCAGTTCCTTGACCTCTTTGCCGTTCTCCATCACATCGATAAACGGCATCGGGTTCATGATCCGCACGACCTGATCCCCCATTACATCCAGCTCGGAGGCAATGCGCAGCATTCTCATCGCGGCTCGATTGATCTGCTGCACCTCGTATTCCTCGTTGAGCACCAGCACGCCGATGGGCGAATTGGCGAGGATGTTATTGGAAAACCGCTCGGTCTTGTCCATCAGATACGGAAGGCACATGCTCACGTCGGCCTTCCCCTGACAGACGGCGATCGCCTTTTCACGGCAGGTGTTATAGCCGCAGCTGCCGCAGTTCAGCTCGTCGGCCGGGCTGGTCTTACCCATCTTGCGCAGCGCCTCGGCAATTTCCCGTTCGCCCGGCTGCGTCCTGCTCAGACCGATATACGGGAAATGCGCGGCGAGCTCGCCGCTTTCAAACGGCTGCACCGCAAAATCCTCTTTTCCGGCAAAGCTGTTCACATCGCGGAAATGACGTACCGGCGCGCTGTGGTATTTTTCCATCACCGGGCCGCCGATGCAGCTGCCCGTGCAGGCGGACATTTCGATAAAGCAGTCGTGGATGTTCCCCGCCTGCAAATCTTCGAGCATGGCCTTGCAGTTATCCATGCCGTCCACGGTAAGGTAGGCGTAGGCGTCCGGCTTTCCCTGCATCGTCCGGAGAATACCGCCCACCGTCGGGAACAGCCGCGCGCGGCTTTCTTCGCAGCGATCCATTCTCCGCTGCGGTTTGATCCCCGCCGCATGAAGCATTCCGGCCAGCTCTTCGAACGTCATCACCGCGTCGACGCCGGCGTTTTCGGCCTCGTCTTTCTTGGCGATGCACGGCCCGATAAACACCACGCGCGCATCGGGAATGCGCCGGCGGATGTCCTTCGCATGCGCGAGCATCGGCGAGAGCACCGGGGACAGATACTGCGCCAGTTCGGGATAATACTTGCGCACGAGCAGATTGGCCGAATGGCAGCAGGAGGAAATGATCACGTCCCGCTCATGCGCGGCGATCTGCTTTTCGTATTCACGCTTGACAAGCGTCGCGCCCACAGCCGTCTCCTCGACGCCCGTGAAGCCCAGGCGCGTCAGCGCCTCCGTCATCGCGCCGATTCCGCAGCCCTCGAAGTAGGCCGCAAACGACGGCGCAAGGCTCGCGATTACCGGCCGCTCCGCCCCAAGCAGCACCCGAACGTATTCCGTCCCATCCGCAATCTCCTTCGCGTTCTGCGGGCACACTACATAGCAGCGCCCGCACAGCACGCATTCGTCTGAAACGATGTGCGCCTGGTTGCCGGAGAACCGGATCGACTTGACGGGACAATGCCGGATGCATTTATAGCAGTTGCGGCAGTTGGACTTTTTGAAGGTGAGATATTCCGCCATACTCAACACTTCTCCAAAATTTCTTTTCTGAAAAAGTCCTGCAGCGTCTCGGGCTGAACGGAAAACAGCACGCCGTTCACCTTCACGCATACGCCGTTCACGCAGTCTCCCATGCAGAAGGAACCCGTCAGCTCAACCGTTTCCTTGAGGCCGTGCTTCGCAACGAGCTCCTGCAGCCCCTCCACCACCTGACGCGCGCCCTTGAGATGGCATGAGCTGCCGATACAGATTGTGATAACCATCCGCCTTTCCTCCGCTTCCTCGTTCTGTCAAACGCAGCCCCGCATGAATTCCCGCTCCATGGGCCTGCCTTTTTTTACCAGATGCGACGCGGCGACAGGCGCAGCCCAAACGAGCACGTCTTCCTTCGCCGTTTTGCTTTTTTCGCAGAAGAGCCCGAGATACTTGGCCGCCGTATCTTCCCGGCCCTGCGACCGGAAAAGCAGATACGTTCTCGCCGCGTCCGCGCAGGGTTCGCCCTGCGTGGCGTGGCTCCAGTCGAGAATATAGGGCCTGCCCTCGCGATCGATCATGATGTTGGAGGGAATAAAGTCGCCGTGGCACAGTGCGTCGCGCATAGGCAGCGCGGCGAGCGTTTTTTTCAGCGCTTCGCGCTTTTCTTCCTCCAGGCCGGAAATCTCAATCTTCCGGTTCATCTTGTCGCGCATGTTTGTCAGAAGCGGCACGCGTTTGTGATGCACGGTCAGCTGGAGATCGACGAACATCTCGAGATATTCGTCGTAGCGCTCCGGCTCCTCCACCATCAGCTGCTGCAGCTTCTTCCCTTCAACATACGCCAGGCTGATCGTCCACTTGCCGTCCATCATCTGAACGGCCTTCAGCTTCGGAATGGGCAGCCCCGTTTCCTCAACGCGGGCCTGGTTAATCGCCTCGTTGAGCACGTCCGCCTTGGAATAGTCCGAATCGAACACCTTGACCACCGTATCGCCGTCGAGATAAACGATTTTTGTCGTTCTCACCGCGATAATCCTGTCCGCATGGATGCTCATTTCGTTCCCTCCTTTTTGGATCAATCCTCGCAGTTTGCGCCTCCGCTCACGCCGTTCGGCCGCACGCATCGCCGCTTCTGCTTCGGACTGTGCTCAATCGGTCAATCTGAATCGATAAGATTGTACCAGTCTCTCTGCAGAATTGGCAATGTGTATACGGAATATCGTCATATCTATATTGATATAACGAATACAAACTTTTTACGCGTTTCCCTCCCGCAGCGCGCGCACCTGCTTCATCAGCATGTCGATAAAGCGCATGTCTTCCACCGCAAGCCGATAGTCTTTCTTATAAATCAGCACGTCGCGCATGGTTCTGCGTTCCGAAGCGCCCGGCCTCATGAGCAGCCCGTGCTTTTCCATCAGCGCGCGCGGCATCGCGGAAGCCCACATATACGCATTCGGCAAGCGGCTGAGCGTTTCCAGCTGGCTGCCGCTTTCAAACATTGCGATTCGCCGCTTCGATACGGTGGCAGCTCCGCCCCGCGGCGTCTCCGGCGCATAAGGGTCGCCCGCCACGATTTCAATCAGCGGCTCCAGATCCTCCCGCCATATTTCATCGCGGATCGCCAGCGGGCTCTCGCGCGAAAACAACACGCCGTATTCAAACTCGTGAATCAGCTCCGCTGTAATCCCCTTCTCGCCGAGCATTTTCTTGAAAAAGCGTTCATGCTCCGCCTGATAACGGATCACCCCCAGATGATAACCGCAGTCGAGGATGTTATTAACCGCGCGCAGCGCGTTCGTTTCCTGATAGACGATATCCATCCGCCCGGCCGTATCGAGCGAGCCGACAAACTCTGCGAACGCGCACGCGACATACGCCGCGCGCGGCGCAGAAACGGAAAACCGGCTCATATGCTGCCGCTCCTCGCGATACATTTTTTCAATCGCATCCACCTGCTGCAGAATCGTGCGGGCATAGCCGAGAAACGCTTCGCCCTGCTCCGTCGGCACGATGCCTCTGGAAGAACGCTGAAAAATCCTGATCCCCAGATCTTCTTCCAGTTCCTTGATCGCGCGGCTGAGGTTCGGCTGACCCATATACAGATTTTCCGCCGCCTTCGTAATAGACGACGTTTTCGCCACCTCGACCGCATATTTCAGATGGAGCAGATTCATGAAACTCTCCCTTCGCCTTTACAGGAACGTCTGCGAAAGCACCGCCAGCGACGAGGCAATATTTTCGTTTTCCACCGCCACGCCCTCGGGTGCTTTGAGAATCACCGGAGAAAAATTCAAAATCGCCTTTACGCCGCAGGCGACAAGCCTGTCGCACGTTTCCTGCGCCACGCCGACCGGCACGGTAAGAATCGCCAGCCGGATATCATTCCCGCGGCAGATCGTTTCCAGCACGTCCATACCGAAAACAGGCTTGCCATGCACGCAGGTGCCCGTCACCTCGCTGTCCACGTCGAACCCCGCCATGATGTCGATGCCATAGTCGCGGAAGCCCTCGTAAGCCAGAAGCGCCTTGCCCAGATGCCCCACGCCGACGAGCATCGCCTGAATATGCCGGTTATAGCCCAGGCAATTCTCGATCTGCGCGATCAACTCTTCCACCACGTAGCCCGTCCTCGGCCTGCCCGTACCGCTGACGGCTCCCAGATCCTTGCGCACCTGCACATCGTTCAGCCCGAACGCCTCCGCAATGGCCGTCGCGGAAATGGTGGTCTGTCTGTTCCGAATGGTTTTGAGATAATGCAGATAAACCGGCAGCCGCCGCATGGTCTGTCCGGATACGTTCGGTCCCTTCATCGGCGCGTTTCCTTTCTGTTCAATCCGCAGAAAAACTTTCGTTTAATTATATCGGAAAAGAACACACAAAGTCAACAGATCCGCCATTTGTTATTTTTGCGGCGCAATGCGCCGCTTCCCGGGCATTCCCCGTGAAAAACGGCCCTGCCCCTTTGAATTTCGGAGCAAGGCCGCTTTTTCTTGTCCAAGTTTTCTTCGTTATCTGCCGGCCTCAACGATCGCATCCGCCGTTACCATACCGGTAGACATCGCGATCATCAGGCAGTAGCCGTGCGCCGTGCCGCTGCCGTAGAAGTCGCGGCTGGAAATAAAGCCAGTGCCATACAGTCCGGGAATGGCGTTCCCATCCGCGTCGAGTACCTGCCCTTCGTTGCCGGTCTTGATGCCGCCGATGATATCATAGCCGATGAACGTGAGCCTGACGGCATAGAACGGCCCCTCGTCCAGTTCGAACAGCTCGCCGCCGCTGGCTTCGACATTGCCCGCAGCGCCCTCATGGTTATCCTGCGAGAACGAATTCGTATCGATCAGGCTCGCGTCGAAAATATCCTCGCCCGTCTCGCGGTAATGGTTGAAGGATGCGGCGGAATTGCCGAGCTTTTCCGCGTCCATGCCGGTCGCGGCGGCCAGTCCCTCCAGCGTTTCCGCTTTATAATACGGTCCGCTTTCGGAAACGAGGCCTTCGTATTTCTCCAGCAGGCCGACGCTCTCCAGTTCCTTCGCGTTGTACACGGCGTAGAACTGATCGAGGCCGTCCATTACAGGATAGTAGCGGAAATAGCGGTCGTCCTGCTCGCTGGCAAGCCGCTCGCCCTCAAGGCTGACGATCATCGCCACGGAAGACACGACGTCGCTGGAATTCCAGTTGCCGTCTTTGGTGCTGAGCGCATCAACGATGTTCGCAACGCGCGCGCCGCCGTTGACATAATTGTCCTCCGTCATCACCGCGCCGGCCTCGCGTGCCATAACGATAGCGGAACCATCGTCGCCAATGCTCGTGCAGGACAGATCGCCCACACGCCACGGAATGTTCTCAGCAAGCAGTTCGTCGTTGTGCGAATAGCTGCCGGTGGCAAGCACAACGTTTCCAGCGTTGATGACATAGTCGCAGTCCGCGCCTTCCGCCTTCGCACCGACAACCGCGCCCGTTTCGTCCTGAAGGAGCGAAGTAGCCTTCGTGTGAAGCATCAGGCGGCCGTTCTGTTTTTCATAGGCCTTCTTCATCGCCTCGACGCCCCAGCAGCCGTAAGTGTTGATGCTGCTCTCCGCCGCAACGTAGGACGCAAGTTCCTCGGGCATGCCGGGGATATAAATATCGCTGCCCGCGGCGATCAGCGGCACGCCGAGCGCCTCAAACATCTGATACACGTCCAGCGTCGCATCGACGTTCTTTTCGATGCGTTCCACGTTCGGCGTGCCTTCGGCAACCGGAAAATCGTCATAATAATAGCGGGTTTTTACATAGTCCTTAATCGCCTGCGCGCTCTCCTCCGAGCTGGCCATCATGAAGCCGCCGGTGGCGAAGCGGCCGCTGCCGCCCACATAGTCCAGCTGTTCAATCAGCAGCACGTCCACGCCCTGCTGCGCCAGACGGTTCGCAGCCACG
>SFFS01000110.1 GCA_004557805.1 Clostridiales bacterium | reverse complement strand
CAGCCCCATTACGAAAGAGTTTTTTGCCACGGTGCAGAACAAGCTCCATTACGCTGTCACCCACCATACAGCGGCTGAGATTGTCTATGGCAGAGCCGACAGCACAAAACCCAATATGGGCTTGACTACTTGGAAAAACGCTCCGCAGGGCCGCATCCGCAAATCGGATGTTTCGATTGCCAAAAACTACTTAAACGAAGCGGAAATGTCCAATCTGAATGAGATCGTGACGATGTATCTGGACTATGCCGAAAGACAGGCACGGCGGGGAAACATCATGTATATGCAGGATTGGGTGAGCCGTCTGGATGCGTTCCTCCAGTTCAATGAAGAAGATATTCTGCATGACAAAGGCAAAGTGACCGCTGCCATTGCAAAAGCATTTGCAGAAAGTGAATTTGAAAAATTCCGTGTTTTGCAGGACAGAACATATCAGAGCGACTTTGACCGGCTTGTGGCAAGCATCGAAGAAAATGACGAATAAGCAAGCTGATGAAATAATTATTGTGGCGGCAGCGGATTTATCCGTTGCCGCCTTGATTACCACCAAACGCCAGCAAAGGCGGCGGTCAAGGGCGGCGGTACGCCGTTCATCGGAGTGCCGCAAAGCGGCACGGAGACCCTTGATATTCGGCTTTGTTGGTGTTACCTACATAACGTAAAAAGCCCACGCCTCCGATTTTTCTTGTCGGCAGCGTGGGCTTTGATTATGTTGTTACTGGTCATATACCAATTCGTGCAGGACAATTTCTTCCGCACGGTTACGGATGCTATTCATGCGGCGTACCCATTCCATTTGGTCAGCCGCTTTGAGTGCTTCGGTCACGCCCTCCTGCTTCGCCATAGCGGGAACGATGATTTCCATACGCTCGTTACAGGCTTGGTCGATTTCGGACAAATGCTTGAACAGCGTACCCTCCATCACATAGTTGGTGTAAAGGATTTTTCGGTGTTCTTTCAGATAACTGCGGCGCATACGCCCATATTTGCCGATCTGATAATCGCCGTCATCTGGCAAAACAAGGTTTGGGATGAGATAATCGCCCACTTGACGATATGTACCGCCCATTTCCTCAAATAGAGATTTCATAAGCAACAGCTCCTTTCTGCGTTGAATTTGTAGCGGTTATAAGGCTTTTCTGCTCCTTTCCTACAACTGCTTTTCAATTCACCACAAATGAGCCGCAGTCATATGTATTAGATGGTAGAAACCACCCTTTACATATTAGCTCTTGGTAGCGGGGAAGATTGCGTTTTGCGTCTTCGCTTCCGAGATTGGCGGCGCGAACGGTCCAGTCGTAGGATGCGTCGATGTCGACGGGGGTGCCGGCGCCTTCGCGGGTCAAAATCGCCAGGAGAAGATAGGCTTCGATTTCCCAACCTACGGTTATTTTGTAATCGGTTCTTTTCAGGGCATTTATTGCATGGTTATAAACTTCTACATAGTCAGAGGAACCTGGGATGCTTCCAAGCTTAGTCTGATTCAGGAACGAATAAATTGCCCAACGCATTTCGGCATCGGCGTTGTAGGGAATTGCTTTTTTATACCAATATAAGGCTTCGGTGATTCTCTCCGCCGCGGAGAAGGTTAAGCCACAGTAGTACCAAATGGGGGCTTCCTGTCTTCGGGAATTTCATACTTCGTTCCGTCAAGCATGTTCACATATTTGATTACCCGATTCATATGAGCGCAGTCATATATGCTGTTTTTAAGATTTCTCTCGCCAATAGTCTGGCCAAGTATGGCAGCACAAAACATGCAGAGGAGATTCCCTTCGTCGGCGAATTCCGCAACGCGCTCAAAAGCAGTGGAAATATTGACCTTTTTACAGGTTGCATCATTCAAGCAAGCTGTGCGTATTTAATCCGCATGGCGGTGCAGCCGTTTTCCGAGAGCTTATCCGCCCACTCCACCAGTTTATCCAAATCTGGCTGAATGCCAAGCTCTTCTTTTCCGTTTTCATAAGCGTCGATGACGTAATCTGCCGCTCCCGCATGCCCGTTTTCAGCGGCCCGGCAAATCCATTCGAAGGCTTTTGCGCCGCTTTGCTCTACGCCGTTTTCCTGCGCATAGCAGACGGACAGATCCCACTGCGCCTGCGCGTCGTTCGCGAGGGCGGCTTCTCTGATACGGTCGATTGCTTCGTTCATCTTTTGGTGTCTCCTTGTTTTTTATAAATAGCGCTCTTCCAGCGCAAGAGAGTATGCTTTGTACAGCCGGTAGGCAGCTTCGTTTTTGCCATCCCGGATCAGTTGAACGCACGGCTGCACCGGTTCCCGGTAGATGCGGTCCAGCGTTTCCGGCGCGGCGCAGCCGCGATGAATCGCGTTCACAATCTACGGCGCGGTTGCGTAGTAGCGGCGGACGTCCGCTTCGCCCGTGGGCAGAGCGCGCACATACGTATCGCGGAACGCGCGCAGCATCGTCAGCTCTTCGCAATCGTCCGGCAGGCCGCGCGCCTGCGTGCAGGCGGAGGTCAGATAGCAGCCGGAGGAGCTGCTGCCGTGCTTTGTCTGATAAAAGGGACAGTCATGATAGTTGTAGTTCCAGCAGAATTTGTGTACCCAGTCGCTGTCCACCGTTCGGTCTTTGCCCTCGCTCTGCTTCAGCAGGCAGGTGTAACCGTAGCCCCAGAGGCTCGAATCGTTATAGTAATACTGGCATTCATCGGACATAAAACTCCTCCTCTTCACAGAAAATACAACGAATGATGTATTTTTGAATAAAGAATACTACGTTTGTGGTATTTTGTCAACGAAAAAAAGGGGGTGCAGCATGAAGTATCAGCGTCTGCGCGATCTGCGGGAGGATCACGACCTGACTCAGGATCAGCTGGTGGAGATTCTTCATATGCACAAGACGACCTATACCAACTACGAACAGGGCAAACGGGAAATCCCGTTTGCCCTGGCGATTCGGCTGGCCGAATTTTATAACGTTTCGCTGGATTTTATCGCGGGTCTTACGAACGAGCCGCGGCCTTTGAAAAAGTAAAAAGCAAATTTAACGCAGCACCTGCAGGATATGACATTTCAAATATTGCGTCTCCGGAGAGGCGGCGAGGATGGGATGATCCCGTCCCTGCGTGCGCGCCTCGATCTGCCGCAGCTGCACCTTTGCGTCCGCCGCGGCGTCCACGAGCATCGCCGCGAACGCGTCCGGCAGCACATGGTGCGAGCATGAACACGTTACGAGATACCCTTCGTTTTTCACCATTTTCATTGCGCGCAGGTTGATTTCCTTATAACCGCGCAGCGCTGCGGGAACGGCCGCGCGCGTCTTGGTGAACGCCGGCGGGTCGAGGATGATCGTATCGTACTGTTCGTGCGCGTCGTATTTTTTGCGGAGCAGATCGAACGCGTTGGCTTCTACGAAATCAATTTCCAGCCCGTTCAGAGCGGCGTTTTCAGCCGCCTGTTTGCAGGCAAGATCCGAAATATCCACGCCCGTCACTTCCGCCGCGCCGTAATGCGCCGCGTGCAGCGCGAACGCGCCCGTATGCGTGAAGCAGTCCAGCACGCGCGCGCCGCGCACAAACGGCGCGATGGCCGCGCGGTTTTCCTTCTGATCGAGGAAATAGCCGGTTTTCTGGCCTTCCTTTACGTCGACGTTAAAGCGGATGCCGTTTTCCAGAATTTCCACGCGGTCGGGAACCTCGCCGCGCAGAAGACCCTGCGTCATCTGCATGCCTTCCAGCTCGCGCACCTTTACGTCGCTGCGCTCCCATACGCCGCGGGGATGCAGTTCGTCGCACAGCGCGTCCACGACGGTTTCCTTCCAACGCTCCATGCCCAGCGCCAGCGACTGGATGACGATTACATCGCCGAAGCAGTCGGCGATCAGCGCGGGCAGCCCGTCCGATTCGGCGAAGATCGCCCGGCAGGAACGCATGTCCGCAAATTTGCGCCGGTAGTCCAGGGCGCGCTTTACACGCCCGCGAATAAAGGCCTCGTCCACCGGCTCGTCGTGTGTGGTGAACATGCGCAGCGCGATCTGCGAGGCGGGGTTATACATCGCGCGGCCCATGAAACGCCCCCTGGCGGAAATCACGTCTACTACGTCGCCGGGCGTGAATTCGCCGTCCACGCGCTCAATATCGGAACGGAACACCCACGGATGCCCGCGCAGGATGCGCTTTTCGCGGCCGGGGTTGAGGATTGCTTTTGCCATGTGCTTCTCTCCTTCGGAACATTTCCTCCCTATCATAGCACAAATCGACCGGGGTTGACAGGGGGAAAGCGAATTTGTATACTGATTTTATTCTATCATGGAGGGTTTATCGGCTATGAATTCGCAGATCGTGCATCCGGAGCTTGCCGAAATCGGCGCGCAGAAAATCGCGTGGGCGCGCGCGCATATGCCCGTGCTGGGCGCAATCGCGGAGCGATTCAGGGAGGAACGTCCCTTTGAAGGGAAAACGCTGTGCGTTTCCGTACATCTCGAAGCGAAAACCGCCGTTCTGGCGCAGGTGCTGCACGAGGGCGGCGCGGAAGTAATCGCCATGGGCTCCAATCCGCTTTCCACGCAGGACGATATTTGCGCGGGGCTGGCCGCTTCCGGCGTGACGGTGCTTTCAAAGCACGGCTGCACCAACGAGGAATACGATCGCTATCTGGTGGACGGGCTGTCCGCGCTGCCGCACGCGATCATTGACGACGGCGGCGATCTGACGCAGATTCTGCATGCGACGCATCCGGAGTTCGCGGCCCGGCTGCTGGGCGGCAGCGAGGAAACCACGACGGGCGTGATCCGGCTCAAGGCGCGCGAACGCGCGGATGAGCTGCGCTTCCCGATGGTGCTCGTCAACGACGCCGACTGCAAGCACCTTTTCGATAACCGCTACGGCACCGGACAGAGCGTATGGGACGGCATCCTGCGCACGACGAACCTGACCGTTGCAGGCAGCACGGTCGTCGTCGCAGGCTACGGCTGGTGCGGCCGCGGCGCGGCGATGCGGGCGAAGGGGCTGGGCGCGCGCGTGATCGTGACGGAGGTGGATCCGGTCAAGGCGATTGAAGCGGTGATGGACGGCTTCAGCGTTATGCCGATGGCGCAGGCCGCGCCGCTGGGCGATTTCTTCGTCACGCTGACGGGCTGCGACAAGGTGATTAGCACCGAGCATTTTCCGCTGATGAAAAACGGCGCGGTGCTTTCCAACGCCGGGCATTTCGACGTGGAGGTGGATGTGGCCGCGCTGCGCGCGTATGCGGTAAAGAGCTTCCCGGCGCGCCCGAACATCGAGGGCTTTGTGCTTCCCAATGGCAATACCGTCTATCTGCTCGGCGAGGGGCGGCTGGTCAATCTTGCCTGCGGCGACGGCCATCCGGTGGAGATCATGGATATGAGCTTCGCTCTGCAGGCGCTGTGCGCCGAGTATATCGTCAAGCACGGCGCGGAGCTGAAAAACCGGACATACGCCGTTCCGCGCGAAATCGACGCGCAGGTAGCGGCGCTGAAGCTGGCTTCGCTGGGCGTGAAGATCGATGCGCTGACGGACGAACAGAAAAAATATCTCAGCGCATGGGCGTAAATTTGAGAAAAATTACGGGCGGGCTTTGCGGCTCGCCCGTTTCTTTTTTGCGGCCCGCGCAGGGGGACGAACGGATGCGGAAATTTTGTTAAAAAAGAGCCGAAAAATGGGTTGACATTGGTTTTGTAACCCTGTATACTGTCGCCCCCCACGAAAGAAAAGGGAGGAATCGGTATGCAGCGGGAAAATGAAAAGCGCGAAAGCGCGCTGAAAAACGCACTCGCCATGATAACTGAAACGAACGCGGCGGTTTCCCTTCAAAGAGAAGCGGAGACGATTCTCGCCTGCAACGAGCAGACGGCCGCGGCAGGGCTGACGCTTACGCCTGCACAGGCGGCGGCGCTTGCGCAGACGCGCGCCGAAAGCCTGCGCCGCACGGGGCGCGTCGAGTTCGGCGGCGGCATCACGCAGGCGCTGATCCGGGCGTTCTGCGACTCGCCGTATCTTACGCGGGAGAACTATGCCGGCACGCTTGGCGAACTGACCGAGATTTTTTACGCTTTCAAAAACGAGACGCTGGACGCTGTGACTGATGCGGAGCTGCTGGAAAAAATGCGCGCGCTCTTTGACGGGCCGTGCGGCGGCTCGACAGAGCTGCTGGCCGGACGCGAACTGCCGGATTTTGCACGGAAAGTCCGCGCAGGAGGGCGAGCCGATGGAGAGTGAAATTGCGCGCACGGCGCGGTCGCTGCCGCAGGAGGCACTTTTCGCGCTTTTGAAGCGGCAGGCTGAAAAATGGACGCGCGGGGAAAGCGGTTCGCTGCGCGAGGAGAAAGCGGCGGAACTGCTGGAATCGATTCTGTTTGTGATCGATCTGCGGCTGAAGGCCGATCCCTCCGACGCGCCGGCAGAGCAGCTTTTTTCGGAAGGGCTGGCGCTGGCGCGCCGGAAGGTTTCACGCTGCCGCGACGCGCACAGGCGCATCTGCGAACGGCTGTTTCCCACGCCGAACGTGTATTACCGGCTTACGATCAAGGGGGGAATCGCCGGTTTTTTCAAGCTGTACGATCCGGAATTCGCCGCGCAGGAGATTCACATTACCGCCGATTATCCGCTGTGCATCGGCCGCCCGGCGCTGCAGGGGATTGAGTTTATCGAGCGCTATCTGTGGGCGGCTGAGGCGGAGAATGATTTTCTCGGGCGCTTCGCGCCGCAGGACGTCGACCGCATGCTGCGCGGCATGTGCGGGGATTACCGCAGCACGCCGGTAAATCTGTTTGAGCCCGCGCTGCTCGTAGCGCTGGGGCTTGTGCTGGCGGGACGAACGCCGCGCAGGCTTGAATTGCGCGCGGAGGATACGGCGGCGCTGTGCCGGCTGTTTGGAGGGCGGACGGCTGAAGAAATCCGTCGCCTGCTGGCTGGCGCACTGCAAAGGCTGACGGTATTTTTGCAGCTGCCGCCGCATACGGCGCGCTACGCGCGGCTGTGTCTGCCATTGCTTGCCAGACGGACGGAACAGGCCGTGCGGCTGGGAACGTTGGAGCAGCTGTACCCCATGCCGGGAACTGCTGAGGAAGCGCTTGCGCCCGATTTTGTGGACGGCGAACGCATGAATGATCGCGCGTACGGCCGTCTTGTGGTGGAGCTTGCACGGATGGACGAGGGCGAAGCGCGCGTGCGGCGCATATTTGAGACGTGCCGTTCGCTGGCCGACCTGCTCGACCTGCTTGATGATGCGGAGATAACCGAAGAGGAGATCGCGCTGCTTGTGCGCAGCCTGCCGCCTGCTGAAAAGGAAACCCTTCGCAGACAATACCCGACCGATGCGTTTTTAACGCAGGAAAGCGAAATCGCGCTGTATCGGGCGCTGCAAGAGTGAAACAGGAGGAGAAGCAAAATGAAAATTCGACTTGGAAACGAGGGCGATATTGAGGGCTGGATGCGGCTTGTAGAAAAGGTAAAGCAGGATTTTCCGGGCCTGGAGACGGAAAAAGCGCTGGCAGAACACAGAAATACGGTGCTGGACTTTATGCGCCACGGATCCGCCGTCTGCGCGGAGGAAGAGGGAAAAATCGCCGGAGCGCTGCTGTTCTCCGAGAAAGACGGCGCGCTTTGTTTTCTGGCTGTCGATCCGCAGGAACGCAGGCGGCATATTGCCGGACGAATGGTAGAGTATATGCTCACATTCATGGAACCGGGGAAGGACGTTGTCGTTACGACCTACCGCGAGGGCGTGCCGGAGGGGATCGCGGCCAGAGCGTTTTATAAGCGGCTGGGATTTGTGGAAGGGAGACTGACGGAAGAATTCGGAAGTCCGGTACAGGAGTTTATTTTGCCGCGGTAAACCGGGACGGTAGGGATGAAGCCGTGAGAGGGAATGGGGGGAAGCGATTTGCGCGTGTATGACGAATTTCTGATTTGCAGATCGTAAGAGGTTCGGGCTGCTGTGCAAAGCGGAGAGCGCTCCGTCATTGCCGCCGGGACGGCAAAGCAACATAAGGGGATAACCCGGCAGTGGCGGTACTTGCGTGCGCGTTCGGGAGATTTTGAATTTCCGTGTCGGAGAAATGAAAACTCGTGGATGGATTCATGGGGAAAAGGGGTTCGGACTGCTGCATAAAGAGGGAAACGCCCTAACATTGCCGCTGAGGCGGTAAAACAACATAGGGGAGCAATCCGGCAGTTGCGCGCACGTGCGAGAGATTCACAATTTCCGTGCCGGAGCAATGGAAAATTTGTGGATGGGTTCATGGGGAAAGGGGCTCGGACTGCTGTGCAAAGCGGAGAGTGCTCCGTCGTTGCCGCCGGGGCGGCAAAACAGCATAAGGGGATAACCTGGCAGTGGCGGTACTTGCGTGCGCGTTCGGGAGATTTTGAATTTCCGTGTCGGAGAAATGAAAACTCGTGGATGGATTCATTGGGAAAAGGGGTTCGGACTGCTGCGCAAAGCGGGGAGCGCCCCGCACGTTGCCGCCGGGGCTGCGGAATAGCATAAGGGAGTATAGCCCAACAGTGGCGGTACTTGCGCGCATGTGCGGAAGATTTTCAATTTCCACGCCGGAGCAATGGAAAATTTGTGGATGGATTCATAGGGAAAGGGGCTCGGGCTGCTGTGCAAAGCGGAGAGTGCTCCGTCGTTGCCGCCGTAACAGCTCTGTTCAAAAAATTCTGTAAACGCGACTTCTGTGACGAAGTCAGAGATTTCAAGATTCCGGAGCCGGAGGCCGTTGCCTCCTGATCCGTATTGTTC
>SFFS01000109.1 GCA_004557805.1 Clostridiales bacterium | reverse complement strand
ATATCCTGCGGCAGCGCGTTGATCGTGCCGATGATGCTGAACGCGCCGTTCTCGCAGCGCAGCAGCGTCGACATCGGATCGTCCGACGGCCCGTATTCACCCACCAGCAGGCAGACGCTGTCGTCGCCGCCGTTCAGCCGGCCTGCGTATACCGCGTCGATACCCATTGAGACCGGAACGCGAACGGTTGCGCTCCCGGCGGAAACAACCATTTCGCCGAAGCCGTATTCGTCCACGTCGAGCAGCCAGGCGACGGTTTCTTCTACGCCGTCGCCGTCCAGGTCGATGTGCGCGCCGTTTTCCAGCGCGACGATTCCGTCGCCGGGCGTAAGGCCGTCGGCTGCGGCGCATGCGGAAACCATCAGGAGCGTCGTGAGCAGGAAAACCAGCAGCTTTTTCATGATTGCGTTCCTCCGTTTTCTTGAAAGTTTCATTTTTCAGGCGGTCTGCAGGCCGCAGACCGCGTTGTCATGGGGGTCAGAGCAGCATTGCGAAGAAGCGCAGCGCGTCCTCTTCCGCGTTCCATTTGGCAAGCCCGGCAAACTGCGGGCCGCAATAGACGCGCACAGGGCCGCCGTCCCTTGCGCCTTCGTCCAGCGAAAGAAATTTTGTCAGCGCCTTGCCGTCGCGGCAGGCGCGCTCGGCGGCCACCGGCAGACGCGCGGCGGGAAGCGCTGCAAGCGGCGCGTCCATCGGCGTGAGCAGCGCGGATTTGTCCTCCGCCGCAAGCCACTCCTCGGGGGTGACGGCGTTTTCCAGCGTGAACGGCCCCGACTGCGCGCGCAGCAGGAAGCGCATATGCGCGCCGCAGCCGAGAATCGCGCCGATATCGTGGCAGAGCGTGCGAATATAAACCCCGCGCCCGCAGGCGATGCGCAGAAGCGCGCTGTCCGGTCCAGTCGGCTCGAGCAGCTCCAGCGAGTCGATGCGCGCCGCGCGCGGCTTCAGCGCCATCTCCGCGCCTGCGCGCGCCAGCTTATAGGCCGCTACGCCGCCGGTCTTGATCGCCGAATAGGCGGGGGGAATCTGTTCGATGAGGCCGGTAAAGCGGGGGAGAGCGGCGCGCAGCGCCGAAAAATCGCCGTTCCATTCGCCGCGCGAAACGACGGCGCCCTGCGCATCCTGCGTGTCGGTCGCCGCGCCGAGCGCAATTTCGGCGATGTAGGTCTTTTCCTTGTCGGCCAGCAGATCAAAAAGCCGCGAGGCTTTGCCGATCATCACCGGCAGCACGCCCGCGGCCTCGGGGTCGAGCGTTCCCGCGTGGCCCACTTTTTCTTTGCCCGGAAGCGAACGACGCACCATCACAACCGCGTCGGACGACGTCATCCCCGGGGGCTTGAGCAGATTGAGAAATCCGTTCATTTACAGTATTGCTTCGCACGCGGCGGCAATCGCACGGCGCGCCTCCTCCAAATCAGTTTGCATGGTGCAGCCGGCCGCCATCGCGTGCCCGCCGCCGCCGAACTGCCGCGACACTTCCGCCACGTCGTAAGGCGCGACGGAGCGCAGGCTGACCTTCACGCCCTCGCCTTTTTCCACGAGCAGCGCTGCGATTTTCACCTGTTCCATATTGAAAACGATATTGACGATGCCCTCGGTATGCTCGGGCTTCGCGCCGCAGCGTTCGAAATCCTCGCGCGAGACGACGGCCGTCGCCACCTCGCCGCCGTGCGAAGTTTGCAGCGAAGAAAGCGCCGCGCCGAACAGCTTCACCTGGCATACGGGCTTGAGATCGAACACACGGCGGCTGATCGCCGCGATATCGAACCCGCAGCCGATGCAGCGCGCCGCGACGGAAAACGCAGCCGCGTCGGCGTTGGCCTGCTTGAAGTTGCCCGTATCGGTCGCTACGGCGACATACAGGCACTCGGCGATTTTGCGGTCGAACGGCACTTCCAGCGCGTCGAGCAGCTCCGTAACCAGAACGCCCGTAGCCGAAAGGGGGGAGCGGATTACGTTCGTGTCCGCGTAGCACGGGTTCGTGCCGTGATGGTCGATCTGCGCGGTGCGGCGCGCGGCGGCGAAAAGCGCGGCGCAGCCGCTGCCCATGCGCCCCTCGTCCGCAACGTCGATGCTGATCGCCAGATCGAACGCACGGCCCGCCAGCGCATCGGGATGCACGATTGTATCCGCGCCGTCGAGCATCGTGTAGATGTCCGGCACGCTGTGTTCGCAGCAGCAGGCAACGTCCTTCCCCAGCGATAAAAGAGCGCGGCGCAGCGCAAGCGCTGAGCCGCAGGTGTCGCCGTCCGGGAAGATATGCGAGATCAGCAGAATGCTCTGCGCGTCATGAATGCTGGAACAAAGGGGGAGCCAGGTTTCATTCATGCTTCATCATCCTTGGAAATATTTGTTTCATCGCTTTCCGGCTTTACGTCGGAAAGAATGGACGCGATGTGCACGCCGTAGGCGATGTTGTCGTCCTCCTCAAACAGAAGCTCCGGCGTATAGCGCAGACGAAGGTTTTTGCCCAGCTCGCGCCGGATGAACCCCGCCGCGTTTTTGAGCGCCTTCACAAGCGGTTTGCGCTGCTCTTCTTCCAGAACGCTTACGCGGATCTTTGCATAGCGCAGATCGCGCGTTACGTCGGCGCGGGTGATCGACCACGTCCCCGCCACGCGCGGATCGCGCACATCCTCGCGGATGATGCGATCCACTTCGCGGCGTACTTCTTCGCTGATACGATCTGTACGATCAAAATTCATGCTGCGTTACCTTTCCACCTGCTCGTTGGTGAAGCACTCGATGACGTCGTTTTCTTTAACGTCGTTATACTTTTCGAGCCCGACGCCGCACTCGTAGCCCGTGGAGATTTCCTTAACGTCGTCTTTGAAGCGGCGCAGCGAGTCGAGGTTGCCTTCAAACACCACCACGTTATCGCGGAGCAGACGAACCTGCGCGTTGCGCTGCAGTTTGCCGTCCGTGACGTAGCAGCCGGCAATGGTGCCCACGCCGCTGATGCGGAACGTGTTGCGCACCTGCGCATGGCCCAGGATGACCTCGCGGAACTCGGGGGCGAGCAGGCCCTTCATGGCCTTCTCGACGTCCTCGATGGCGTTGTAGATGATGCGGTAGAGGCGGATATCCACGCCCTCGCGGGCGGCCATATCGCGCGCGTTGTTTTCAGGACGGACGTTGAAACCGATGATGATCGCGCCCGCAGTCGAGGCGAGCATGACGTCGTTTTCGGTGATCGCGCCGACGCTGCCGTGAATCGTGCGCACGCGCACCTGATCGTTCGACAGGCGTTCGAGCGACTGCTTGACGGCTTCGACGGAACCCTGCACGTCGGCCTTGATGATGAGGTTGAGATCCTTGAGCTCGCCCTCGGAAATCTTCGTGAACAGATCGTCCAGCGAGACCTTGCTGCTCGCCTTGATCATCGCAGCGCGCTGCTTGCTGCGGCGCTCCTCGGCGACCTTGCGGGAAAGCTCGGTATCTTCCACGGCGTTGATCTCGTCGCCGGCCTCCGGCACGTCGCCGAAGCCGATGACCTCGACGGGCGTTGAGGGCGGCGCCGCCTTGACGCGCTCGCCGCGCTCGTTCATCATGGCGCGTACGCGCCCGTAAGCCATGCCGGCGACGACCGTGTCGCCCACATGCAGCGTGCCGTTCTGCACCAGCACCGTGGCCACGGGGCCGCGGCCCTTATCCAGCCGCGCTTCGATGATGATGCCGCGCGCCTGACGGTTCGGGTTCGCCTTGAGCTGGAGCATATCGGCTTCCAGAAGGATCATTTCCAGCAGCGTGTCGATATTGTCGCCCTTGGCGGCCGAAATCGGCACCATGATCGTGTCGCCGCCCCACTCCTCGCATACGAGGTTGTAGTTGGTCAGATCCTGCTTGATGCGGTCGGGATTCGCGCCTTCCTTATCCATCTTGTTGATGGCGACGATGATCGGCACGTTCGCGGCCTTGGCGTGGTTGATGGCTTCGATGGTCTGCGGCATAACGCCGTCATCCGCAGCCACAACCAGAATCGCAATATCGGTGGCCTGCGCGCCGCGCATACGCATCGCGGTGAACGCTTCGTGGCCGGGGGTATCGAGGAAGGTGATGAGCCGTCCGTTGAGGTTGACCTGATACGCGCCGATGTGCTGCGTGATGCCGCCCGCTTCGCCCGCGGTAACGTGGCTCTTGCGGATGTAGTCCAGCAGCGTCGTCTTGCCGTGGTCGACATGGCCCATGATCGTCACGACCGGAGGACGTTCCACCAGATCGGACTCGGCGTCCTCGAAGTTCTCGGCGGCCAGCGTATCCTCGGCGGTCTTGTCGAGCTTCAGCTCGAGATCTACGCCGAATTCGCTGCACACCAGCGACGCGGTATCGTAATCCAGCTCCTGGTTGATCGTGGCCATAATGCCCAGCAGCAGCAGTTTCTTGATGATATCGCCCGCAGGCTTGCCGATGCGCTCGGTCAGGTCCTTGACGGTAATCGTTTCGGCGGTCATGTACGCCTTTTCGATCTTGATCGGGGCCATCATCTGCTGCGCGCTGACCTGCTTGCCCTTCTTGCGGGAGCCGCCGCGGCGCATCTCGTCGTCGCCGGGCATGATGCCGGTCTCGCGCACGCCGCCCTTATGACGGCTGTTGCCGCGCTGCTGCTCCGGATCATGCTGGCGCTGATACATTTTCTTGTTCGGATCGTAATTGGAGACGCGCTCCTTTTCGACCGTGGGCGTCAGTTCCGGCCCGCGGCTGCGGCCGCGGTTTCCGCCCATTCCGCCGGCGGCTCCGCCGCCAAATCCGCCCGGACGCGGCGCTCCGCCTGCCGGACGATTGCCATAACCGCCGCCCTGAGGCGCTCCGCCTGCGGGACGGCCATACGGGCCCTGCGGGTTCGCGGGACGGCCATACGGCCCCTGCGGATTGGCGGGACGGCCATACGGGCCCTGCGGGTTCGCGGGACGGCCATACGGGCCCTGCGGATTGGCGGGACGGCCATACGGGCTCTGCGGGTTCGCGGGACGGCCATACGGCCCCTGCGGATTGGCGGGACGGCCATACGGCCCCTGCGCGTTTGCGGGGCGATTCACCGGCTGGCCCGGCTGCTGCGGACGCGCGCCCTGCTGCACCGGCAGGCGCTGCTGCGGACGCTGCGCGCTCTGCGGTGCTGCTGTGGCTGCCGGCTGCTGCACGGGTTTGGGCGCGGCGGGCTTCTCCTGCGCGGCGGCTTCCTGTTTGGCCGGGGCGGGGGAGACGGGCTTTTCGGCAGCCGGTTCCTTGACGGTTTCGGGCTGCGGTTTTTCGGCGGGGGCGGCTTCTTTTGCGGGAGCTTCCGCTGCGGGCGCTTCCGCCTTGGGCGCGGGCTCGGCCTCTTCAGGCATAATCCACGCGTTGCTCTGCGACTCCAGCGCTTCGCGCTGGCGCTGCAGCTTTTCGCGTTCGAGACGCTCTTCTTCCGCGCGCACGAACGTCTGCTCGATCTGTTTCAGCTGTGAAAGCGTCGCGTCCGCGCTGCGGCGGATCCGCGTAACATTCTCAAGCAGCTTGCTCGCATTCAGCGAAAGTTCTTTGGTTGCTTCCTGCACCTTGAGTTTGGCCATTCTGCCCTTGCACCCCCGATATAAGTATGGGTAAGGCTGCCTATGAAAGCAGCGATTCCAGCTTTGTTGTGAGCGGTCCTTCCTTGAGAACCGCGACCATACGGCCCGGATGGCCGATGGCGTTCCCGAGCGCGTCCTCCGGGAGAACGTGCAGCGGGACGTTTTTTCCCGCGCAGAGCGCGGAAAACTTATCGCGCGTGTTTTCGGATACGCCCGCGTCCATCAGCGCCAGCGCCGCGCGGCCCGCGCGAAGTTCGCGCTCGCATACGTCGCCGCCGCTTTTGACGAACCCGGCGCGCATGGCGAGCCCGAGCGTTCCAAGCGCCCGCTTCTCATCCATCCTGCGCCATCGCTTTCTCCAGCGATTCGAACACTTCCTGACTGATGGGGCAGGACAGCGCCCGTTCCAGCTGGCGCGTTTTGACGGCTTTTTGCAGGCATTGCGCGCTTTTGCAGACATATGCGCCGCGGCCGTTCAGCTTGCCTGTGCGATCAAGAAGCACCGCGCCCTCCGGCGTGTGCACCACGCGCAGAAGTTCGCGCTTTTCTTTCATTTCGCGGCAGCCGACGCACATGCGCATCGGAATTTTCTTCGGCTTCACGCCTCTTCCGGCTCCTCTCCGACAGGCTCGTCGAGCATGCTCGTCGCCTGGGTCTGAGACTTGATGTCGATCTTCCAGCCGGTCAGCTTCGCGGCCAGCCGGGCGTTCTGCCCTTCCTTGCCGATGGCGAGCGACAGCTGGTTATCCGGCACGATCACGCGGCAGGCTTTGTTCTCCTCCGAGGTGAACACGCTCAGCACGCGCGCCGGGTTCAGCGCGTTGGCGATGAACTCCGCCGGGTCGGCCGACCATTTGATGATGTCGATCTTCTCGCCCTTGAGCTCGTTCACCACGCTCTCCACGCGGCTTCCGCGCGGGCCGACGCAGCTGCCGACCGGATCGATGATCGGATCGGACGAGGAAACGGCCATCTTCGTGCGGGAACCGGCTTCGCGCGCAATCGATTTGATCTGCACCGTGCCGGTCTGGATTTCAGGCGATTCCAGCTCGAACAGGCGCTTGACCAGGCCCGGATGCGTCCGGCTGACGAGCACCTGCGGGCCGCGCGTGGTGCGCTGCACCTCGAGCACGTACACCTTCAGGCGGTCGTTTACATTATATTCTTCGCCAGGCATCTGGCCATTCGGTTCGATCACGCCTTCGGTCTTGCCCAGCTCGACGTATACGCTCTTGCCTTCGACGCGCTGCACGATGGCGGTGAGAATCTCGTTTTCTTTCTCGATGTATTCGTCGTAGATGATGCCCCGCTCGGCTTCGCGGATGCGCTGGACGATCACCTGCTTGGCGGTCTGCGCCGCGACGCGGCCGAAATCGCCGGGGGTGATTTCCACCTGCACGATATCGCCGGGCTGGAAACTGGGCTGAATGCGCTGCGCTTCCACGAGGCTGATCTCCTGCGAATCGTCCTCCACGCTTTCTACAACGATTTTGCGCGCGAACACCTGCACCGCGCCAGTTGAACGGTCGATGGTCACATCGACGTTCTGCGAAGTGCTGGTGGGGCTCACTTTGCGGAAATTTTTGCGATAGGCGGATTTGAGCGCCTCTTCAATCGCGCTGAAAAGCACGTCCTGATTGATTCCCTTTTCCTTGGCAAGCGCTTCCGCAGCGCGGATGACTTCCATGTTCATAAGATGTCGTCTCCCTCGTCGTCGTCCAGATCAATTTCAATTACAGGCTTAATCAGCGCGACGCCCCTGCGCGGAAACTCCCGCAGGCCGGACGCATCCTCGATCGTCACGGTCTCCGCGTTCCACGCGCGCAGCGCGCCTTCAAACAGCTTCTTTCCGTCAACGGGCTTGAAGAGCCGCACTTCCACCTTGCCGCCCAGAGCGTGCTCAAAATCGCGGTCCTTTTTCAGCGGCCTGTCCAGCCCGGGGGAGCAGACCTCCAGAAAATCATAATCGACCCGGTCCAGCTGCGGCTGGATTTCCCGATGGAACTTTTCGAGTTCATCGAGCGAAATGCCGCCCGGACGGTCGATGTAGATACGCAAATAACGCCCGGGCCCTTCTTTTACCAGCTCGGCGTCGACCAGTTCATAGTTCATTTTATCCGCCAGTTTTTGACAAAGCGGCGTTACGACGGTTTGAATTTCCTTCTGCGGCATACCGACTCCTTCATGAATTTGCGGAAAAGAACCGTATCAACATAAAAGAGCGGGATGTCCCACTCTCGTTCATGCCAACAGTTCAAAAACTAAACCCACAATCGCTATTATATCACGCCGTCATACGGAAAACAACCCCAAAAGGAAGTAAAGTTTGAAAAAACAAGGCGCAATACGGCGTTTCGGGCGGTTCAGGGGCGCTGAACGCGCCCTTTTTGTGTCCGCCGCGCGGCGCAAAAAAGAAACCGGCGTGCCTTCGCAGCGTGCAGCCTCTGGCGTGGCTAAGGGCGCGAAACGCCTGAATCATAACCGCAGGCGTGGGAAGCCGCCTGTTCCGGCGCAAGGCGAAAACACAAAAAGGCCGCCGCGGAGAAACGCGGCAGCCTTTCGTATCCTCTGGAATTACTTCGTAGAAGCATCCAGCGCCTTCTGAATCGCGGCGACGATCGCTTCGCTGTCCTGCGTGCAGCCGGACACGGCGTCAACGCCCAGATCCTGCGCCTCGATGATCGAGTCGGTGAAGGACTTGAACTGTTCTTCGGTCATCAGCAAGTTCTCCGCGCCTTCCGTCATGGCGAAGGAGGTGAACTTGCCGTCCTTGACGGTGAAGGTCATCGTCCAGGGACCGTGCGTGCTTTCGGAGGAGCGATAGTATTCGCCGTCCTTGGCCTTGGAAGCGTTCATCACGGGGCCGACGGAAGAGCTCGACCAGACCATGTCGCGGACGGTATCGTCCTCGAGCGGCACGACGTAGTCGTTGCCCTTGTAGTCATAGTGCGGCTCGACGCCGTAAATATCCTGCGCGGCGGCGCGGCCGGAGGAAATGCACTCGTTGAGGAACGTGCCGTTCTGATAGAGGTTGGAAACATAGCTGCCCAGTTCGCCCGCGGTGTACAGGTGCGGGATGACATTCTCGTTCCAGTCAAGCACCTGAGACTTGGGGTTGCGCACGGCGCCGCCAGTGGTGGCCACGACGCAGGGCGTCAGCTCCACGGAGTAGAACGGGCCTTCTTCGATGGGGGCCATGGTTTCGATGTCGCGGC
>SFFS01000108.1 GCA_004557805.1 Clostridiales bacterium | reverse complement strand
AAGCGGAGGGCTGAAGGGGCGAGGACAGTGCGAAGCACTCCACAGCCCCGAAACACCGGGCACGCTTTCAGCGCGGCCGGTGCGAAGGAGCATGCCGCCAGAAATGATTAAAATTAAAAATGAGAGGGCTGCGGCCCTCTCAAACTCTCTCGGGACTTTTTCGACGGGCTCCGACGGCTCTGAAATTCAGAGCCGCCGGTTGCCGCACGTTTTTTTTATTCGTCTACCACCTGCACGTTTTCCCGGCCAAACGTCTCAAAGACGTTTTTTAGCGCGTCCTCCGCAGCGGGGACTTTTTTGATTTCCGCTTCCATCGCGAGTTCCACTGCGACGGGCTGCCCCGCGGCCTGCGTGAGCGCGGCTTCGATCTGCTTATCCTGTCCGCTCTTGAGCAGCACGTTGCGGTAGATTTCGCCGCCCTTTTTGAACTCCAGCCGCGCCCGCCCATCGGTGATTCCGGCGAAGCGCGCGTTTTTCAGGAATGCGAACAGCTTCGCGTCCTGCCGGATGGTTTTCATCGCCGCATCCCAGAGCTCCGCGCCGGAAACAGGCCCTGCGGGCGCGGACGGCGCTTCCTGTGCGGACTTTGCGGCGGCGCGCGGCTTCGCCGCCTGCGCGGGCTTTGCCGCCGTATCGGGCGCGGCGGAAGCCGCCCTGAATTCGCCGTTTTCCAGCTTCTTTTCGAGCAGATCGAGCCGGGAGGCCAGCGCGTCCCATTCGGCCGTTTTTTCCGGCAGACAGGCGCGCACCGCGGCCACTTCCAGCGCTACGCGCGGGCGCGAAGCCCACTTCATATCCGCCTCTACGCCGAGAAACTGGTCGAGCAGCCACAAAAGCCGCTCGCGGCCGACGGACTGCGCCTGTTCGCGATAGCGCGCCGCGTCCTCGGCGGTGATTTCCAGCAGCTCCGCCACTTCATCGCCGCACGTCTGCGCCAGCAGCAGCGCGCGCAGATGGCCCGTCAGGTCGCGCGCGAACACCTGCGGCTCGCGCCCGCCGCGCATCAGCTCGTCCACATCGCGCAGAACGCCCGCCGCGTCGCCGCGCACGAGCGCGCCGGCGAAGCGGAACAGGAACGAGCGGTCGCTCGCGCCGAGCACCTCGCGCACGAGCGCGTCGTCGACCGAGCCGCCGCCATAGGAAAGGCACATGTCCATCAGGCTCAGCGCGTCGCGCATGCCGCCTTCAGCCGAACGGGCGATGTCCATCAGCGCGTCGTCCGAAACCTCGACCTTTTCTCCGCTGCACACGGTGCGCAGCCGCGCGGCGATCACCTGCGCGGGGATACGCCGGAAATCATAGCGCTGGCAGCGCGAAAGCACCGTCGCGGGCAGCTTCTGCGGCTCGGTGGTGGCCAGGATGAACAGCGCGTGGCGCGGCGGCTCTTCGAGCGTTTTCAAAAGCGCGTTGAACGCGCCCGCCGAAAGCATGTGTACTTCGTCGATGATGTAGACACGGTATTTGCCCTGCTGCGGGGGATATTTGATTTTATCGCGCAGATCGCGGATCTCGTCGACGCCGTTGTTGGAGGCCGCGTCGATTTCCACTACGTCCAGGCAGTTCTCGTCCTGCAGGGCGCGGCAGGCGGGGCATTCGCCGCACGGCTCGCCATCGCGCGGGTTTTCGCAGTTGACGGCGCGC
This sequence comes from Clostridiales bacterium, assembly GCA_004557805.1. Lineage (GTDB taxonomy): Bacteria > Bacillota > Clostridia > Christensenellales > Aristaeellaceae > Aphodomonas. Next base: position 7,279 of record SFFS01000108.1, on the reverse strand, counting down.
GCAAAAATTTTGGCCGACGTGGTTTTGCCCGTGCCGCGGCTGCCGCAGAAAAGATACGCGTGCGCCACGCGGCCGGAGGCGACCTGATTTTTCAGCGTCGTTACGATCGGCTCCTGACCCACCACGTCCGAAAACAGCCGGGGCCGCCATGTGCGGTAAAGCGCCTGTGTGGCCATGATTTTCCTCCGATAGTCTGTAGAATGGAAGTATTATACCACAGAAACCGCAAAAACAGTAGCGGACGCGCAGTATGAAAAAACATCCGCAAAATTTGTGAAAAAAATATTTGCTTTCGAAAAGAAAAACATTTGTCATGTCTGGCAAAGTGTGGTATGATACATGTGAGATTGAATGCGTGGTTGAAACCGCGCTGCTGGGAACAGAATAGCTGGAGTAAAGGAGCGTGCCGGAATGAATAAAAAGACCATCGAAGACATCAATGTCAAAGGCAAGCGGGTGCTTGTACGCTGCGATTTTAACGTGCCGCTGAATGAAAAGGGCAAGATCACCAACGATAACCGTATCGTTGCCGCCCTGCCCACCATCAAGTATCTGATGGATCATGGCGCGCGCGTCATCCTTTGCTCGCATCTGGGCCGCCCGAAGGGCGAGTTCAAGCCTGAGTTCTCCCTCAAGCCCGTCGCCAAGCGCCTGTCCGAGCTGCTGGAGCGCGAAGTTCCGCTGGCGGAAGACGTTGTCGGCCCCTCCGCGCATGCGCTGGCTGAAAAGCTGCAGGACGGCGACGTAATGCTCATTGAAAACGTCCGCTTCCATGCCGAAGAAACCAAGAATGATCCGGAATTCGCCAAGCAGCTGGCGAGCCTTGCGGAAATTTACGTCAACGACGCGTTCGGCACCGCGCATCGCGCGCATGCCTCCACCGAGGGCGTGGCGCATTATCTGCCCGCCGTGGCCGGCTTCCTCATCGGCAAGGAAATCTCCATCATGGGCGGCGCGCTGGAAAATCCGGAGCATCCGTTCCTGGCCATCATCGGCGGCAGCAAGGTCTCCGATAAGATCGGCGTGATCAACAACCTGCTCAACAAGGTCGACGTGCTCATCATCGGCGGCGGCATGGCCTATACCTTCCAGAAGGCGATGGGCGGCCGCATCGGCAATTCCATCCATGAAGACGATAAGATGGAGCTGGCCAAGGAGCTGCTCGCCAAGGCCGCTTATAAGGGCGTGCGCATCGTGCTGCCGGTTGATAACGAAGCCGGCAACGCCTTCAGCAACGACTGCCTGCACATCACCGTGCACGCGCAGGAAATCCCGGACGGCTTTGAGGGCATGGACATCGGCCCGGTCACCCGCGAGATCTTCGCCGGCGAAATCGCCCGCGCCAAGACCATCGTCTGGAACGGCCCGGTGGGCGTGTGCGAATTCCCGACCTTCGCGGCCGGCACCCGCGCCGTGGCGGAAGCCGTTGCCAAGAACACCGGCGTGACCATCATCGGCGGCGGCGACAGCGCGGCTGCGATCACTCAGATGGGCCTGGCCGACAAGGTGACCCATGTGTCCACCGGCGGCGGCGCTTCGCTGGAGTTCCTCGAGGGCATCGAGCTGCCCGGCATCGCGGCGCTTAACGATAAGGACGAGTAACACATATTTTCCGCGCGCCGCGCGGAAAGAACGCAATGCGGAGCCGCGCTTTTTCTGCGCGGCTCTTCCAAGGTTTAAGGAGGAAGTTACAATGCGTAAACCCATCATCGCCGGCAACTGGAAAATGAACAAGACCCCGTCCGAGGCGAAGGCGCTTGTGGAAGCCCTCAAGCCGCTGGTCGCGGACGCCGGATGCGACGTCGTCGTATGCGTGCCCGCGCTTGATTTCGCCGCCGTGAAGGAAGCCGCCGAGGGTTCCAATATCGGCGTCGGCGTGCAGAACATGCACTGGAAAGAATCCGGCGCGTATACCGGAGAGCTTTCCGCCGCGATGATCAAAGAAGCCGGCGCGCAGTACGTCATCATCGGCCACAGCGAGCGCCGCCAGTATTTTGCCGAGACCGACGAAACCGTTAACAAGAAGGTTCTCGCCGCCGTCGCCGCGGGGCTGATCCCGATCGTCTGCGTGGGCGAAAAGAAGGAAGAACGCGAAGCCGGCTACACCAACCCGCTGGTGACCTATCAGACGCAGATCGCCCTGACCGGCCTGACCGCCGCGCAGGTTGAAAACGTCGTTATCGCCTACGAGCCCGTGTGGGCCATCGGCACCGGCCTGACCGCCACCGACGAGCAGGCGAACGAGACCATCGGCGTCATCCGCGAAGCCGTGGCCGCCGTTTACGGCAAAGAGACCGCCGAAAAGGTGCGCATTCAGTACGGCGGAAGCATGAAGCCCTCCAACGCCAAGGGACTGATGGAGCAGCCGGAAATCGACGGCGGCCTCATCGGCGGCGCGAGCCTGAAGGCGGAAGATTTTGCCAAGGTTGTTCATTTCGACGCGTAATCACGGAGGCTTGTAAAAAGCATGAGCAAGGATATTACTGCGCTTCTTATCATGGACGGTTTCGGCATCGCGCCGAACCAGCACCGCAACGCCATTCTTGAAGCGGGCACGCCCGAGCTGGACAAGCTCTGCGCGCGCTTTCCGCACACCACCATCGGCGCGAGCGGTATGGACGTGGGCCTGCCGGACGGCCAGATGGGCAACAGCGAGGTCGGCCATCTGAACCTTGGCGCGGGCCGCATCGTCTATCAGGAGCTGACCCGCATCACTAAGGATATTCAGGACGGCGAGTTCTTCAAAAAGCCCGAGCTGATCTGGGCGATCGATACCGCGCGCGACAACGGCGGCGATCTGCACCTGATGGGGCTTCTGTCCGACGGCGGCGTGCACAGCCACAATTCGCACCTGTACGCCCTGCTGGAAATGGCCAAGCAGCGCGGCATGGAACGCGTGTATGTCCATTGCTTCCTCGACGGCCGCGACGTGCCGCCGTCCTCCGGGCTGGACTATGTCAAGCAGCTGGAAGAAAAAATGGCCGAAATCGGCGTGGGCAAAATCGCCACCGTCATGGGCCGCTATTGGGCGATGGACCGCGACAACCTGTGGGATCGCGTAAAGCGTGCCTACGACGCGATGGTGTACGGCGAGGGCCTTACCGCGCAGAGCGCGGAAGAAGCCGTGCAGCAGAGCTACGACAAGAACGAGACCGACGAGTTCGTGCAGCCCACCGTCGTCCTGCACGACGGCAAGCCCGTCGCCTGCATGAAGGCGAACGACAGCATCGTCTTCTATAACTTCCGTCCCGACCGCGCCCGCCAGATCACCCGCGCGTTCATTTACCCCGATTTCAACGGCTTTGAGCGCAAGGGCGGCTTCTTCCCCACGCAGTACGTGACGATGACCCAGTACGACGAGACGTTCACCGGGCTGCGCGTGGTCAACAAGCCCGTTTCGCTCAAGAACACGCTCGGCGAATATCTGGCCGCCAACGGCAAAACGCAGCTGCGCATCGCTGAAACGCAGAAATACGCGCACGTCACCTTCTTCTTCAACGGCGGCGTGGAAGCGCCCAACGAGGGCGAGGATCGCTGCCTGATCCCGTCGAGCAAGGTGGCTACGTTCGACCTCAAGCCCGAAATGAGCGCGCAGGAAATCGCCGACGAGGCGTGCAGGCGCATTGAGAGCGGCAAGTACGATTTCATGATCCTCAACTTTGCCAACTGCGACATGGTCGGCCATACGGGCGTGATCCCGGCGGCGGTTTCCGCTGTGAAGGCCGTCGACGCGTGCGTGGGTCAGGTTGTCGATTGCATTCTCGCGCAGGGCGGCCGCTGCATCGTTACGGCCGATCACGGCAACGCTGATCAGATGGTCGATCCGGCCAACGGCGAACCGTTCACCGCGCACACGACCAACCCCGTGCCGTTCATTCTCTGCGATCCGGCGCTGACGCACGTGCAGCTGCGCAAAAACGGCAAACTGGCCGACATCGCGCCGACGCTGCTGGAAATGGCGCATCTGCCGCAGCCGGAGGAAATGACCGGCGTGAGCATGATCTGCCACGCGGGCCGTCACGCGCACAATGAGCCGGTCTACGCCGAGAAGGCGCCTGCGGCCATCGGGCCGTATTGTCATGCGGTGCTGAGCGGCGATACGCTCTACTGCTCCGGCCAGCTGGGCGTGAACCCCGCCACCGGCGAGCTTGCCGAGGGCGTGGAAGCGCAGGCGAAGCAGGCGCTGGCGAACCTCGAGGCCGTGCTCGTCAAGGGCGGCATGAAGCTGGCGGACGTTGTAAAGACGACCGTGTTCCTTGCCGATATGAACGATTTTGCAAAGATCAACGCCATCTATGCCGAAGCGTTCGGCTCCAACAAGCCTGCCCGCAGCTGCGTCGAGGTTTCGAAGCTGCCCAATGGCGGTCTGTTTGAGATTGAAGCCATAGCGGTGAAGGAATAACCGACAGGCTTTCAGCGGGGGAACTCTTTCTTTGCGGAGAGAGTTCCCCTGATCTTTTTCGGAAGGGATCGTTTGCGTATGGAATATAAAAAGTGCGGCGGCGCGATTCTCGCGCGCATCGATAAGGGCGAAGAAATAATTGAGCAGGTGGAAAAGCTCGCGCGGGCGGAGGGGATTCGGCTGGCGGGCGTTCAGGCGCTGGGCGCCGTCAAAAGCTTTACCGCGGGCGTATACGACGTGGAAAAGAAAGCGTTTCTGCCCCATGAATTCGAGGGGCGCTTTGAAATCGTATCGCTCACAGGAACGATTGATACGATGGACGGCAAATTCTACTGCCATCTGCACATGAGCGCCGGCAACGAAAAGGGCGAGGTGTTCGGCGGACATCTCAAGCGCGCGGTCGTCAGCGCGACGTGCGAAATGATCGTCACGCCGCTCGAAGGCGAGATAGACCGCCGGTACGATCCGGATACGGGTTTGAACCTGTGGCGCTTTTGAAAACGCATAAAGAACCGAAAAAAAGGGACGCATGAAAACAGCGCGCACTGCGCGCGCTGAAAAAAGGCGTCCCTTTATTTGATTTCCGTCTGCCAGCTCTCGCGCGTCAGCTTTTCGGGCGGCACCAGCTGCGGATACATCGCCCGCACGCGCGCGAGCAGCGCCTCGTCGGAAAGGCCGTGCGCGTCGGTGAAGATGCGGTAGCGCGCGCCGAACAGCTGCACCCGCACGCGCGACTCGCGCAGCCCTGTGCGGTGATAGAACGCGTTGCGGCGCAGGCGGATGGTCAGCTCAGCCCCGTCCCCGGCGAAGTCGGGGTCGTCGACCTCGAGGATCAGGCATTTCCACGGCAGCGCCGTGCTGCCGGAGAGAAGGTAGTTCATCATCAGGCTGCCCACGCCGTGACAGCGATAATCCTCCATCACGGCCAGATAGTCCAGCAGCGCCGTGCCGTGCTCGTCCCAGCAGAGGAAAGCGTAGGCGGCGAGCGCGCCGCCGTCGTATGCGCCGAAGGCGGCGTAGCGGTTTTCGCCGAGCAGGGTCTGCACGTCGAGCATGGGTACCTCGCCGCCGGGCATTTGCCGCGCGGGATCGAACGGACGCACCTCGCTGGCCGGGAAATGCCGCGGGATCTGCGCCTGGTAGGCCGCGCTCAGCGCGGCGGGGTCCATTCTGCGGATGATGAAATCAGGCATTTTCAAGAAGCTCCTTCATGGCTTTGATCTGCCGGCGCACGGAATCGGGCGCGGTGCCGCCCTCGCTCGTGCGGCGCGCGACGCATGCGTCGAGGCTGATGGCGGCGTAGATGTCTTCTCCGAACAGCGGACTGAAAGACTGATACGCTTCCAGCGGCAGCGTTTCGAGCGTCACGCCGCGTTCGATGCATTCGCGCACGATCTGTCCGGTAATCTTGTAAGCCGTCCGGAAGGGCACGCCCTGCCGGGTCAGATAGTCGGCGCAGTCGGTTGCGCCCATGAAGCCGTTTTCAGCGGCCCTGCGCATGGCGGCGGGGTGCGCCGTCCAGGTGGCGACCATCGGCGCGAGCACGGTCAGGCAGGCTTCGACGGTATCGGCCGCGTCGAACGCGGCTTCCTTATCCTCCTGCATGTCCTTGTCATAGGCAAGCGGCAGGCCCTTGAGCATCGTCAGCGTGCCCATCAGGTCGCCGTAGACGCGGCCGGTTTTTCCGCGCGCCAGCTCGGCCATGTCGCTGTTTTTCTTCTGCGGCATGATGCTCGAGCCGGTGGTAAACGCGTCGTCGAGCGTGATGAAATGGAACTCCCACGAGCTCCACAGCAGAATCTCCTCCGACAGCCGCGAAAGGTGCATCATCAGGATCGACCACGCGGCGCACAGCTCGGCGCAGAAATCGCGGTCGCTCACCGCGTCGAGACTGTTTGCGCAGGGCACGTCGAAGCCGAGCAGCGCGGCGGTCATCTGCCGGTCGATGGGATAGGTGGTTCCGGCGAGCGCGCACGCGCCGAGGGGCGACTGGTTCATGCGCTTTGCCGCGCCGCGCATGCGGCCCATATCGCGCAGGAGCATGCTGCAATAGGCGAGCAGATGGTGGCCGAAGGTCACGGGCTGCGCGCGCTGCAAATGCGTATAGCCGGGCAGGATGGTTTCCGCGTGCTGCGCGGCCTGTTCGAGCAGCGCTTCGGCGAGGGCGCGCGTCTTTTCGAGGATCGTCTCGGTGCGCTCGCGCAAGTACAGGCGCAGATCGGTGGCGACCTGATCGTTGCGGCTGCGCGCGGTGTGCAGGCGCTTGCCCGCCTCGCCGATGCGGCGGGTCAGCTCGGCCTCGACGAACATGTGAATATCCTCGCTCGAAGGATCGACGGCGAGCGCTCCGCTTTCCAGATCGGCGAGAATTCCGCGCAGGCCGTTCTGAATGGCGGCGACGTCCCCGGCAGGGAGGATGCCGGTTTTGCCGAGCATTTCGGCGTGCGCGAGGGAACCGGCGATATCCTGCCGGTACATGCGGCTGTCGAAGCGAATGGACGCGTTGAAATCGTCGGCGGCCTGATTGAGCGCCGCGTCGGTGCGCCCGGCCCAGAGTTTGGCCATAAGCGGCTCCTTTCTTTTATGGAAAAAGGCGCGTTGCATGCGGCAGCGCGCTTTTGGGGGATAGACGATGTTTTGGGGGCGGCAGGGCCGCCCTTTGGGGAAAGCCATGCGGCGGGGAGGAGGTTCGCGGCATGGTGGGGTTTTGCACGGCTTATCCGCATTCGTGAGGCGGGTTTAGCTCGTCCGCGCATCTGCGGATGCGCGAACATTGCGCGCTTCTTTTGACGGCTGCGCCGTACAGGGAGGACGGTTAGAGGGCTTTGCCCCCTACAACCCCCAGCAGGGAACTGAGTTCCCTGCACCTTCCACATG
>SFFS01000107.1 GCA_004557805.1 Clostridiales bacterium | reverse complement strand
CGCAAAATCGGCATGATTTTCCAGTCGTTTAACCTCGTTACCCGCTCGACGGCCATAAAAAACGTGCTGACGAGCATGGTGCCGGATATGCCGTTCTTCCGCGTACTGCTGGGCCTGTTCACGCCGGCGCAGAAGATCAAGGCGCTTGAGGCGCTCGATAAGGTTGGCATTCTCGATAAGGCGTACACGCGCTGCGATCAGCTTTCGGGCGGACAGCAGCAGCGCGTAGCGCTTGCCAGAACGCTGAACCAGAATCCGACCATCATTCTGGCTGACGAGCCTGTCGCCGCGCTCGACCCGGTGACCGCGCATCAGGTCATGGGCGATTTTAAGCGCATTAACGAGGAGATGAATATTTCCATTCTCATCAACATTCACCATGTTGACCTCGCGCTTAAATATGCTACCCGTGTTATCGGTATCCGCGCAGGCGAAATCGTCTACGATGGTCCGACCACCGACGTAACGCAGGAAATTCTCGATCAGATCTACAACGGTGCTTCCATTCCGCAGGCTGGAGAATAAGGGGGCGAGCGCATGAAGAAAAAAGTCAGGACGATGCGCACGCCGCTGTTCGATCGCATTTTTAAGCCCAAGCGCATCACGCTGCCCAATGGTCATACGGTTTTGCGGCCGCGTTCGCGGCAGCCGCTGATCTGGGCGCTATTGATTCTTGCGGTTGCCGTTTCCGTATCGATGACGGAGTTCAACCCCGCCATTCTGGTGGCGCGCGCGCATCAGTTTACGGTAATTCTCGCAAAGATCTTCCATCCGGATTTCTCATACTGGGTGAAGGTTGTCGATCCGCTGCTGGATACGATCAAGATGTCGATCATCGGTTCGTTCCTCGGTGCGACGCTGGCGCTGCCGTTTGCGGTGATCGCTTCCACGAACATCAACAAAAACGGCGTGTCGGTGGGCGTTTTGCGCCTGCTGCTGAATATCATCCGCACGCTGCCTACGCTTGTTATTGCGAAGATTTTCGCGCTGGTGTTCGGTCTGGGGACGTTTGCCGGTACCGTGGCCATTCTGGTGTTTACCTTTGGTGTGATTTCCAAGATGCTCTATGAGTCGATCGAAACGATCGATATGGGCGCATATGAGGCGATGGAATCGGCCGGCGCGAGCAAGTTCCAGGCGTTCTGGTCCTCGTGCTTTAAGCAGATTCTGCCGACGTATCTGTCCTATTGCCTGTACAGCCTGGAAATGAACATCCGCGCGGCGGCCATTCTGGGCTATGTGGGCGCGGGCGGCCTGGGCCTGCTGATCGACGAACGAATCGGCTGGCGCGACTATAACAGCTTGGGCATGCTGCTGCTGATGCTTTTCGTGGTCGTTCTGATTATTGAAAACGTCAGCCAGTATCTGCGCAAGAAGCTCAGCTAAGGAGGCCCAGATGGAAAATCGACAGACGCAAAACAGGGCGCAACACAATTATGAAGTGCTGGAAACCTATCTGACGCGGCCGCAGAACTGGTGGATGTATACGCTGATCGTGCTGGTTGTGGCGCTGATTCTCGCCTGGTCGTCCGGCAGCATTCAGTTCAAGGGCATCGCGACGAAGGGCGCGGACGTGGCGAAGGGTATCGGCTGGGGACTTACGCATCCCAACGTCGACCTTCTGCTGGGCCGCATTGGCGAAGATACGACGGTGAAAACCGTATCCCTCTTCGGCCGTGAACTTTTAAAGATTTCGACGGAAGGCGTGCCGTATCTGCTTTTGCAGACGATCGCCATCGCCGTGCTGGGCACGCTGATCGGCGGCCTTCTGGCCGTGCCTTTCAGCTTCCTGGCGTGCGACAGGATTGTGCCGAAGTGGGTGGCGTTTCTGGTGCGCGCGTTTATTCTGATGATCCGCACGATTCCGAGCCTCGTCTGGGCACTGGTCTGGATCCGCGTGACGGGCCCGAACGCATTCTGCGGCGTGGTTACGCAGTCGATCTGCTCGATCGGCATGATCAGCAAGATGTACATCACGGCGATTGAGGACCTTGACACGCGCATTCTCGAATCGCTCGACGCGTCGGGGTGTAGCTCCTTCCAGAAGATTCGTTACGGCATTCTGCCGCAGATCATCCCGAACTTCATTTCAACCGTCATCTATCGCTTCGACATCAACGTCAAGGACGCCACCACGCTGGGTATCGTCGGCGCGGGCGGCATCGGCGCGCCGCTGATTCAGTGCATCACTTCCAGCCGCTGGGGCATGGTTGGCTCGTACCTGGTGGGCATGGTGATCCTGATGATGGTGATTGAATTCTGCTCCACGCGCATCCGCAAAAAACTGGCGAGAGGCTGAGCATGGCGAACAGGCTGACGATATACTTTACCTCCGACACGCACGGATACCTTTTTCCGACGGATTATGCAGCCGCGCAGCCTAAGCCCATGGGGCTTCTGGGGGAGATTGCGCAGTTCCGCAAGGATGAAAACACGCTGATTCTCGACGGCGGAGACACCCTTCAGGGGTCTCCGCTGAGCTATTATTATCATCTCAGAGGGCTTCCGGGCCCGGCCGCGCGTGCGCTGAACCTCGGAAAATATGATTTTGTGACGCTTGGCAACCATGATTTCAATTATGGGCCGCAGGCGCTGAAGGCGTATTTATGCGCGCTGGACGCGCGCTGCCTGTGCGCGAATGTTGCGGCGGAAGCGCTGACCATCGCGCCCTGCGCGGTCAAAACCATGGGAAACGGCCTGCGCGTGGGCATTGTGGGCATTGTGACGGATTGGGTGAACCGCTGGGAGAAACCTGCGAATCTTGAAGGGATCCGCGTGACCGAGCCGCTTGAGGCCGCGCGCGCGGCGCTGGAAAGCATGCGTGGGAAGGTTGATTTTACGATCGGAATCTATCACGGCGGATATGAAAAGGATTTGCAGACCGGCCGGCTGCTGTCTGATACGGATGAGAACATCGCCTGCCGCATCTGCGAGGAGCTGGATTTTGATCTGCTGCTTACCGGCCATCAGCATTTGAAGCTGGAAAACGCCGTCTGGCATGGCACGCATCTGGCGCAGACGCCCGCAAACGGAACGCATTTCATCCGCGTGGACGTGCATGAGAACGGCGCGATTGAGTCGTCGCTGCATCCGGCGATTATTACCGATACGCCCGGCTTCGAAAAGGAAGAGGCCGAGGTGAACGCATGGCTGGACAGCCCTGTGGGTTGTTTGGATCGGCCGCTCTGGCCGGAAGATAAGATTCAGATGGCGCTGCACGGTACGCCGATCGCCGATTTTTTCAATCAGGTGCAGCTTGAAGCGACGGGCGCGGATATTTCCTGCACAAGCCTTGCGAACGACGTTCGCGGCTTCGCGCAGCAGGTGACCGTGCGCGATGTGGTGGCGACGTACGTTTATCCGAACACGCTTGTTGTGCTTGAGGTCGATGAAAGCGTGCTGCGCGCGGCTTTGGAGCGCTGCGCAGCCTATTTTAACGAGGATCTTACCGTCGCACGCGATTTCCTCGAGCCGAAGGTGGCGCACTATAATTATGACTTCTTTGCCGGGATTGAATATACGTTTGATCTGGCGAAGCCTGTCGGCCACCGCGTGGTTTCGCTCACGCGCGGAGGGAAGCCGCTTGCGGGCAAGTATACGCTTGTAATGAACAATTATCGTGCGACGGGTGTGGGCGGTTACGATGCATATTGCGCCTGTCCGCATGTGCGCGAGGTGCTGACGGAAATGAGCGAGTTGATTCTGGATTATTTTGAAAAGCACAAGCAGGTAACGGTTCAGCCGCTCAGCGCGTTCAGGGTGATCCGGAGCGGGCCGGAGGGCGAGAAAATTCTATGATTTTGGGCGGCGCTGAATGCGCCGCTTTTTTGATCTGGCTGCGCAAAGGCTGAAAAAGGCGCGTATGCGCCGAAAAATTCTGAAAAGTTACGAATTTGGCCATATTCAGCTCATAATTCGGGCGTATGCTCAAAACTGTAAATTCGCCGGAAGGAGCGTGGAAGGATGACAGAAAAGAGATTTACGCGCATAACGTGCGCCGTGGTCGCGCTGGCCGTGTGCCTGTCCGGTGCGATGCTGTTTTCGCAGGGAAGCGCGTCGGGCGTGGACTTTGCATATGAGGACGCGCTGTTTGATCGCGACAGCTTGATGACCGTGGAAATTACGCTGCCAGAAGAGGACTGGAACAGCCTTCTTGAGAACGCGCGCGATGAAGAATATGTTTCGGCCGACATAACGATCAATGGGGAAACCTGCAAAAGCGTCGGAATGCGCTGCAAGGGAAATTCCAGCCTTACACGCGTGGGCGATACCGACCGCTACAGCTTCAAGGTGAAGTTTGACGAATATATCAGCGGGCAGACGATGCTTGGGCTGGATAAAATCGTGTTCAACAACACGCAGTCGGACGCAACGTGGATGAAGGAATACCTTGCTTATTACACGATGCAGATGGTCGGCGTGGACGTGCCGCTTTACGCGTTTGCAAAAATTTACGTTAACGGCGAGTTCTGGGGACTGTATCTTGCCGTGGAAATGCTGGAACAATCGTATGCCGAACGGAATTTCGGACGTGATTATGGGAATCTTTATAAGGTGGAAAGCATGGACATGGGCGGCAGTTTCGAAGGCGGAGACAGGGAAAAGGATCGTGATGGCATGCCGCAGATGCCGGACGGGGACTTTACGCCGCCGGAAAACATGCAGGATTTTCAGCATGGAGAAATGCCGTTTGACGCGCCAGCAGAAATGCCCGAAGCGCCGCAGAACGGCGGCGGTTTTAGAGGCTTTTCAAGATCGGGGGACGGCTCTGATCTGACGTATACGGACGATTCGATTGAAAGCTATTCGGCGATTTTTGATAAGACTGTGTTCAAGACGACTACGGATGCGGATAAGCAGCGCGTGATCGCGGCGCTCAAAGGGATTTCAGACGAGACGAGCGAAATTTCCGATTTCGTAATGGTCGATCAGATGCTGCGCTACATTGCCGGCAATGCGGCGTTGGGCAATGGCGACGGCTACTTCGGAAGCATGATGCACAACTTTTATCTTTATGAGAAAAATGGGAAAATCACAATGCTGCCGTGGGATTATAACCTTGCCTTCGGAGGCTTTGGCGAAAGCGCCGAGAGCCTAATCAACCTGGATATCGACGCGCCGTATACGAGCGGCAGCGCAGAGGAACGGCCGATCATTGCGCGGCTGTTGGCGGATGAAACGTATCTGGAAACGTATCATGAATATATCCGCCAGATCGGCGAGTTTTATGTGAACGAAGCGGCGGGGCTGATCGACCGGTTGGATGCGATGATTCGCGAATGGGTGGAGCTTGACCCGACGAAGGAGTATACCTTCGAGGAATACGAGGCGTCGCAGCCGCAGCTGAAGGAATATCTGCGGCTGCGCGGGCAGAGCATGCTCAATCAGCTGCAGGGGAACGACGAGCCGGTCGATACGAGCAGCCTGGAAATTTCGGCGCTTGGGAGCAATAGGGGCGGCGGAAACAAGGGCGGCGAATGGCGCTTTGATCAGCAGGATCGTTTTTCCGCGCAGGGCGCGGAAACGAACGAGCAGTCCGGCAGCGAAGATGATTCGACAGGAAATGGTATACCGGGCGGTTCCATGCCGCCGCAATTTGGCGAGCGGAATGGAAATGAAGGGATGGAGCAGCTTTCCGGGCGGGACGATGCTGCCGTGGAGTCTGCAAGCGGTACGCAGCAAAGCGAGGCAGAGGTTTTAGATACTCCCGCGCAGCCAACGTTTGGCGAACGAAATGAAAATGGTGGGGCAGAACAATCTTCCGAGCCGGACAGTGCGGCCGCAGCTTCGGATACATCCGCGCAGAGCGCGGAAAACCCGAACGGTTTTGCTCGCGGAAACTGGCAGCGCGGAGGAGCGCCGAATTTTGAAGGTTCTTTCGACGAAAAAAACGGAGGAAGGAAACGATGCGTCGATGTGGTGGGTGATCGGCTCGGCTGCCGTGCTTCTGGCGGCGCTGATTTTTGCAAAATTCTATCCCTTCCGCAAACGATGGTGAAATTGGCTTGTAAACATTTCCCGGATGTGCTATGCTTGCATGGCTTATCCGGGATTACTTATCTTTGGAGCGAAAAGAAATGGCGGAAACATTCACCTATGAGCAGGCGCTGGCGTTCATTCACGGCGCGGCGGGACACGGCAAAAAGGTGGGACTGAATAACATGCGCGCGTTGCTTGCGCGGCTGGGCAATCCCGAACGGCAGTTCCGCAGCGTACATGTGGCCGGAACGAACGGAAAGGGATCGGTCTGCGCGTTCGTTCATGCCGGTCTGCTGCTTTCGGGCCGAAAGACGGGGCTGTATACGTCGCCGTTTTTGCAGCGGTACAACGAGCGAATCCGTATCGACGGCATGCCTGTTGAGGACGGCGCGCTGGCGCGCTATACATCCGAAGTGGCGCGCGAGGTGGAAGCGCTGCGCGCAGGGGGCGTGCTGCCCACCGAGTTTGAAATCGGCACGGCGATTGCGTTTCTGTGCTTTGCGCGGGAGCAGGTTGACATGGCGGTGATCGAGGTCGGGCTGGGCGGAAGGTTTGATCCGACGAACGTGATTACGCCGGAAATCTGCGCGATTGCGTCGATCGGGCTTGACCACACCAAAACGCTCGGCGATACGCCGGAGAAAATCGCCTTTGAAAAGGCGGGCATCGCTAAACCGGGCGTGCCGCTGGTGCTGTCGGCGCAGGTGATGGGCGGGCCGTGCGAGGTGATCGCCGCGCATTGCCGCGCGGTGAACGCGCCGCTGCTTTTCGCCGAAAAGGAGGAGCATGCGCAGCTGGGGCTTAACGGGGCGCATCAGCGGTTCAACGCAGGCGTTGCGCGAATGGTGCTGGAAACGCTGGGCGTGCCGGAAGAACGCATTTTGGAGGCACTGCGGCGCACGCGCTGGCCAGCGCGCTTGGAGTGGCTGGGCGAGAATCCGCCGCTGCTGCTCGACGGCGCGCATAACCCGCAGGGGGCGCAGGCGCTGGCGCGCTATGTAAAGGGGCTGGAACGGCGTAAAACCGTGCTTCTGTGCGGAATTCTGCGCGATAAAGACTGGCGCGGCATCGTGAAAGCTCTGGCAGCCGTGTGCGATGAGGCGGTGACGGTCAGCCCGGACAGCCACCGTGCGCTCGACGGCGGCGAGTTGGCGGAAGCGTTTCGGGCGCAGGGGATTTCCGCGCAGAGCGCGGAAAATGTATCCGCCGCCCTCGAAATGGCGAAGGCGCGCGCGGGAGCGGACGGCCGCGTGATTGCGGCGGGATCGCTGTATCTGGCAGGTGAGGTGCGCACACTTCTGGTGGGTTACGATTACGCGCTGCTGAAAACGGAGTGAGGAACATGGCGGAATTTCATCATATTCCCGTAATGCTGGACGAGGTGCTGGAAGCGCTCCAGCCTGAGGAAGGGAAGGTTTTTATCGACGGAACGCTGGGCGGCGGCGGGCATACGGGCGAATTGCTCAAGCGCGGCGCAACGGTATACGGAATCGACCGCGATGCCGACGCGCTGGCGGCTGCGACTGCACGGCTGAGTGGATTTGCGGCGTTTCATGCTGTTCGCGGCAATTTTCACGATATGAAAGCGCTTGCTGCCGAAAACGAAATCCCGCCGCTGGACGGAGTGCTGCTCGATCTTGGCGTTTCAAGCTTCCAGCTGGATACGGCGGAGCGCGGGTTTTCCTATCATGCCGACGCGCCGCTGGATATGCGCATGGATCAGAGTCAGCCGTTTACGGCGGAAACGCTTGTAAACACCTGGCCGAAGGAGAAAATTGCGCGCATTCTGCGCGAATACGGCGAAGAGAGCTGGGCTGACCGTATCGCGGCGATCATTCTGGAACATCGCCAGCAGACGCCGCTGCGCACAACGGGGGATCTTGTACGCGCAGTGGATGCGGCCATCCCGCGCAAGGTGCGCGACAGGGATAAGGGCCATTCCGCGCAAAAGACGTTTCAGGCGATTCGCATCGCGGTGAACGACGAGCTTGCGCCGCTGACGAAGGCGCTTGAGGATGCGGTCGATCTGCTTGCACCGGGCGGCCGACTGGTTGTGATTACGTTCCATTCGCTTGAAGATCGGCTGGTCAAACAGACGTTCCGGCGAATGGAGAACCCGTGCACATGCCCGCCCGGACTGCCGGTCTGTATTTGCGGAAAGAAACCGACCGTCCGTCTGCCTTCGCGTGGGGCGATTAAGCCCAGCAAAGAGGAAACGGAACAAAACCCGCGCGCCCGCAGTGCAAAGCTGCGTGTGGCAGAAAAGCTGTGAGGGAAATATGCCGAAGCTGTATGTGGTCGCAACGCCGATTGGGAACCTGTCGGATCTGTCGCCGCGCGCGCTGGAAACGCTGCAAAGCGTATCGCTGATTGCGGCGGAGGATACGCGTGTGACGGGCAACCTGCTGCGAAAATTTGGGATTGAAAAGCTGATGATTTCCTGCCATCGCCATAACGAAGCCGACCGGCTGGAAGGCATTATCGGGAGGATGCTGGAAGAGAACATCGACGTTGCGCTGACAACCGACGCGGGGACGCCTGCCGTGTCCGATCCCGGCGATTTGCTCGTGCGCGAGGCGGCGAAAGCGGGGATTGAGGTCATACCGGTGCCGGGATGCTGCGCGGTGGCTACCGCGTTGTCGGCGTGCGGTTTTTCTTCGCGCGAGTTTGCATTCTATGGTTTTCTGCCGCGTGAAAAGGGCGATTTGCGCAAAAAACTGGAAAGTATTTCCCGGGGAATTCCGGTGTGCGTGGCCTATGAATCGCCGCACCGCGTGATTGACCTTCTTGCCGTGCTGGCGGAGAGTTTTCCGCAATGCGGCGTGTGCTGTTGCTGCGACCTGACGAAGCTGCATGAGAAAATATATCGCGGCTTCGCTGCCGAAGTACTTGAAGCGCTGAAGGCCAATCCGAAGGCTGAAAAGGGCGAGTATTGTCTCGTATTTGATTTTTCCGTACAGCCCATGGAGCCACAGGAAGAAAAGACTGCGCCGCAGAGCCTTGAGGGCGCGATTCTTACGCGTAT
>SFFS01000106.1 GCA_004557805.1 Clostridiales bacterium | reverse complement strand
TCCTTATTCCTGGTACACAACGCCCTGGTGGGACAGTTCGCACAGACCTGTGGATTACTTTTATACTCCCGGTAGCCGTCACGGTTGGTTGTGGAGTATATGCTTCCGCACGGGAAGTGCGCAGAGCGCATGATCAGATCGCGCCCCGCGCGTTTGCAGGGATGACGGATACGGTCTGCATGGCGCGCAGCGGTGAAACGCCCGGGGACGTGCTGAGTGCGTTCGGAGATGAACTGTATCTGGTGGAGCTGGCGGATTGTAAAGGTTCTTCCTCAATGCATATGGCGGCGGGCGAGGGCGAGCTGGATTTGGATGCGACGCTGAAAGAGTTTGATCGGCTTGGCTACACGGGCTATTATGCCCTGAACATGCGCGGAGTGCGCGAGCCGTATCTCTACGAAGAAGAACCGGAACGCTGCATGGCCGCGAGCGCGGAATTCCTGCGGAACAGACTGTAAAATAAAGGACGGAGAAAAAAAGATGAGACTGCGCAGAACGATTTACTGGGCCAACGGCTTGGCGCTTGACAACCTCAAAAAGGCGATCGCCTCCGACGTGGACGCGATCTGCATGGATCTGGAAGACGGCATTTTGCCTATGAACAAAAAAGCCTGCCGCGAAGCGACGGCAGAAGTGCTCAGAACGTGGGATTTTCGCGGCAAGGAGCGGCTGGTGCGCGTCAATAAGTTTGGAACGGAATATCTGGAAGAAGACCTGGCCGTGATTCTGCCGGCAAAACCCGACGCGCTGCGCATTCCGAAGGCGGAGAAGGCAGAAGATCTGCTGGCGCTGGACGCGCGATTGGAGAAGTTTGAAAAAGAAAACGGCATGGAAAAGAACGCCATAGAGATGGTGCTGATGATCGAGACGGCGCTTGGAATGTATCGTTGCTATGAGCTGGCTTCGTGCTGCGAGCGCATTACGGCCGTGGGGATCGGCATGGAGGATTTCACAACGTCCATGGGACTGGAAGAACGCAGATACATTCCCGGCAACCCCGATCTGACCTATGCGCGGCAGAAGATGGTGCTCGACTGCCTGGCGGCCGGCGTGCAGCCGATCGATTCAGGCGTGCTTTTCAACGGAAACGTGGAGTATATGCGGGAAGACACGCAGATTGATAAGTATCAGGGGTTTGTGGGACGTTCGGTGGGCGATCTGGCGCAGGTGGATATCATCAATGAAGTTTTTGCGCCAAGCCAGAAAAACGTCGACTGGGCCGCACGCGTGCTTTCCGGTTGGGAGAACGCTATGGCGACGGGAAATGGCGACCTGTACGTGGACGGCAAGTTTGTCGATCCGCCGGTAGTGGAGAAAGCGACGGCCATTATGGAACGCGTAAATATGATTAAAGCGCGCAGGGCGCGCTGAACGGAGGCTCGGTATCATGAAAACCGGCAGGCTGAGAAGGACGCTTTTGTGGACGAAGGGGCACAAGCCCGAGGAAGTGACCGCTGCATTGGCCAGCAACGCGGACTGTATTGTTTTTGAATGCGAAGACATGGTCATTCCGCCGGAAAAGGAGGCGGCGCTTCAGGGCGCGGCCAACGCAATGCGCACCATGAACTTCCGCGGCAAGGAGAAAATCATTCGTCCCAACGATATTACTACCGAACGAGGGCTGCATGATCTCGAAGTGATTCTGCCCTGCAGGCCTGACGCGCTGCGTCTGCCCAAGTGTGAGGATGTCAACGTGCTGCTTGCGTTAGATAAGCGCCTTACACAGTATGAAGCGCAGATGGGCTGGGAAAGGAACAGCATCGAGGTGATCCTTACACTGGAAACGCCCAAAGGAATCCGACTGGCGTACGAACTGGCTTCCTGCTGCGAGCGCGTTACCGGTATGGGCGTGGGAGCGGGTGACCTGACCAGCGCGATGGGGGTGGATCGTGATTTGACGCCCGGGTCGCTGCAGCTGCTTTATGCCAAGCAGAAGATGATTATGGACGGTAAGGAAGCGGGTGTGCAGCTGTTTGATACGACCGTATTCTCCAAAGATATGAATAGCGATTCGCTGGACGAATTCATCGCCCGCGATACTCAGGCCAATAAATCTTACGGTATTACCGGACGCAGCGTCTCTATGCTGCGGCATATCGATATTATCAACGGCGTTTACGCGCCTTCTGCACGGGAAGTGGATTTGGCGCGGCGAATCATCGATGGATACGAACAGGGATGCCGCGAGGGCGTCTCGGAAATTTTCATCGACGGGCATTTCGTGGATGCGCCCGTTGTGCGCAAACAGCGCGAAGTGCTGGAGATGGATCGAATGATCCGTGAGCGCGCAGCGATGCGATAAAAAGACGGGCCGCGGCAGGCGACACTGTCGCGGCCCTTTCCGGTTTCTGTTTTCTTGGGTTTTTTGCAAAAGCCGCCCGGCGCGCATCGGCCGGATGCGGGAGAAAAGAAAGTGAGAAAAAATGGAAAACAAAACAAAGAAGACGCTTGCAGTCAACACGGCGTGGTGCAAGGGTTGTGGTATCTGCGCGGCTTTTTGCCCGCAGGGAGTGCTGGAACTGAAAAAGCAAAAGGTTTTTGTGGCAAAACCGGAAAAATGCGTGACCTGCGGCCTGTGTGAGATGCGCTGCCCGGACTACGCTGTCTGGCTGGAGGAGGAAAAGGACGATGACTGAACGTACAAGAGCGTTAATGCAGGGGAACGAAGCCGTAGTGGAAGGCGCGATCGCCGCGGGCATGCGCTTTTTTGCCGGGTATCCCATTACCCCCTCGACCGAAATTGCGGAGGGATGCGCGCTGCGTTTGCCGCAGGTGGGCGGAAAGTTCATTCAGATGGAGGATGAACTGGCGAGCATGGCAGCTGTTATCGGTGCATCGGCGGCAGGAGTGAAGAGCATGACGGCTACGTCCGGACCCGGATTTTCGCTCAAGCAGGAGAATATCGGTTATGCGGCGCTGGCGGAGATTCCCTGCGTGATCGTTGATGTGCAGCGTGCCGGCCCGTCTACGGGGCTGCCAACCTCTCCTTCGCAGGGTGACTATATGCAGGCTCGCTGGGGGACGCACGGCGATCATCCGGTTATTGCGCTCAGTCCATCGAGTGTGCAGGAAGCATACACAGAAACGATTCGTGCGTTCGATCTTTCGGAGAAATACCGCATGCCAGTTATTCTGCTGATGGATGAGATCGTCGGGCATATGCGTGAGGGGATCGAACTGGCGGGCAGAGGTGAGGTGAAGCCCTTTGAGCGACAGACGTGCGCGGACACAGCCGAGGCGGCGAAACCGTATAAAATGAGAAACGGCGAGTTGGCACCGCGAATGACGCCCTTTGGAGAGGGTGCGTTTTATAACGTGACCGGTCTTATTCACGGAGAGGACGGTTTCCCGACGAACGATCATGGGATTGCCGCGGCGCAATGTATGCGTCTGATGCGTAAGATTGAGGAAAACGAGGCGGAGATAGAACGATATGAGACGGCAGCCATGGACGATGCCGATGTGTGTATTGTGACGTTCGGCGGAACCGCGCGCAGCGTACAGGCCGCAGTAGAAACGGCGCGCGCGGAAGGCATTCGCGCCGGCATGTTCCGGCCGGTGACGGTGTGGCCGTTCCCCGAAAAAGCGATGCGAAGCATCTGTGAGCGAGTGAAAAAGATTGTGGTGGTGGAACTGAATTATGGTCAGATGAAGCTGGAGGTGGAACGCGCGGCTGCAGGAGTGTGCGAGGTATTGCATATTGGCCGTGTGGACGGCGCGACATTTACGCCGCAGGACATTTTGAACAAACTGCGGGAGGTGGCAAAATAACATGGCGAGCCGATTGATCGAGACATATATGCGGCAGGAGCACCTTCCGCACATTTGGTGCGGAGGATGCGGACACGGCATCCTGATGCGCGACGTAGCGCAGGCGATCGATAATCTGAAGCTGAATCCGAAGGATGTGGTTATCGTTTCGGGCATCGGTTGTTCTTCGCGTGCGGCGGGCTATATGAACTTTGATACCATCCATACGACGCATGGCCGCGCGATTGCTTTTGCTACGGGCATCAAGATGGCGAAGCCGCGCCTGAAAGTGATCGTCGTTACCGGCGATGGCGACGCGACGGCTATCGGCGGAAATCATCTTATTCATGCGGCCCGACGCAATATCGACCTGACCGTGGTCGTTTTTAACAACAGCATTTACGGCATGACAGGCGGCCAGTTTTCGCCTACAACGCCCACGGGAGATATGGCGACGACCGCGCCCTACGGCAGCATTGATCCGAATTTTGACATTCCCAGATTGGCTGAGGCGGCAGGCGCGACTTATACGGCCCGTGGAACGGCCTATCATGCGGCGCAGACAATCAGGCTAATCGAGAACGCCATTCTTCACGAGGGATTCTCGCTGGTGGAGTGCATATCCGTGTGCCCGACGTATTACGGCCGGAAGAACCATAAGGGAGGGGCGGTGGAAATGATGAAATGGCAGCGCGACAATGCGGTGCCTGCGGCAAAGGCGAAAACGCTGCGGCCGGAGGAACTGGCGGGGAAGCTGGTTTACGGCGAGCTTTCCTGCTGCGAGCGCCCGGAGTATACGCAGGAATATCAGAAGATCATTGAAAAGGCGGGAGGCGCTGAAAGATGAACGGAAGGTATGAAATGCGATTTACGGGTTCCGGCGGACAGGGCGTAATTCTTTGCTCGATCATTTTAGCCGAGGCGGCGTTTCTGGCAGGGAAACAGGTAGCGCAGAGTCAGGCTTATGGACCGGAAGCACGCGGCGGGCTTTGCAGGGCGGAGTTGGTGATCGACGACAGACGCATCGCCTATCCCAAAGTGACGAAGGCTGACTTCCTTATGGCGCTGACGCAGGCTTCGCTGGAAAAATATGGCGAGACTGCCCGGGAGGACGCCTGGGTTTTGGTGGACAGTTCGCTGGACGAGACGAATCTGGGCGGCCGGCGGGTGATAAAGCTGCCGGTGCTGGAAACAGCGGCGAAAGAGGTTGGCAGGGCGATGACGGCAAACATTGTGGCCGTCGGTGCAATAAATGAGCTGCTTGAAATCGTGCCGGATGCAGTAATTGAAAAAGCGGTGAGGATGCGCATTCCAAAGGGGACGGAAGAACTGAATATGAAGGCGTTGGAAGCGGGAAAAAGACTTGGCGCCGCGGCCCGCGAACGATGAAAGGAGAGCTGAACGGCCATGAAGATTCATGAATATCAGGCGGCGGCGCTGTTTGCGCAGTATGGAATTCCCGTGAGCGAGGGCATGCCGGCGTTTACGCCGGAAGAGGCAGAACAGGCTGCGCGCAGTCTGGGAGAAGGGCCGTATGTGATTAAAGCGCAGATTCATTCGGGCGGACGCGGTAAAGCGGGCGGCGTAAAGATGGCGCAAACGCCAGCGGATGCCGCGGCGCGTGCCCGAGAATTGCTGGGCATGCGGCTGACAACAAAACAGACAGGCCCGCAGGGCAAGATTGTCCGGCGTCTGCTGGTAGTGCGTGCAATGCGCATTGAGCGGGAACTCTATTTTTCAATGACGGTGGACGGCGCGAGCGGACAGACGGTGATGATCGCGTCCGCAGCGGGCGGTATGGAGATTGAACAGTTGGCGGAGCAGGCGCCAGAGAAGATTTTTCGTGCGCAGATTGATCCGGCGCTGGGGCTGATGGATTATCAGACGCGGAACATGGCGGCAAAGCTTGGACTGACGGACGAAAAAGAAAAACAGTTCATGCATCTGGCTGCGGGTGCGTATCGGCTGTTTACGGAAAAAGATTGTTCGTTGGTGGAGATCAATCCGCTGGCTGTGACGGCTGAAGGAAAGCTCGTGGCGGCTGATGCGAAGGTCAACTTTGACGACAACGCGCTTTTCCGTCATGCAGACGTTGCGTCGTTGCGAGATGTGGAAGAGGAAGATCCGCGCGAGACGGAAGCGTCCCGGTATGATCTGAATTATGTTCAGCTTGACGGCGATATCGGCTGTATGGTCAACGGCGCGGGCCTGGCGATGGCTACCATGGATATTATTCAGGCGTTTGGAGGGAAGCCCGCCAATTTTCTGGACGTGGGAGGCAGTGCGACGGCGGAAAAAGTTGCGGGGGCGTTTTCCCTGCTGCTCAGCGGAAAAAACGTCAAGGGGATTTTTATTAACATTTTTGGCGGCATCATGAAATGTGACGTAATTGCGCAGGGCGTAGTGGAAGCGGCGCGGAAGATGGCGGTGAACGTGCCGTTGGTGATGCGATTAGAAGGAACGAATGCGGAAGCAGGGCGGCGGTTGCTGCATGCGAGCGGGCTGAATATCGTTTCCGCTGACGATATGGCCGACGGCGCAAGAAAAATCTGCGCGCTTGCGCGCATACAGAACAACGGAGAGGAGGCGCACGAATGAGCATTTTTATAGACGGAAACACCCGCGTAATCGTGCAGGGCATGACGGGGGCTCAGGGGCGATTCCATTCCGAACAGATGATGACTTACGGTACAAAAATTGCGGCAGGGGTGACGCCGGGAAAAGGCGGTACGGAATGCTTGGGCGTGCCAGTTTTTGATACTGTGCGGCAGGCGCAGGAAACTGTGCGCGCAAACGCTTCGATTATTTATGTGCCGCCGCGGTTTGCTGCGAATAGTGTTCTTGAAGCGATTGATGCGGAAATCCCGCTGGTAGTATGTATCACCGAGGGGATTCCGATTCTGGATATGGTAAAAGTGAAAGAACGGCTGGAACGTAGCCGCACGCGGCTTATCGGCCCGAACTGCCCGGGGCTGATCACGCCTGGTGAATGCAAGCTGGGCATCATGCCGGGTTACATCTGCAAAAAGGGACGCGTGGGTGTGATTTCTCGCTCCGGTACGCTGACGTACGAGGCGGTAAATCAACTCAGCGGTGCGGGCATCGGTCAGAGCACGGCAGTGGGAATTGGCGGCGATCCGGTCAGAGGTACCGGTTTTATTGATACGCTTAGGGCGTTTAATGATGATTCAGAAACGCTGGCCGTGGTGATGATCGGCGAAATTGGCGGAAGCGGCGAGGAGGAAGCCGCCGAGTGGATCAGCGATAATATGAAAAAGCCGGTGGCAGCGTTCATCGGCGGCAGAACCGCGCCGGCCGGGAAACGTATGGGACACGCGGGCGCGATCATTTCCGGCGGGAAGGGGACGGCGGAAAGCAAAGTGCGCGCGCTGGAAGAAGCGGGTGTGACGGTCGCGCCGACGCCGGATCGCATCGGCGAGGCGCTGATAGAGGCCGTGAAACGCGTAGGTATTTATCAGGACGTGCTGACGGCAAAATAAATGTCGGTAATTCAAAAATACAAAAGGACGCGCCGCTAAAATGGACGGCGCGTTCTTTGAATTTATAGTCGCTGACCATTATGTATATTATATAGAAGGATGAACGAATTTTCGCGAGAGAAAATGCGGAAAGACGTATGGTCTGCGGTTGAAGCGACGCACTGAAGCTGGCTTGCAAAAAATAAAACCGCTGCATCCAGCAGCGGTTTCATCCAGCCTGAAAAGCCGGCGCGCTTCTCAAACATCTCTTCAGTAGTTCTCTTTTCTCACTTCGAAATAGCTCTGCGGGTGGTTGCAGACGGGGCAGACCTCAGGCGCTTTTACACCGACGACGAGGTGACCGCAGTTGCGGCATTCCCAGAGGGTTACGCCGCTCTTTTCGAAAACCTGAGCGGTTTCGATGTTGTGCAGGAGAGCCTTGTAGCGCTCCTCGTGGGCTTTTTCAATGGCGGCGACGCCGCGGAAACGGGCGGCAAGGGCGGGGAAGCCTTCTTCCTCGGCCTCCTTGGCCATGCGGTCGTACATGTCGGTCCACTCGTAATTTTCGCCTTCGGCGGCGTGGGCAAGGTTTTCGGCGGTATCGCCGAGCTGGCCGAGTTCCTTAAACCAGAGCTTCGCGTGTTCCTTTTCGTTTTCCGCGGTTTTCAGGAACAGCTCGGCAATCTGCTCATAGCCGGCCTTCTTGGCAACGGAAGCAAAATAGGTGTACTTGTTGCGTGCCTGCGATTCGCCCGCGAAAGCCTCCCAGAGGTTCTTTTCTGTTTTGGTGCCGGAATACTGATTCGCCATAATGAAACGCCTCCCGTAAACGATGATGAATTTATTATAAACCGTGCGGCAGCGGAGTCAAACGGTTTTTCGAATATTGAAGCGGTTTTTCTTTCATACTATGAACGCAGGAAAGGGGGATTGCAATGAAAAACTGGACGAAGGCGCTGGCTCTCGCGCTGCTGCCGGCGCTGCTCTGCGCCTGTTCGCAGCATGCGGGGACAGACGCGGCGCAGGCCGCGCAAAAAATAAAACTGCCCGCGAAGGTGCAGTTTCTCGAGGATGGGGAGCCTGCGCTGAAGGTGTATTTGACCGATGCGGAGCAGGTTGAAACGGTGGCGCTGGAGGAATACCTGTGCGGCGTGCTGGCGGGCGAAATGCGCAGCGACTGGCCGATGGAGGCGCTCAAGGCGCAGGCGATCCTGGCGCGGACGTTTGTGCTGAAGTTCATGGAAGAGAAGGAGAGCTGCTATCCCGGTGCGGACATTTCAACCGACATCGAGGAGGCGCAGGCGTACGACGAAGCGGCCGTGAACGACCGCATCCGGCAGGCGGTGCGTGAAACGCGCGGACAGGTGCTTGCTTCGGACGGGCAGCTGATTTACGCATGGTTCCACGCGCACTCGGGCGGAAAAACTGCCGGAGCCAAAGAGGGGCTGAACTGGAAGGCGGCCGAGCCGGATTATATTCAGATTTCCGAGGGGCGCGAAAGCGATAAGGCCCCTGCGGACGCGCAGGCATGGCAGGCGGCGTTTACGGCGGAAGAGATGATTCGGGCGGCTAACGCCGCGGGAGCGGCCGTAACGTCCGTCGAGGGGGCGAAAATCGGCGAGCGCGGGGCGTCGGGCCGGGCGGTGACGCTCGTGTTCGGCGGCGTGCCGGTGAACGCGGCCGATTTCCGCATTGCGCTGGGCTCGACGAAAATGCGCTCCACGCTTCTGACGAACCTCGCCGTTGAGGACGGGCGCGTGGAAATGGAAGGCAAGGGCT
>SFFS01000105.1 GCA_004557805.1 Clostridiales bacterium | reverse complement strand
CCTGCACCGCCGACGGCCGCAGATACAGCTGCACGCCGGGATTTCGCCGCCCGGCCACATTCTGAATATCGTGCACCACCGCGCCCGTTGCGCTCGTCACGATTCCAACGCCGCGCGGCAGCAGCGGAAGCGGCTTCTTCTTTGCTGCGTCGAACAGCCCTTCGGCCTGCAATTTAGCCTTGAGACGCTCAAACGCCTCATACAGCGCGCCCATGCCGCCCTCGCGCATGCCGGTGGCGTAGAACTGATATTTCCCCGCCGCCGTATAGAGCGACACGCCGCCCGTAAGCACCACGCGCATCCCGTCGCGCGGGCTGCACCTGAGCCCATAGGCCGCCGTGCGGAACATCACACAGTCGATGCGCGAATTTTCATCCTTGAGCGAAAAATACAGATGTCCGCTCACGGCGCGCTTAAAGTTGCTGATCTCGCCCTGTAACTGAATGGTCTGCAGCATCGGGTCGCCCGCCAGCGTCAGGCGAACGTATTCGTTGAGATCGGTTACGGTTAAAATTCGCTCTTCCATCAGCCGCGCCTTTCCTCCGCCGCGTCGATCGTCGCTTTGAGCAGCATGGCGATGGTCATCGGCCCTACGCCGCCGGGCACGGGCGTAATCGCCCCCGCAACCGGTTCTGCGGATGAAAACTCCACGTCGCCGCAGAGCGTGCCGTCGGGCATGCGGTTGATGCCCACGTCGATCACCGCCGCGCCGGGTTTAATCATTTCGCCCGTCACAAGCCCCGCTTTTCCCGCCGCAGCAATGAGAATATCCGCGCGGCGCGTATGCGCCGCCAGATCGCGCGTGTGTGAATGGCACAGCGTCACCGTCGCGTCCGCCGCCTGCAAAAGCAGCGCCGTCGGCTTGCCAACCAGCCGCGAGCGGCCGATCACAACGGCCTCTTTTCCCGCGATTTCAACCCCCGCGCGGCGCAGAAGTTCCATGCAGCCCGCGGGCGTGCAGGGCGTTTTGCCGCCCAACCCCAGCGCCAGCTTGCCGAAGTTGAGCGGATGAAACCCGTCCACATCCTTTTCCGGCGCGATCCGCTCCAGAAGCTCGTCCGCGCAAAGCCCCTGCGGCAGCGGCAGCTGCAAAAGGATCCCGTCGAACGAATCGTCGGCGTTCAGCGCGTCGATCTGCGCTTTCAGCGCGCCCATTTCCGTCTCCGCC
Organism: Clostridiales bacterium; assembly: GCA_004557805.1. GTDB lineage: Bacteria > Bacillota > Clostridia > Christensenellales > Aristaeellaceae > Aphodomonas. Next base: position 7,992 of record SFFS01000105.1, on the reverse strand, counting down.
GGAAAGCGAAACGTCCGCGTATGGATGCCCACCGACGCGCACGCGCGCTCCTTGTTGCGCACGTAAATCCGGCTTGCCAGGTCGTCGCCCACGAGGATAACCGCCAGCCCCGGCGTAATTCCTCGCGCGGCCAGCCCGGCGCAGCGCGCCTTCAGCCCTTCGCGCAGCTCGGCCGCAACGGCCTTTCCATCAATCAGCCTGGCCAACGGCCCCACCTCCAAACTTCTCCGCGCCGATCAGCGCCACGCCCACCGCGTTATCACCCGAAAGCTCGGGCCGCGCGAAATGCAGGCGGATTTCCGCATTGCGCTTGCTCACGCGCTCGATAATTTCCCCGCGCAAAAGCGCGGAGGAAGCCACGCCGCCGGCCAGCAGCGCCTGCGTCGCGTTCGCCTTCTCGCAGCCCGCCAGCACAAGCCGCGCCACCGTGCGCGCCACGCACCCGAACGTCTCCGCCGCCACGTCCTCGGGCGACAGTTCGCCCGATTCGATCCACTTCAGCGCCTTCGTTTCCGCGCCGGAAAAATGGCATTCCAGCCCGTGCAGCGAGGCCGAAAGCCGCGCCTGCGCGCAGCCCTTCGCCGCCAGCTTTTCCAGTTCCGGCCCCGCCGGAAACGGCAGCCCCAGCTTTACGCCCACGCGGTCGATCAGCTGTCCGGCGTGCAGGTCCTTCGAACCGCCCAGCAGTTCGTAGCGCCCCGGGGACACCGCCAGCACCTCCGTCGTGCCGCCGGAAAGGTGCAGCGCCAGATACGGCTTTTCCGCGTCGAGGCTCGTGCCGATGCGCGCCGCCGCGAGATGCCCCTCCTGATGCGACGTAAAAAAACAGGGCGCATGAAGCGCCGCTGCCGCTGTCCGCGCCGCGCATTCGCCCGCGCGGAACACCGGCATATACGAATCCTCCGCGGGACGCGGGCGCGTGCTCACGCACACCGTCGCCACCTCGCACTCCGGGTGCGCCGAAAGCAGCTTTTCCATCAGTTCCGGCAGCCTCGCGATATGCTGAAACAGCGCCTGCGACTGCTGAAGCCCGCGCTGCCCCATTTCCACGGTCAGAAGCCGCCTTTCCTCATAAAAAAGGCTGTCCTTTGCGCCGCTTTTCAGGGCGCAAAGGGCTGTGGAAGTTCTATAATTGCTTGTGTCGATGCCGAGGCATACTTTCATTCCAGCGTCTCTCCCGCGCGGTTGACGTTGCCCAGCACGCCGTTGATGAACGCTCCCGCATCCTCCGTGCTGTACACGTGCGAAAGCTCGACCGCCTCGTTGATGACGACGGCCGCGGGAATATCCTTGCGGCAGGTCAGTTCAAACACCGCCAGCCGAAGAATCGACAGATCGACGCGCGCCAGCCGGTCAATCGTCCACTTCACCAGATATTTGGCGATAATCGCATCCAGCGCCGCGCGGCGGCTGACGACGGCGCTCACCGTCTCGTCCAGATACTGTCTGTCATCCTTCGTGGGCCGGAACTCGATCAGTCCCTCGATCGTCTCTTCTCCATACTCGCCGCCCATCATCTGAGCATAGACCAGCTTCATCGCGGTTTCTCGCGCCAGCGAACGCGCCATTGGCAACCACTCCGTTCCGTTTCTTTCGTTCCGCGCTTTTTCTTCGCCTACGCGAAAGCAGCCCGCGGTTCTGCGATATCGGTGTTTTTATTTCTTTTCGTCCGGGAACGGGAACGCGTCCGGCGAAAGATCGACCGGCAGCTTTTCTTCCGGCCCGAAATCGAATACAGGCGCTTCCGCTTCCGTCTGCTCCGTCCCGGCGGGCGCTTCGGCCGTCTCAGCCGGCGCTTCGCTTTCCGCGGGAACCGTTTCTTCGGCGGGCGCTTCAGGTTCCGCCTTTTCGGGCTCAGCCGCAGCCTCCTGCACAGCCGGAGCTTCCGGCACGGCGGGCGCTTCGGGCTGAACGGTCTTTTCCGGCGTCTGCGCCGGAATTTCTTCATCGCGGCCTGCGTCGACCGGCGGCAGCTTTTCCACCGCGTTGAGCAGCTTCACTTCGCCCTCGTCGCCGCCTGCGTCCTTCGACGCTTCGACAGTCACGCGCACGGTTTCGACCGGCACGCCGCTGCATCCGGTGACGTACTGCTTGATCTGCTCCTGCAGCTTCGTCACCACCTCGGGAATGCACACCCCGCCGCGCAGCGTCACGCGCACATGAACGCGCATGGCTTTTTCCTGTCCGCTGATCGTAACCTTCGAGGTGAGCACCTCGGGGCGCGCCGCCAGGCATTTGCGGATCAGCTGATCGAGCGCCGCAACGGAGATGGACATCGTATCCTGCTCGCTCGTTTTGACGACGAAATAATTGCTCTGCTTGTCCTTTCCGAAGCAGAACGGCCGGATCAGCAGCCGCATGCCCCACAGGAACACCAGCAGACCGCCCAGGAAAATGGCCGGCAGCCACTGCCAGTCGCCGCCCGTCCATACGTCGAGCGCGAACGGCTCCGGCAGATGCACCGCGCCGCAGCCGCAAAGCACGATCATCACGCCCAGCGCCGCCAGCACCAGCCCGCTGAGCGCAACCAGAATTCTGTCATACCAGCGCAGCTTCATCGCTTACTCCTCTTTTTCTTCGTCAGACTCCGCTTCAGGAGCCTCCTCGGGTTCTTCTTCGTCTTCGTCCTCCGGTTCGATTTCAACGTCGATATCCAGATCCTCGTCCCGATCGGGATCGGCGGGCTTTTCCGCCTTCGGCGCGGGCTTTTCCTCAACGGCCTTTTCCAGCTTGGCCGCGAGCGCCGCCGTCTGCTCGTCCTTTTCGAAGATCACGTTGGTCACGTGCACGTCCACCTTCACCACATGCAGGCCGGTCATCGTCTCGATAGCCTTGCGCACGTTTTCCTGCACCTCGGTGCAGACCTTCTGGATGGGCTTTCCATACTCGACGGCCAGCGTCAGGTCGACCGACGCTTCCTCGCTGCCCACCTCGACGCGCACGCCCTTGGTCGCGGGGTTCGCGGCCTTTGTCAGCCCGATGCGCTCGGTCACGCTCTTGCCCGCGCTGCGGTGGCCCGCCACGCCGTCCACTTCGGCCACGGCCATGCCCGCGATGATCGCAATCACCTCGTTGGCATAGCTGATCGCGCCGGTTTCCTGTCCGTTCATATTGATGGGAAGATTATCGCTCATTTCAATCACCTCGTCTGCGAGTTGTGTATGTTTGAATTTTTTCACGCTATTATAGCATACTGCGCTCATAAATTCAATCACGCCTTTACGGCTACTTTTCCGCCGTCACGCGAATCGCCGCCGCGTCCATTCCCGTCTCCCTCGCGGCGATATCGAGAATGGCCGCCGCGTCCGCTTCCGACAGCGTTTCCGCGCAGATCACCACGTCCACCGCGTTCGCCCCGACGGTGCAAAGCGCCTCGCCGAAGCCGCGCGCGGCCACGAGCGCCTCCACGCGCGCCTCCCGTTCGCTGGAAAGCGCCAGCGCCGCCTTTTCTTCCAGCGCCGCGGCGGCCGTCCTTTCGTCGGCGGAAGCGGCCACCTCGTCGAGCATGCGCATGGAATCGGCGCGCGTTTTTTCCAGCGTTTCGCGATAGATTGAAAAAGCGCTCTGTGCAGCGGGCTGCGGTTCGGTTTCAGCCGCGCCCTGCGCGGCCGGATCGCGGACCGTTTCCGTCGGCTCCGGCGTAACGAGCGGCACGCGCTCCACCGGCAGCGTCACCGACGCAGGCGCGGCGGCCTTCTGGCCCCAGAACGAAACGGCGAGCATCAGCGCCACCAGCGAGAGCATCGTGAACAGCCGCGCATCCGGCTTTTTCCTCTGTTTTATCATCGGCAGCTTTTTCATCGTTTATTCCCCTTTCCTCATTTCAAAAACTTCCACCGCGTCCGCGTCGAGCCGCAGAAGCGTCTGCACCGCGCGCGCCAGCCGCAGCCGCACGCCCACGTCGCCCGCGCCCTCCGCCACGACGATCACCGCCGCGGGCGGCGCCGCCTCCGCCGTCTGCTCCTGCGAAGCGAGCCAGCCGCCCTGCGCCGGCTCCGTCCGTTCGTACTGGATCACCACCTCCACGCGACCCGCGCCCGTCATTTCGGAAAGCACTTCGCCCAGCCGCGCCTCCATTTCGCTCGCGTGCGTCTGCGTCTGCGCGGTCTGCGCCTGCGGCTGCGGCCAGAGCACGCTGCCCGCCACGAGCAGCACGGCCAGCAGCATCGCCGCCTGCGCGCTCCTGCCGCGCAGCTTTTCCCGAAACGCGCTCAGATTCATCCTCCATCCCCCCTGCGCGGCAGCCGCCGGTTTACAGGCTCCTCAGGGCGTATCGAAAAACTCCACCCGTACCGTCTTCCTTTTTTCAGATACGTCCTAAAAACCGCGCCAGCGGCGACAGCGCCGCGTCCAGTAGGATCAACCCCGCCGCAAAGCGCGCGTATTTGCGCGTTTCGCCGCGCGGCAGCAGAAATTCCGCGCATGCCGACAGCAGCGCGAACGCCGCCAGCCGCCGGATCAGCGCGTACAGCGCCGCCTTCACGCCATCATGGCGATCACGCCGCCAGCCGCCACCGCCTGTCCCGCCAGCACGAGAAACATCGCCATCACGCCCGTCAGGCACCCGGCAAGCATGCCCATCGCCCCGGCTGCCGCGTCAAAACATCGCGCCATGCGCGCGTCGGAAAACGGCTCCGTCGCCGCCGCCGCTGCGCGGAACGCCAGCGCCGACAGGCAGATTTCCGTCAGCGGAGTCAGAAAGAACAGCGCGATCAGCGCCATGCCCGTCACCCCCAGCGCGTTTTTCACCATCAGCGCCCCGGCAAACGCCGTTTCCGCCGTGTCTGACAGCGCGCCGCCCACCTCCGGCACGAACGTATCGGCTGCAAACTTTGCCGCGCGCAGCGTCAGCCCGTCGCGCGCGGCGGCGGTAAACCCCCGCACGCTCAAAAGCCCCGTAAACGCCGTCAGCCCTACGCCCAGCGCCATACCGCACGCCGTTTTGCACAGCTTGGAGGCCCTTGAAAGCGACCACGCGTCCGTCATGCAGTCGAGCATGGACAGCGCCAGAAACGCCGCCGCCAGCGGCAGGCAGATTTTCTCGCTCACTGCCGCGGCCGCCGTAACCGCAAGCGTCACCGCGGGCTGAAGCGCCGCCGCGCTGCCCGTGCCGCCCACAGCCGCAAGCGCCGTCAGCAGCAGCGGGAACAGCGTTTCCGCGCCCTTCACGGCGCCCGAAACCGTTCGCCGCACCGAATCGAACACGCCCGCACACTCGCGCGCCAGCAAAAGCGCCGTGTACAGCAGGCACACCCATTGCGCGGCCTGCGCCGTTCCCTCGCCGAACGCATCCTGGAACCGGCCGAGCAGCGCCGCCAGCAGCGCCGCCGCGAACAGCTGCACAAACAGCCTGCGGCGTGCGAGCAGTCCCTCGCGCGCAGCGCGCAGAACCCACTCCGCCGCCTCGTTCCAATCAAACACCGCCTCGCCGCGCAGCGCTTTTTCAGCCATTTCGCGTGCGCTGACACGCTTTTCGGGGAGCATGTCCGCCGCCTGCTGCAGGCGCGCAAGCTCCTCCGCGGCAAACGTCTCCGCCGCCCGCGCGGGCAGCGCCAGCGCGCAGCACAGAAGCGCCGCCGCAATCAGCGCAGCAAGCCGCATACCGCCTCCAGAAGCGACGCCGCCACGGGCAGCGCCAGCGAGAGCATCATCATTTTCCCTCCCAGCTCGATCTTCTCGCCCATGCCGCTCTCGCCCGCATCCCGGCACAGCTGCGCGCCCAGCTGGCACAGCGCGCCGATCCCCGCCACGCGTCCAAGCAGCGCCGCGCCCTCTCCCAGCCCCGCCTGACCGGCCAGCGCGCGCAGCGTTCCCGCAACCGCGCCCATCTTTTCCGCGCAGACGAGCAGAATCACCGCGCCGGCAGCCAGCGAGAAAACCGCCGCCATTTCCGGCTTCGCCTGCCGCAGCGTCACCAGCAGCAGCATTGCGCCCACGCCGAGTCCGGCCAGCCTCGCCGCCTCGCTCATAGCGCAAAGATGCTCCGCACGCTCTGGAACAACTGCGAAATCAGATTCACCACAGCCAGCAGCACAATCGCCAGTCCCGCCAGCGTGGTCAGCATCGCCATGTCCTCGCGTCCCGTTCGGTTGAGAATCTGCGCCAGCACGGAAACGAGAATGCCCACCCCGGCGATGCGAATCAGCAGATCAACGTTCATCCCGCGCCCCCTTTTTATAGCAGAAACAGGAACACCGTCAGCGAACCGATGCACGCAATCGAAACGACCAGCCGTCGGTTCCGGTTTTGCCGTTCCTCCGCATCCCGAGTGCATTCGTCAACCGACCGAAGTACCATTTTCAGCGTCATACGGCTTTCCTCGCCGCACACGCTTCCAAGGCTTTGCCACAGCGGCGCAAGCGCCGCCCGGTCGGCCGCATGGAGCGAAGGCGCGCGCAGCTGCGCGGCGGCCATTGCCAGCGGCAGCGAGGGATCGTCTCGCATGCGCCTCGCGCACCCGAAAAGCTCCTGCGCCACCTCGCCGTTTTCCTCGCCCTCCGCCGCAAAAAACAGAAGCGACGGCAGGTCGGCATACAGGCTCATCCCCGCTTCCATGCGCGTCAGCACACGCCGCCATGCCCGGAGCGCTCCGCACCGCGCCGCCATGTTCCTTCCCCACTGCACCGCCAGCGCCGCGCAGCCCAGCGCCGCCGCCAACGCCGTCACCCATCTTGGCAACCCGTTTTTCCTCCCCGCAAACATGCGCCGTCCCCGCCATACACCGCCGCCACCCGGCCGATTCCGCTCAGCACGGCCGTAAACTCGAACGCGCCGAGCGTCTCCCGTCCCAGCCTTCGCCGCGCATCGGCATACCCCGCGCCATGCGCCGTCGCCAGCAGCGCCACGCCGCAGCGCGCCGCGTCCGCAAGCGCCGTCAAATCCTCTGCGCCGCCGATTTCGTCCGTCGCCAGCACCTGCGGCGACATGGCGCGCAGCAGCATCCGCAGCGCCCGCGTCTTCTCGCAGCCGTCCATCACGAACGCGTTCGCGCCAAGCTGCATCTGCGGCACGCCATGCTCGCACGCTGCCAGCTCCGAACGCTCGTCTGCCACGCCCACCGCAATCCCCGCTTCCGACAGCAGCCGGACTGCGTCGCGCAGCAGCGTAGTTTTGCCGCAGCCCGGCGGCGAAACGAGCAGCATGCTGCGCGGCCTGCCATCCGCCAGCAGAAGCGCCCGCAGCGGTTCCGCCGCGCCGCGCACCTCCCGCGCGATGCGCACACAGATCGCGCCGATTTCCGCAAGCCGTCCTTCCGCATCCATACGCCCGCAGAACCCGGCGCGGTGCCCGCCCGGCAGCGTCGCAAACCCTTCGCGAAGTTCCCGCTCCCGCGCGTGCAGCGCATGGCCGAGAATGGCCGCGGCGCAGCCGCGCACCTCGTCCGCCGAGGGCCTGTACAGCAATCGGACGTCCGTCTCGCCTCTCAGGCCTGCGGGCTGCCGCGCCGCCAACCGCAGTTCGCGCACGCGCGCAATTTCAGGCGCGCCCAGCGCGCCGATTTCATCACGCAGCCCCCGGGGCAGATAGGGGCAAACCTGCTCGCGCCAATCGTTCATTCGAACAGCGTCACCCCGAGCGCCCGCCATGTCGCGCTGTCCACGCAATCGCCGCCCGAAAGGCCGCGCTCCTGTTTGAACCGCTGCACCGCCCGCGACATGCCCGCGCCGTATACGCCGTCGATTCCGCCGCCGTAATATCCCAGCGCGCGCAGTTTTCGCTGCGCTGCGCAGACGAGCGATCCCCTGTCGCCGGGCGAAAGCGCCTTCAGGCTCCATCCCAGTTCACCGAACGGCCCCTCTTCGATGACCACCTTCGTGCCCGCAGGCGCAAGGCGGTAGAGCGTCTCAGCGTCCTTGGAATACATTCGGATGCACCCGTGCGACGCGCGGCTGCCGATCGATTCCGGCCGGTTCGTACCGTGTATGCCATATTGCCCCCACGGCACCGACAGCCCCAGAAACCGCGTTCCGAACCCGGAAGGCTCCGTGGTAA
>SFFS01000104.1 GCA_004557805.1 Clostridiales bacterium | reverse complement strand
GGCATGGCGAACCACAGCGCCGACGCGCCGGCCAGCATCGGCAATATCATGATCAGTGCGCCGCTGACAATCAGCCCGCGCGCCACCGACACAATAAACGCCGCGCCGGGCTTCATGATTGCCTGGAAATAGTAGGTCGAAAAGCCCGTAACGGAGATCTCTCGGAGCTTTCCGGGCAGCTTTTCCGGCTTCACCAGCCGCAGCGTATTTTTGCGGTCGGCAAAGTGCGTCAGCATCACAATAAAGGATATCGCCGAGCCGATTACCGCCGCCGTAAAATACTGGCTCTCGCCGCCGTGCCCTCCGGCCCGTGATACTGCCCGACCATCGCCGTGTCCACAACGCCGTCGATACACGAGATGAGCGCGCTGCCAAAGGCCGCGGACAGATACCTGAAGTAGAGCGATTTGATGTTGCCGTTCAGAAGATCCATTTCATATTCCTCCTTTGCATCAAAAAAAGCCGGATAAGGAACAGACATCTCAGTCTGCGCCTTATCCGGCTGCTGTTTCTCTGAACAACGCGCCCTCCGAGCGAGCAAGAGGGAGTGTAGCATAACTCTGCGCAAAGGTCAAGCCCAAAGTTGTTTGCAGATAAAACCGGCAGTTCGCCTTACTTCGCGGCGTACCTGCCGAGGATCTCGTCCGCCTCGCTCTGCGTCATGTTGCCCAGCTGAACCTGCTGCATGCAAAAGGGACGGACGGCGGCGAGAAGCTCCTCGTCCGTCTCATAGGGGCCGAACGTTTTTCCTTCGCCGTTGGCAAGCCTGATATACAGCTCCTTTGCGGCGGACGCGGTTCCCACTTCTTTGCCGGCGGAGTTATAACTGAGCATCACGCCGTCCTGCCCGTCGACGGTCTTGGAATATAACGCGCCGTTTTTGATGTTCTCCAGAATTCCCTCATACAGAGCGATGGCATTGTCGATTTCATCCTGCGTCCAGACGAAGCTGCCTTTGCCGCTTGTCCACGCCTTTTCGCCGAGCATACTCTGCAGCACGGCCTTTTCGTTTTCCAGCCACGCTTTATATTCATCGTACGTCCACCACTCAATGTCCGGCGTGGGGTAGCGCGCTTCAAATTCCGCGTCCGTCAACGGTTCGAAGGTCGCGCCGCCGTCAGTGCTGTAATACGTTTTGCCGTCCGCAGGATCGACGTAGGACAGAAGCGTGACTTCCGTAAGACCGACGTCGCCGGCGCGATTCATATACCGGCCCGCCAGTTCCCGAAACTGCTTTTTTGCGATAACGGATACGGCCGCAATGCCGCCCCGGCCGTCTCTTTGGATATTCAGATAAATTCCGTCCACGGTGGCGTCGTTCATGTAAATATGGCCGTTATCGTCGAAGATTGCGGCGATGGGCTTTCACTGATAGTACCACGTGTTTTCCTGAGCGGTGATTCCGGCGGCGAGATATTCCGTATCCGGCTTCAGCCCTTCGCCGGTTTGGAACGTCTCCATGGTTCCCGCTGCGGACGCGGCGCTTTCCGCGCTGGATTCAACCGCCGCTGAAACAAATGCCGCGGAGGCGCTGTGTTCTTCGTTTTTGGCTGAGGTTGCAAAAACCGTGGTCGTCCCGGCGACAAGCGCCGCCGCAACAGCCAGCGATACCAACGTAGTTTTTCTTGTTTTCATAATCGCAGTGATCCTTTCTTCGATTGCATTTGTGCTGAAATGATTGCAAAGCGGCGCAAAGCCGCGCTTCGTTTCCTCCATGTGGATCAGAACGTTTGCATAGTCCGCTCTTGCGCCGCCGAAACGGCGAACCACCGTTTCGTCGCAGGAAAGCTCCATATCCCGGTTCGCCAGAACGTACATTGCCCAGACCAGCGGATTGAACCAATGCACGCACACGGCGGCAATTAGCAGAAGTTTGGAAACCGTGTCGAACCTCCGGATGTGAACCAGTTCATGCTCCAAAACGTATTGCAGCGCATGCTCGTTTTCCCAGTCCGTTTTCCTGGGCAGCAAGATTACGGGGCGCAGCGCGCCGAACGTGAGCGGCGACGAAACGCGGTCGGATTGCCGTATGGAAACCGTGCGCCGCAGCGGATGCGCCCTGAGCCACCGGCGGCAGAAATCATTTTCCACCGGCAGAGACGTCTGAAATTCCCGGTAGCATCTCCAATACGACGCGGCAAAGAATGCCGCGCAGAGGATCAGTCCCGCCGCCCAGAGAATTTCCCAGACGGAAACGGCCGCCGCTGGGGCGGCGATGGGACGCGGAGCGGCCTGTCCCGGCGAAACAGCCGGCGGCAAAAGCCGAACGGCGGCTGCGCCGCCCGCAAGCGCAGGCGTTTCCCGTTTCAGCAGGGAGTAGATGCTCAGGCCGGAGGGCAGGGAAAACGGGATCAGCAGCCGAACAAGCGCAACGCCCCAAAGCGCCAGAAAGGTCTTTTTCGGCACGCGATAAATCGCCAGCGCCCGAATGACCGCAATCGCGGAAATCATTACGGCTCCCGTGACGCTCATTTGCAGCAGGCTCATTTTTGTGCCCTCATTCCAGCTCGCCGACGATCTGCTTCAGCTTTTCAATCTGCTCGGAGGAAAGCTTTTTCCGGCCGAGCAGCGCTGCGAACAGTTTATCGGCGGAGCCGTCGTAGATTTTGTTGATCAGTTCGTCCGTTTCCGCTTCCTGGACGGCCGATTTGGCGATCAGCGCATGGCACAGGAACCCCGGCTCGCTGCGCGCAATCGCGCCCTTTTTCATGCAGCGCTTGATGAGCGTATAGGTTGTGTTCACGTTCCAGCCCAGCTCGTTCGTCAGCGCCTTCGCAATCTCTTTGGCGGGAAGATCGCCCTTTTTCCAAAGCACGTCCATCACTTTCAATTCGGAATCGAACAGCTTGACATCCATATTGGAAACCTCTTTCTTATAAGACTACAGTAGTGACCACACGCAGATAATACAGCAATCTTATCAAATTGTTAATACTACTGCGGTAGTAATTTTTGCCGGGCGGCGCAAAAGAGGCCGGAACCGGCCGATAAATCCTCTGGACGCATTCCTTAGATTCTGTTATAATGTCGCCGTTTTTGAAAGAAACTGAAAAAGGAAGGCTGTTTTCCGTGCTTACCGGAGAAAAGAAAAAGCAGGGTTCCGATTACGCCATATGCGTCATCATGGCGCTTGCGATGGCGCTCAACTACCAGATTTTCATTCTTTCCAATGCGTTCGCTCCGGCTGGCCTCAACGGCCTGGCCACAATGGTGCAATATCTGTTTCATTTCAGTGTGGGCTATATGTCGCTGCTGATTAACATCCCGCTGGCCGTCTTCACCTTTTTTGCGGTGGACCGGCGGTTTGCGCTCAAGACGCTCGTCTTTTCGCTGACGTTTTCCTTTGCGCTATTGTTTCTGCAAAAGCTCGATCTGACGCGATTTATCTATCATACGCGCGACGGCAAGAGCACGCTGCTCGCCCCCGTCGTTTCGGGCGTAATCAACGGCGCGATTTACGGCGTGACCATCCGCCGCGGTGGCAGCACCGGCGGCACCGATTTCGTCGCGGCCTACGTCCACAAAAAGCGCCCCGAATATTCGCTCGTCCACGTCATTTTCGCGCTGAACACGGCTGTCGCCGTGCTGTCCTATTTCGTATACGACTTCAATATCGAGCCGGTCATTCTGTGCATCGTCTATTGCTTTATCACCTCGCGTGTGAGCGACGATATGCTCAAAGCGGGCCAGCAGGCCATTCGCGCCGAAATCGTTACCCCGCACGCCGAAGAAGTGGCCGACTGTCTCCTGCGCGAATTGCGCCATGGCGTAACCATTCTGCCCGCCGTCGGCGGCTATTCCCACAGGACGAAAAGCATGCTCATCTGCGTTATCAACAAGCATCAGATTACGCAGTTCTCCGAATTGATGCGCCAGTTTCCCGATACGTTCGTCTGCGTTTCCAACGTGACGGAAACGCTGGGCAACTTCAAAAAGGTCAGCCGCTGAAAGGAGCGATCCCATGCTGCACGCGCTTGCAATGAAAATGATTGAATACGACGGTCCCTGCGTTAAACGCATCCAGCATTTTATGAAGGTGCGCGGCTTCGCCGCTCTGATTGCCGAGGGCGAAGGCGTCGATGAAGCGACGCGCTTCACGCTGGAGGCCGCCGCGCTTGTGCATGATATCGGCATCAAGGCCAGTCAGGAAAAATATGGCAGCAGCGCGGGGCCCCTTCAGGAAAAAGAGGGCGCGCCGCTGGCAAAGCAGATGCTGCGCTCGCTCGGCTTTCCGCAGGATGTGACGGCGCGCGTCGCCTATCTTGTCGGTCATCACCACACGTACAGCTGCATCGATGGGATCGACTATCAGATTCTCGTCGAAGCGGATTTTCTGGTGAATCTCTTTGAGCACGGCGATGCGATGAACGCCGTCCGCGCTGTGCGCGAAAAAATCTTCAGAACCGCGACAGGGAAGAAGATCCTCGACGAAATGTTCGGCTGCTGAATCGCACGAGAGCCGCGCACCGCTTCCTGCGCAGGTCGTTTTTCGTCAATGCGGGCTGTCAGCGCGGCACTGCCGCCGCGCGGTCGGCGGGCGTTAACGAACCGGGAAGGTTTTTCTTTCCGGAAATTTCATCAAGAACGATTTTTCCCACAAGCAGATGGTCGAGCCCTGCGCAGCGATCGAGCGGATATTCGTTATATCCGTAATGCTCCGTCAGCAGCTTCAGCCCGTGGATGATTTCTTCGCCGTCGGAAACGAAAGTACATTTTCCAAAGCCGATCACACTTTCATACCGGGCCGTAATTCCATGCGCCGTTTTTTCAACCTGCAAAAAGATTTCGCCTTCTACGCATACGTGTGGATTCGCCCTGAGCAAATCCAGCTTTGCGCCCTGCTGCGCGCAGTGAAAATAAATAACGATTTTGTTCTTTACGATCTCCGCGCCGAATGAGACGGGCACAAGATAAGGATACACGTCTCCGTGCATGGCGATTTTTATCGTATCGCACCGTTTCAGAATATCGTAAATTTCATCTCGGTTTTCAACGTCCCGGTCTTTGCGCCGCATTTTTTGCACCTCCTCATGAAACAGCATAGCAGATCGCCGCGGAAAAATCTATTGTTCTATCGAAAACGCCTCCCGAACCTTTTGGCCGTGGAGGCGATTCCCTTCCGTATGAGCACCGTTTTTTTAGCGCACCGCCGCGCCCATCGCGCGCGCTTTTTCCAGCGCCGGATGCCCGGCGATGGTCCCCGCGCCGTCTACGCCGCCCGCAAAGACCGTTCCAGCCAGGCTGCATTTTTCAAAGCATGCAATCCAGCCTTCCAGCCCGTGTACGGCGCGCTCGTCGACGCCCTCCGCGTCCTCCGCCGCGGTTGAAAGCAGATAAATCTTGCGGAACGCGTAATCGGACGCATAGAGCGAGTTAACGCGGTCGAGCAGCGTTTTCATCTGGCCGCTCATTTCGTAATAGTAAATCGGCGTGGCGAACGCGATCACGTCGGCGCGCTTCATCGCTTCGGCAATGGCGAGCGCGTCGTCGCTGATCACGCAGCGGCCCAGCCTCTGACAGGCAAGGCAGCCGCGGCAGAACGCGATAGTTTTCCCGCGCAGCGAGATTTTTTCTACCGTGTTGCCCGCATCGCGCGCGCCTGCGGCAAAGGCGTCCGCCAGCGCTTCGGAATTGCTGTCGTTCCGAAGGCTGGTAGAAATGACCAGAACATTTTTCGGCATAAAATAAGCCTCCCTCCGGGCGGATTGACGCTTCGCCCGTTCTCATGATACACTCCATTATAGAATATAAACCTGACTTCAGGTCAATGGGGTTTGCAGAAAAATTTGAGGGGGAGTAACTCTGCCATGTACACCATCGGACAGGTTTCCGAAATGTTTGCGCTACCCGTTTCCACCCTGCGCTATTACGACAAGGAGGGGCTGTTCCCCGAGATCACGCGGAAAAACGGCATCCGCAGGTTTACCGAAAAGGAGCTGGAAGCGCTCCGCGTGATCGAATGCCTGAAAAAATCAGGCATGGAAATCAGGGATGTGAAACAGTTCATGCAATGGTGCCGCCAGGGGAGCGAAACGTACGCGCAGCGCCTTGCGCTGTTTGAACGGCAGGAAGAGACGGTGCTTTCCGAAATGCGCCGCCTCGAAAAAACGCTGGCGATGATCCGCTTCAAGCGCTGGTATTATGAACGCGCGCTGGCCGACGGCGGAGAGGAAGGGATCAAAGACATGCTGCCCGACCGTCTGCCGGAGGAAATCCAGCGGCTGTACGACCGGGCGCATGAAATCTGACCGTTATACGGCTGTTCAGAACTCCACGCCCCTGCGCGCGGAAATCCCGCTGTCGTAGGGGTGTTTGATTTTGCGCATTTCCGTCGCGTATCCGGCGAGGTTCGCGATATTCTGGGGCGCTTTGCGCCCCGTTACCACAACTTCGCTGCTTTCCAGCCAGCGGTGAATGCATTCCTCCGCGCTGCCCGCGTCGATAAAGCCGACCTCGATGGCCGCAAGCAGCTCGTCGCAGACGACGAGCGTCGGGCGCAGCGCCCGCACGGCCTCGTCGATGCGCAGAAGATGCGCTTTCTGCGCGGCGGCCTCCTCAGCGTGCTCCTGCGCGTTCATGGCGAAAACGAACTTTTTCACCGGCTGACCCAGCAGCACCGTGACGCCCGGCATAGCGGACAGCGGCGCGATTTCGCCTGAATTGTTGCCCTTGAGAAACTGCGTGAACAGCACGCGCCCGCCGCACCCTGCATGGCGAACGCACAGCCCTACGGCGCAGGTCGTTTTGCCCTTTCCCTCTCCGGTGTACGCATGCAGACAGTGAACGGTATCCATCCTGAAAGCACCTCCCGCGGTCAATTTGCAAAAACGATATATTCCTGCCCGGTGGGGGCGGCGGTCAGCGCGCCGTCCGCGCCGGAAAAATCGTCCGTAAGGCATGTTTCGCCCGTTCCTTCGATGTACGTGAACGCCGGACCGGTGCCCAACGCCAGATCCGTATCCGTCATGTAGTGCTCCCATACGGCGTAGTTGCCGCCGCATTCTTTTACCAGGTCGCCGGTATATTTCACCTTCTTGCCGGTGGGCAGCGTGAGCGTAATGGTGCGCCCCTGAATTTCCCAGCCGAAGGAATACTCCGTCTCGCCCGTCAGATCCAGCGTATACGCGCCGGTTTTTACATCCTTGATTACGCCGTCGCGGCAGAAGCCGAGGTAATATCCGCCTGCATCGAACACGATATGAATGGAGCAGGCCGTAATATCCGCAACTTCGTCGGGATAGTTGGGCGTTGCAATCAGCGCGCATGCGCCGCCGCCGAAAAAGCGCGCCCGCGCGCTCATTTTTTTCACCGTGCCGCCCAGATCCGCGCCGGTGTAGCAGGCGTAGCTTGCATCGGAAAACAGCAGCATTCCTTCCGCGACGATTGCGTCGGCACGGCACAGCGCAGGCGCCGCAAGCAGCCACAGCGCCCAAAGCGCGCAAAGGAATCTTTTCTTCATTAGCGTTCACCTCGCTTCCGCATTCATTATAGCGGCTTCGCCGGGGGATTGCAAGGCGGCGCGGGATTGGGCTATAATGGACGCATCATTCTCAGGGAGGAAACCGCCATGCTCACCATGCTCTGCGGGCGCAGCCGCGCGCTCTGGCCGCGCGTTGCGCGGGAAATCGGCGAGGCCGTCGCCGCAGGAGAGGAAAACCTGCTGCTCATCACGCCTGCGCAATATACGCTGCAGGCGGAGCTCGATCTGGTGGACGGGCTGCATCTGCCGGGCCTGTTCAGCGTGCAGGTGCTCTCGCCCGAGAGTCTGGCGCGGCAGGTTTTTGCGCGCGCAGGCGCGCCTACGGAAGCGGACGCCGCGCGGCACGGCGCAGCGTTTTCCGGGGACGCGGATTCGAACGCCGGGCCGGGCCGTGAATTTTCCGCTGCCGTTTCGGGCGACGGATCAGGCGCTGCGCAGGCAGGCGGCGAGGACATGGCGGAGCCATCCGCAGCTTCCGTACCCGCACGGCCGCTGAATGCGGCTGGGCGGGCGATGGTAAGGGAGGGCGCAGCCCGACTAGGGAGCGAGGACATGGCGGAGCCATCCGCAGCTCCCGTACCCGCGCGGCCGCTGAATGCGGCCGGGCGGGCGATGGTAAGGGAGGGCGCAGCCCGACTAGGGAGCGAGGACATGGCGGAGCCATCCGCAGCTCCCGTACCCGCACGGCCGCTGAACGCGGCCGGGCGGGCGATGACCCTTGAAACCGCCCTCCGCCGCTGCAGGCCGTCCTTCCGTTATTATCAGTCCGCCGCTGAGCGCCGCGGCTTCCGCGATCACGCTGCGGCGGCCATCGCGTCTCTCAAGCAGGCGCGCCTTTCGCCCGATGCTGTGCGCTCTACCGCAGCTTCCGTTGCGGCGGATGATCCGTCGCTTGCGCTGAAGCTGGGCGACCTGTCCGCGCTGTTTTCGGCCTATGAAGCGCAGCTTTCCGACAGATTTCTTGATGCGGAGGATATGCGCGAGGCGCTCTGCGCCCGCATCGTTCAGAGCGGTTTTGTACGCGGCGCGCGCGTATGGTTTTACGGCTTCGATCTGGTTACGCCGCAGCTGATGCGCCTGACCGCGCTCATGGCGCGGGAGGCCGAAAGCGTCCGCTTTGCGCTGGCATGGGCGGCGGAAGCCGCGCCCGATGGCCCCGTTTTCCAGCCCGCGCGCGATACGCTGGCGCGCTTTGCACGCTATCTCGACCGCGAGGGGATGCAATGGAAGCGGGAGATTCTCGCCGAGCCTTCCGCGGCGAAGCCGCCGCTTGCCCATCTCGCGCGGGCGCTGTTCGCGCTGGACGCCGCGCCGTTTATGGACGACCCCGGCGATGCGCTCACGCTCTGCGCGGCCGCCGATCCGAGCGACGAGGCCGCGCGCATCGCCGCGTCGCTGCGCCGTCTCGCGTTTTCCGGCGTTCCGCTCGATACAATCGCGGTTGTTTTCGGCGACGAGGGGAGCTGCGCAGGGCCTCTTTCCCGTGCGCTGGAGCGCGCCGGAATCCCGTACCACCTCGACGCCAAGCGCCCGGCGCTGTCGCATCCGCTGCCGCGCGCGCTGCTTTCCGCCGTTCAATGCGCGTGCGACGGATATCAGGCTGACGATATGTTTGATCTGATCAAATCCGGCCTTGTCGGCGTGACGCGCGAGGAATCGGACACGCTTGAAAACTACGCGCGCGCCAGGGGACTGCGCGGCGTTGCATGGGA
>SFFS01000103.1 GCA_004557805.1 Clostridiales bacterium | reverse complement strand
CGCGCTGGATGGACAAGGAGGGCGCGGGCGCTTACAAGACGGTTGAAAACAAGTTGTTCCGCTACATCATGTCCAACGACAAGATCGTCGAGCGCTATCTGACGCGCTTCGGCGAGCTGCTGGCGGGCCCCTGGGCGCCGGACGCTTTGCTCGAGCGCTTCGACGCGCTGGTGGACTCGATCCGTCCCGAGATGACGCTGCACTGCGAGAAGTGGAAGAGCGTGCTGACCTACAGCAAGTGGGAAAAGCAGATCGAGCTGATGCGCAGCCGCATCGACGAGCGCTCGGGCAAGATCATCGGCTATCTGAGCGAGTATTTCGAGCTGACCGAGGCCGAAAAGACGAACTACCCGCTGGAAATTGCGGGCGCTGCGCGCGTGGATGCGCAGAACAATCAGCGCGTGAAGACGACGGCTTCTTCCTCGCTCGCCCCCGACGGAAGCGCGGACGCGAACAAGCCGGGTGGCGCGGCCGATACCCAGGACGCGGGCAACGGCGGCTCTTCGAACGTGATCGATACGGATCGCGCGGAGATCAGCGTGGACCAGGGCGGCGAAGCCGCTGTCAACGGCAGCGACGTGACCCTTACCGCGAAGGAAGGCTATAAACTGCCCGCCACGGTTTCCTATGAATATACTGACAGCGACGGAAAAACGAAGACCGGCACGTTCACTGTCGGCGCGGACGGCAGGTTCACCATCGCGCCGCCCGCAGACATGGCGGCGGACGGGAAGCTGACGGTCAGGGTCGCGTTTGCAGAAAACCTGCACGAAATCGTCACACGGGCGACGGGCGCGTCGGAAAACCCCGTGACGGTTTCGGCGTACAAGGCGAAGATGAACGACCTGGTCAAGGTCAATGTCAAGAACCTGACCGGCAAGAAGCTGACGAAGCTGACGTACACCTACAGCGTGGACGGCAGAACGTACGAGAAGGAAATTGTCGTCGTCGATTCGAGCAGCGCGGCGGAGAAGGTGTTCTGCTTCTATATGCCCGATGCGCAGATCGTGACCGTACACGCGACGTTCGCGGACGACCCGACGAACACCGCCGCTCAGCCTGTGCAGAACGGCAGGGGCAAGTCCGTCGGCGTGGGCGCGGCGTTCGCGTTCACCTACGGCGATACGACGACGGAAGCGGGAATCGCCTCGAACCGCACCCTGGAAACGGGGACGCTTGAGATCCGCGCGGACGCGGACCGCAAGGTTGAAACCGGCAGCGTCTCCGGTACCGATCCGCTCGAGAGCGGAAACCCGCAGGGCGAAGCCGCCGCGAAGAATAAGGACGTCGCGCTGGATGCGTCCGTTGCGGTGAACGCGCTGACCGGCTCCGTGCGCACCTTTGCAGGAAACGGCACGAACATCACCGCCGCAGGCGGGAACAGCGTGGCCGTCGACCCGGACGATGAAGACAGCGCCAAGGTGAACCTGCTGATGATCGCGAGGGAGACGGGCGAGGCGCTTGCCAACGCCAGCGGCTTTGCGATGGGCAACTCGACCGCCGTGGGCGCGGCCGTCGCGCTGAACGTCATCTCCACCGACATTCTTACCGCGTTCGAAGGCAGCGCGAAGGTCAGCGGCGAGGCGAAGCTCGGGGCGTACAGCTACAGCGCCGACGTTTCTAACGCCATCGCCACGGCGATCGGTTCGGATATGCAGCGTTACCTCGACCGCTTCGGCAAGGCGCAGGAGGACGCTGAAAAAATCGCCAATGGCGAGGGCATTCCGCCCAAGACCGAACACAACAAGAGCAACGAAACCGCCGACCGCCTGAACGGGCAGGTCAGCGGACAGGGCAGCGGGGAAGAGGCGCGCAACGATCTGCCGCTTTCCTCGAACGTGCTGCGCAGCCAGGACGCGCAGACGCCCGGCACGAACGCCGCAGGTGGCGCGACGAACACGGGCGTCAGCCAGGCGAGCGGCGCTGCGGGCAAAAACCTGACCGGCGGGGATTATCCCAGCCAGGGCAGCAAGCTGCAGGTTGCGGCGGCCGTCGGCCTGACGGTTTCCAACCATAAGGCCAGGACGCTCGTTTCCGGGCTGCTCAGCGCCGACGGCGGCGCGCAGGCGACGGCTGTCAACGAAGGCAACTTCCGCACGCTGGGCACAGGCGCTTCCATCTCGCTGGCGAACAAGGCCAACTCCATTGCGGTGGGCGTCGCCGTAAGCGTTAATAATAATGAAGCGATCGTTGAAATCAACGGCGGCAGCGTCGAGTCGAACGGCGACGTCGAGCTTTCCGCGACGCTGACGCAGAACATGAACGGCGACTTCCGCGGCCAGCTGGCGGCGCAGGCGCTTGCGGGCGCTGTCAGCGGAAGCGGCAGCAGCGCGTCGGTCGGCGGCGCAATCGCCGTGCTGGCGAGCAATGCGAAGACGAAGGTGATCATCGCGGACGGAACCGGCACGGACAACCGCGCGACGATCACCGGCGAAAACGTCGTTATCTCCACGAGCGACAAGACGAAGCTTGCCGCGCGCGCGGGCGGCGTGAGCGTTTCGAAGGGATCGAGCGTCGGCGTGGGCGCGTCGGCGGCGATCATTTACGCCAACAATCAGGTTGAAAGCCGCATTGGCGACTGGGCGAAGATTCAGGCCAGGTCGCTGCTGATCCGCGCCGAAAAGCTCGGCGTGACGCGTGAAGATTATCAAAACGCGTTCGGCATCGACAAGATTCTGTCCGATTCGAGCAAGCTCGACGAGGGCGAGCGCTCCGACGCGAATACCGGCATCATCGACGTGAAGAAGGGCGCGGACGGCAAGAGCTACACCGTGTCCATCAAAGTTAAGAGCTCCGACCTGCTGGCGGCGGTCGATCTGCTCAACTTCCTCAGCGCCACGAACTATTACGCCGAGGCGATTGCGGGAAGCATCATGTCCCGATCGACGCAGAGCAGCAACGCCTCCGTGGCCGGTTCGCTCGCGCTGGTGTATTTCAACAACCGCATTGAAGCGCTCGTCGGCCGCAACGTCGAAATCGACGTGGACGGCGATGCGACGATTGAAGCGAAGGACGAGGCGAACGCGCGGATCATCGCGGGCGCGCTGAGCGCGGCTCCGTCGAAGGCCGGCGTCGGTCTGACGTTCGGATACTTGCAGAATGAAGACCGGGTCCGCGCATCCGTCGGCGAAAACAGCGAGATCCGCGCGGCCGGGCGCTATGCGCAGAAGGCGTCCACGAACGTCGACGCGCAGCTGTTTACGGTTGCGGCTTCGTTGAATTCTTCCGCGCAGGGCGTGGCGACCGTCGGCGGCGCGCTCAACGTGATCGCCACGAAAAACACGACCGAAAGCAGCGTTGCCGACGGCGCGAAACTCACCGCCGGTAAGGGACTCGACGTGCTTTCCGAAACGGAAATGGCGCTGCTGCTCATCTCCGTCAGCACGGCTATCGCCGCGGGCGGCACGGTTGCGGCGGGCGGAACGTTCGATGTGATCGTCAACGAAACGGAGACAGCCGCCAAAATCGGAAAGGGCGCGACGCTCCTTGCCGAACAGGGCGATATCAGCGTCAGGGCGAACGAGCGCGCGCGGCTTGCGTCGCTGATCGCCTCCGCTTCCGCCGCCAACGGCGCGAACACCGTCGCGGGCGCGCTGAGCGTGCTGGTGACGCTGGCGAAAACGGTTGCGGCGATCGGCGAGGGCAGCCGCGTCGAAGCGAAAAACGGCGGAATCAGCGTGCTGGCAAACTCCGAGGCGTGGGGCCTGAACGGCGCGCTGGCGGCTTCCGGAAGCAACGGCGCAAACGCGATCGGCGCGACGGTGAACGTCA
The DNA here is from genome assembly GCA_004557805.1 of Clostridiales bacterium. Classification (GTDB taxonomy): domain Bacteria; phylum Bacillota; class Clostridia; order Christensenellales; family Aristaeellaceae; genus Aphodomonas. The sequence continues at coordinate 5,641 of SFFS01000103.1, read as the reverse complement.
ACGTCTTCGACCGTGAAGTGAAAGTTCGCATCGGCGGCGAGGGCCAGAACCAGACGGTGCAGCTTATTTCCAAACAGGATATTCTCGCGCAGGCCTGCGCGAAGGATGTGACGATCGTCGTGGCCGTTGCGGCGGGCGTGTCCAGCTCCAACGGCGCGTTCAGCGGCACGATCCCGGTCGTTTCCTCGAAGAGCCGCATCGAAAACACGATCGGCGGAAACACGAAAATGAAGGCAGCCGGCAACATCGCCGCCGCCGCGCATTATGATTCCAAGCTGTATGTGGCGGCGGGCGGACTGAGCGTATCGGCTTCCGGCACGGCGGCCGGGCTTGCCGCGTCCACCGTGATCTATCTCAACTTTGTGCAAGCCGTCATCGGCAAGGGCGCGGAGCTCATTGCGACCGCCGCGACGGCGAACGAGACCGAGCTTGCCAGCAGGCGCAAGTTCAAGGGCGTGTACGTCGGCGCGACGGCACGGGAGACGGTCGTCATGGCGACGCTCGGCGTTTCCGGCGGCGCGCAGAACGCGGCGCAGGGCGTTGTGAACACGATGGTGACCGACAACACCGTTGCCGCGCGCGCCAATGGCGCGACGCTGATCGCAGGCTTCGCTGCGGCAGGGGAAACCGCCGCGTCGGGCGAGGGCGATGTGACGATTGAAGCGGATGACGACACAGCGATATATAACTGCGCCGGTTCGCTGGCCGTAGGCGGCTCGAACGGCGCGGGCGCGACGATCGTCGCGCTGGTATTCGACAAGGATGTGACCGCCGAAGCGACGGACGCGGACGTCCGCGCAAGCCGCGATGTGAAGGTCGCCGCGAAGGCGAAGGACGATCTGTGGCTGATCGCCGTGACGTTTGCGGCGGGCGGCAGCGCGGGCGTTGCGGGCGGCGCGAACGTGATCGTGTTCAGCGGCGTGACACGGGCGATGCTCGGCGCGATTGCCGGGAAGACCATCACGGCCGGGCGCGACCTGAGCGTGACGGCAGACAGCGACGAGCGCTTCGTCAACGCCGCGGCGACCGCCACTGTGGGCGGCAGCGCGGGCGTTTCCGCCGTCGCGGTTGTGACATATTTCAAGATGCAGACCGCCGCGGACGTTGCGGCAAATTCCGCGCTGAGCGCGGAAAGAAATATCCGCATCGCCGCGAACTCCAATGAATTTGTCACCTCCGACGCGATTGGCGCGGCGGTTGGCGGCAGCGCGGGCGTGGGCGGCACGCTGGATCTGATCATCAACAAGGTAACCACGACGGCGACCGTGCGCAGCGGCGCGGGCGTGACCGCAAAGACGGGCGATATCGACGTCGCCGCGAAGGACGATTACCGGCTGCTGGCGATTGTCGGAACGATCGCGGCTTCCGGCAGCGCGGGCGTGGGCGTTTCGGCGCTGGTGAGCGTTTCGTTCAACACTGTTTCCGCCGTGCTCGGCGAAAAGGTGAAGGCTGCTGCCGGCAAAAACGTGAACGTAAAGGCCGACGCGCAGCGCGACGCGGACGATTACGTGATGACGGCCGCGGGCGGCGGCGCCGCGGGAATCGCCGTGTCGATCACGGCGATCGTCATGGGCGGAAAGCTCAATAAGGACGCGTCCAATGAGATTTACGCCGAGGGCGGCGTGAACCCCGGCAGGCAGGTGGACGGCGCGTTCGCCAGCGCGAACGGCGCGGCGGCCGCCTATAAGCCGGACGACGATCTCGACGCGATGCTCAAGGCGGACGAATCCGACAAGGGCATGGCCGGGCACACCGAGGGCTTCGGCGATTATGGCCAGACCCAAAAGGGAGACAGCGGCGTCTACTACGACGGCGTAGACGAGGATGGCAATGCCGTGCGCTACACCGTCTATCAGGACGGCAGCGCAAAGCGCTACTACAAGCTCAACGACAAGTTCTATACAAAGGAAGAAAACGGCGAGATGAAGCCCGCCGCAGTGAGCGCCTCGTCGCTGACGGCGCTTGAGGGCAAGACCGCCTCTTCCGCGGGCATGACTGAAGCGAAATACGACGAAACCGCCTCGTCTCTCGGCTATGGCAAGACGAGCGCGGCCGGTCTGGTAGACGGCGTTTCGGCGGCGATTTTCGCCGGGGCTGAAGTGAACGCGGGTCAGGATATCAACGTGCTGGCCAGCGACACGCTTTCGGCCAACATGATCGCCGGTTCGCTGGGCGTGGGCGGCGCAGCCGGAGTGGGCGCGGGCATTTCGTTCGGCCTGCTCTCCTCGAAGGTGAGCGCGACGGTCGCGGGCGGCGCGAAGCTGTCGGCGGACGGAAACGTCAGCGTCAGGGCCGTGTCCGGCGGGGCGGAGGGTTCCTCCTCCAACGACGCGCTGGGCGACGACGCAAAGGAAATCAACGAACTCGCCGACAAGAAGACAAGCGGCAGCGCGAAGGATTCTTCCATCCGCCTGATCGGCGTGGTTGCCGCGGGCGGCGGCGCTGCGGGCGTGGGCGTGAGCGCGGGCGTGCTGGTGGTGAACGGCCTTGCGCAGGCCGTCGTTTCCGGCGACGTGCTCAGGGCGAACGCCGTCAACGTTGCGGCGGAGATGCACTTCAAGCAGGTGCTGACCACCGTCGTCAGCCTGGCCGTCGGCGGTACGGCGGGCGTGGGCGTGAGCGCCGGCGCGACGTACTTCGAGGGCAAGGTCGTGTCCGCAATCGCCGACGGGGCGAAGATCGGCACGAAGGGCAACCCCGTCGGTTCCGTGAACGTGACCAGCGGCGGCGATACCACGGCGATTGCCGCGGCGGCCGGCGTGGCGGGCGGCACGGTTGGCGTTGCGGTCAACGCGGCGCTCGTCATCAACAAACTGGATATCGACACCTATATCGGGCAGGGCGTAACGCTCTGGTCGAAGGACAACGTTTCGGTCAGATCCGATTTTGAAACCACGTCGCAGGCGTTCCTGGTTGCCGCGGCGGCGGGCGGAGTGGCCGTGGGCGTGTCGGTCGTGGTGAACGTTTCCGATGCGGACAGCCGCACTTATATCGGCGCGACGCCCAATATCGCCTCCGGCGAACAGGCTGAGGCGGGCAGCGCCGGCAGCGAGAACGGCTCCATCAACGCACAGCATGTGACCGTGGAAGGCAAGCTGCGGGCCGACGTGGACATGGCCGCGCTGGGCCTGGCGGCGGGCGGCGTCGCGGTCAACGGGCTTGTGGCGCTGGGCATCAACAGGGCGGCGAATATCGCCGCGATCAACCGGATGAACATCGCCGCAAGCGGCAGGCTGAACGTGGCCGGCAGCCTTGCGGGCAGCACGAAGGTCTACGCCACGAGCGTCGTGGGCGGCGCGGTTGCCGTGGGCGCGACGGTTGCGCTGGCCTATCATAAGAGCCTCAACGGCGCGTGGATCGATGTGACCGGCGCGCAGGTGCAGGCCGCAAGTCTGGCGGTCAGCGCCGGAACCGAACAGAACCCCTACCGCTCCACCGCGCAGACGCTCGTTGTGACGGGCGCGGCCGGAGTGGTCGCCGCGGCGCTCAACTTCGGCGTCGCTGTCAACGCTTCCGAAAACAGCGCGCGCATCACGGGCGAATCGGGCGGATTGAAAGTCGGCTCCGGAGTGAACCTGTATGCGTTTGGCAACACGGAGGCTTACAGCGTCGTCGCCAATGCGGGCGTGGGCGGAATTACGGCGAACGTATCGGTCGCTGCGGCGACGCTCAAGAGCGTGCAGAAGGCGCTGATCGACGCGAATGCGAAGATCGAAATCGGCGGTTCGCTCGACGTGGGCTCCTGGCAGAACGTTGAAAAGGATGATACGAACGGCTACGCGCCGCGCGAGATCGGCGTATCGATCGACAGGGAAGGCATTCCGTCGCTGAAGTTCGGCACGATGGCGGAAGCGTATATCTTCTCCGCCTCGGCCGGAATGCTCTCGCTCAGCGCGAACACCGCAACAGCCATTGCCAACGCGACCGGAATCGCCGGCGTGAACGCCGCTAACCTGACCGTTGCGGGCGCGATGAGCGTGCGCAGCTATGGAGATTCCCGCGCTGTGGCGAAGGTTGACAACCTCAGCGCCGGTTATAACTCGGTCGGCCTGATGGCGGGCTACGCCTATGCTTCGGGCGACTTTGAGGCGACCGTTTCCACCGACGGCGCAATCGCCGTCAGGGGCGGAAAGCTGACCATTGAAACCAGATACATCGCCAATGCGGCCGCGAAGATGACGCCCGCGCTGGCCGGCGTATCGGCTTCGTTCACCGATATCGGCGTGAACATTTCCTTCGCTCAGGCTGCGACGATCGCGCGCGCGGGCATCTCCGGCAAGGGCGCTGTCACTGCGAACAGCATCGGCGTGTACGCGCAGGGCAAGGCGACGGCGACGGCCGAGGTCGGCACGCCGGAGCTGAAGGCGAGCGTGTTCACCGTAGCGCTTTCGACAAGCGCGGCCACGCTCAGCGCGAACCAGCAGGCGTACATTACAGGCGCGCAGGTGAACGCGGGCAGCGTGTCCGTCCGATCCGATCTGAACGAAGGCGGCGAATTTACCAGCGGAAAGAAGGGCGCGAACGCCTATGTCGGCGCGACGGGCGGCGGCACGGATGTGAGCGTCAGCCTCGCCGGCGTGGGTGTGAACGCTGCGGTCGCAACCGCAAACATGAATAACCGGGCGACCGTCGAGGGCGCGAAGATCGGCGGCGCGGGCCTGTACGGCGAGCTGACCGTGCTGGCGCGCGGCACCGCGTTTGCCACAGCCGACGTGAAGAAGCCCGACGCGAGCCTGTCGCTGGCCTCGATCGCCGTGAACGTCCTGACCGCAGTGGTCAAGGGCAGCTTCGCTGCGACTGTGGATGGCGGCGAAATGTATCTGGAAAGCCTGACCGTGAAGGCGGCACCCGCGAGCGAAGCGCGCGCGTACACCGCCAGCTCCAAATACGGCGTTTCCGCCGCATATGTCAGCGTCAGCACGAACGTCGCCACGGCGGTTGTTGAAATGCAGTCTGTCGCGGCGGTGACGGGCGGCGTGTATCATATCCGCAGCGATAGAGAAGAGGACGTTGTAACCGTCTCCGCCGAAACGGATGCGAACGCGCTGGCTGCCGTACGCAGCGGCGCGCTGGACGCGGCTGTGGAGAAGGTCGCGGTGAACGCCGTGACGGCCATTCTCCGCGGCACGAACGAAGCTTACGTCAAAGACGCGTCGATCACGTTCGAGGCGAAAGGCCGCATCAGCGTGATCAGCCGCTACAACCTTTCCGCCGACGGCAAGACCGTGACCGGCAAGGCGAACGCGATCATCTCCAACGCAGCGGTTGACGCCGCCAAATACAGCGCTTCCGCCAATACCGCCACGGCGACGAGCGAAGGCGCGTCCCGCGCGTATCTGGCGGGTGCGACGGTTGCCGGCGCGCAGAAGCTGACCGTCAGGACGACGGGCGCTTCCGTGGCGCTGCCGGAGCAGGGCAATTCGGCGCTGTCGATTTCGGGCGTGGGCGCGGGGCTGGTGCTCCTCTACGCCAACGCGAACGGCACGTTCGAAGCGTATATCGATACCGATAACGCCAGCGTTCAGGCCGGCGCCATCGAAGTGAGCGTGCGCCACGAGGCGAAGGCCGACGCGGCGCTGAGCACGCCGGAAAAGGGCGTGAGTGCGAGCATCGGTTCGGCCGAAACGAACGTGGCGCTTTC
>SFFS01000102.1 GCA_004557805.1 Clostridiales bacterium | reverse complement strand
ATACCGCGTCAGCAGACGGCTGATGCGATCGACCGGGTTGAGCAGCGTATGCAGGCTGTGATCGTGGTTCAGCGTGGCGATGATGTAGGAGATGTATTTGGACATATCCACCTCCATGAACCACTCCTTCTCGCGCAGGCCCTGCGGGAGATAGTTGAGGTTGCAGCCGAGCACGCGGCAGAACGCGCCTTCGTCATACGCCTTCTGGAAGACCTCCAGACCATTGGTGAAGAAGCAGAACGTGCCGGCGATGAAGATGCGGTTCGCCTTGCGCTCTTTCAGCTCGCGCGCGAGGTCGAGGATCGATTCGCCGGTGGCGATGATGTCGTCGGAAACGAGCACATCCTTGCCCGCGATATCGTCGCCCAGATATTCATGCGCGACGATGGGGTTGCGGCCGTTGATGACGCGGGAATAATCGCGCCGCTTGTAGAAGATGCCCAGATCAAGCCCGAGGACGGAGCTGTAGAAGATGTTGCGGTTGATCGCGCCTTCGTCGGGCGAAATGATGGTCATGTGTTTCTTGTCCAGACGCAGATCGGGAAATTCGCGCAGGAGCGCCTTGAGCACCTGGTAATACGGCTGGACCGATTCAAAGCCCGTCAGCGGGATGGCGTTCTGCACGCGCGGGTCGTGCGCGTCGAAGGTGATGATATTGCTCACGCCCATCGCTTCCAGCTCCTGCAGGGCCATGGCGCAGTCCATCGACTCGCGGCCCGTGCGGCGGTGCTGGCGGCTTTCATACAGGAACGGCATGATGACGGTGATGCGCTCGGCCTTGCCGCGGATGGCGGCGATGATGCGCTTGAGATCCTGATAGTGATCGTCGGGCGACATCGGCACCTGACGGCCGTACATCGTGTATTCAATCTGATAGGCGGTCACATCGGAAATGATGTAGATATCGTAGCCGCGCACGCTGCCGCGCAGCAGGCCCTTGCCTTCGCCCGTGCCGAAACGGGGGCAGCTCACATCCAGCAGGAAGGACTCCCTTTCATAACCGGGGCTGGTGTACAGTTCGACGTCGTTGTTCTCTTTCAAATCGCGCCAAAGCATCAGATAGTCGTTCACTTTTTTGCCCAACATCTCACAGCCCGGCATTGCAATAATGCCAAGCGGTCCGCGCGGCGCGGTTTCAAAAGGATCGCGATAAAGCCCCGGCTGGTTGCCTTCCATATGAAGAGACCCTCCCTATGAAATTTTATGTCTATAGATAGTATACCATGTTTTTTTCGTCAGGTCGAGGGACTATCGCCCCCGGTTCGACATTTTTATTGAAAAGTTCCGGGGTGTTTTTCTGGCGCAAAGCGCCAAAGATAAAACAACGGCCCTGCCGCTTGACTGGCGCGCCGCCGGAAGCATATAATGGAAACGATCAAGATTCGGAGGCTGAAAATGAAACGCATCGTTTTTACCGGCGGCGGCACCGCCGGACACGTAACGCCCAATCTGGCGCTGATCCCGCATTTTCTCGAGGCGGGCTGGGACGTGCATTACATCGGCACTGCCGACGGCATGGAACGCGGCCTGATCGAAAAGGTGGACGGCGTAACCTATCACGCCGTGCATTCCGGCAAGCTGCGCCGCTATTTCGATCCGAAAAACTTTTCCGACCCGTTCAAGGTGCTCAAGGGCATGCATGAGGCCAGCGCCCTGATGAAAAAGCTCAAACCGAACGTGCTCTTTTCCAAGGGCGGTTTCGTATCGGTGCCGGTGGTATACGGCGCGTGGCTGCACCGCGTGCCCGCCGTGCTGCACGAGAGCGACATCACGCCCGGCCTCGCCAACAAACTGACCGCGCCGATGGGCAGAGTCATCTGCACCACGTTCCCCGAAGCGGCGAAGCTGCTGGGCGCGAAGGCCGTCTATACCGGCACGCCACTGCGCGCCGAGCTGTTCTCCGGCAGCCGCGAGAAGGGCCTGCGCTTCCTCGGCTTCGACGGCGTAAAGCCCGTCCTGCTGATGATGGGCGGCTCCTCCGGCGCGGCCAGCGTCAACAAGGCGCTGCGCGAGGCGCTTGATAAGCTCCTGCCGTATTTCGACGTGGCGCACATCTGCGGCAAGGGCAACCTCGACGAATCGCTCGCCGGAAAGCCCGGCTACGTGCAGAAGGAATACGTCTCCGAAGAACTGCCCGACCTGTTCGCGGCCGCCGATATCATGCTTTCCCGCGCCGGCGCGAACGCGCTGAGCGAAATCCTCGCGCTGAAGATGCCCGCGCTGCTTGTACCATACCCGAAGGGGGCCAGCCGCGGCGACCAGATTCTCAACGCTGAATCGTTCAAGGCGCGCGGATTCTCTCACGTGCTGCCGCAGGAGGAGATGACCCCGCAGACGCTGGCGGCCGCCATCAAAGAGCTGTACGCCAACCGTGAGGTCTGCCGCCGCGCCATGGAGGCCGAGCCGCTGCACGACGGCACGCAGAAGGTGATTGAGATCATCGAAGCGACGGCGAAATAACGCTCGAAATAAAATAAAACCGGAGCCGCATCCCAACAACGGACGCGGTTCCGGTTTTTTACAGGGCGCAGAGCGCCCTGAATCTGATCGCCGCCCATTCGCTTCCGAATTAAGGCAATACTGCACAATGTCGCGCAAAGGCTGACGGACGCCTTTGTGTCGTCCACTGCTTGCAGCTTTCTTGACGTACCGTAAGTAACGCCTGCGAAATCTGCAATTCGCATCCGGCGCAAATTTCTCTCGTCATCCTTCACGCGAATGATACGGTATTGCCTTAAAAACGTACAAGGCAGCGGCGCACGCACAAAAAATTCGCAGGTTATTCCTCGTAATCAAGGCAGAGCCGCACCTCGACATTCGGACGCACCCTGCCGTCGGCCACAGCGACGTGCGCCGGATGCGTCTTATACGCCTTATAGGACTCGAACGTGTCGAACGTCGTGTCGAGCATCATATCGGCTGTGGAGGTTTCCAGTCCCTCCGTGCGCACCGTAACGGCCAGCAGGCCGGGAATCTGTCCCATCAGCCCTTCCAGCCCTTCTTTCACGCCGCGCTTTATCGCCGCCTTCTCCTCCGCCGTCCGTTCGCTTTTGATCTTCCAGAGAATGATGTGCCTGACCATGAGGTTCCCTCCTTATCCGTCGATTCTGATTTCCAATTCTTCCAGCAGCCGCAGCGCTTCAGGCAGCGAGAAACGCGCCGCCTTGAGCAGGTTTGAGCGCAGCTGCACCTGATAGCCGCGCGCTCCGCGGAAATCGGCCTTGCGCAGATCGCACCCGGCGAACGCCGTGCGCGTCAAATCGCAGCCTCCGAACTTCGCCTCGCCCAGCTTACAGCCTTCGAACATGCATTCGATCAGCTCGTTCCCGCAGAAGTCGCTCCTGTTCAGCCGCATCTCCGCGAACGAACAGTATTTCAGGCAGCATGCCCTCAGGCTGTCAAACGGAGCGGCTACGCCGCCGTATGCCGTTACATCCTTCCAGTGTACTCCAGCCAGCTGGCAGCGCTCGAACTCGCAGTGCTTCAGCTCCGTGCGTTCCGTCCTCGGCGCAGCGATGCGGCAGCCGATAAACCGGCAGCTGCGGAAAACGCAGTCCGTCAGGGCAAGCTCTTCAAAGGCGCAGTTTTTAAACTCACAATCGGAAATCTCCAGTCCCGCAAACTCGGCTCCCGTCAGCCGCAGCGCTTCAAAAGTGCGTTCTTCGTAATTCATCGGAGACGTTGGAGCGCCCCCTTCGCAAAAGGAAGGACTCCCTCCAAACCTCCCTTCCATGAAAATTTCTGAGAAACAGCGCGGCAGCGTTTTCACGCTGCCGCTCGCAAAAGCTTTTCTCTTAATCCATCAGCAGGAACAACGTCTTGCCGTTGCAGATGCCCGTCACGCGCAGGTTGTTATCCTGCTGGAACTTCTTGACGGCGCTGCGCGTCTTGTTGCCATAGATGTGATCGGCGCGGCCGGTCAGATAGCCCTTTTCGATGAGCTTCTCCTGCACGGCGCGCACGTCCATGCCCTTCATGCCCTTTTTGAGCGTGCGCTCGAATCCCTCGGGATACACCTCGGGATACCATGCGGGCATTTCGTAGCCGTCCTCGGCGAGGGTGCGGCGCGTTTCCGCGCCCAGCACGCCGTCAACCTTCAGACCGCGCGCCTTCTGATATTTCTTCAGCGCGCGCTCGGTGCGTGGGCCGAACTGGCCGTCCACGCGCGAGGTGAAAAATCCCAGCTCCGTCAGCGCATCCTGCAGAGCCTCCACGTCGTTGCCGTAGGAATCCTTATGCAGCGTGCGGATTTTGCCCTCGTTCGCCGGCGTGGGCGAAGCGCTCGGCGCCGCGGTGGGCGTGGGTTCCGGGGTGGCGGTGGGCTCGGGCGTCGCGGTCGCAGCCGCAGTGGGCTGCGCAGCGGCGGTCGTTCCCGGCGTGAGCGTCGCGGCGGCGGTCGCCGTCGCGGCAGGTCTCGGCGACACGGTAGCCTTCGGCGCAGGCGTGGCCGTCGGTTTCTGCGTGGCGGAGGCGGTCGCGGTGGCCTTTACCGTCGCGGTAGGTCTCGGCGACACGGTAGCCTTCGGCGTAGGCGTGGGATCGGGCGACGGCGACGGCCTAATCTCCGCCTGGCGCTGCTCGATGTACTTGTCGATGATTTCCGACTCGCCGCTCTGCGCCAGCGCAAGCTGCGGCAGCGCAAGCATGAGACACAGCGAAACCAGAACAACACGCTTGAGAATCTGTTTCATTGGTATTCCTCCCGTCTTTGGTTGGTCCGCAATCAAACAGCGTCGCTCGTCGCCGGCAGTTCGGGCTTCACAGCCGTCTGCGGGCGGCGCGTACGCACGGTCGGGGAAGTTTCCAGCTCCAGCTCCGGCGTCTTGTGCTCGCGCACGGTTTCCTCGGTAACGACGCACTTTTTCACATCGTCGCGGATGGGCAATTCAAACATGATATCCATGAGAATGCCCTCGATGATCGAACGCAGGCCGCGCGCGCCGCTCTTGCGCTCGATGGCCTGATGCGCGATGGCGCGAAGCGCCCCGTCGGTAAACTCCAGCTCCACGCCGTCCATGCCCATCAGCTTGGCGTACTGGCGCACGAGCGCGTTTTTCGGCTCGGTCAGGATGCGCACAAGCGCGTCCTCGTCGAGCTTGTCGAGCGTAACGATGACCGGCAGGCGGCCCACAAATTCGGGAATCAGGCCGAACTTGAGCAGATCCTCCGGACGAATCTGGCGCAGGGTTTCGCCAATATCTTTATCCTGCTCGCTCTTGACCTCCGCGCCGAAGCCGAGGGTCTTTTTGCCGATGCGGTTTTCAATAATCTTCTCCAGGCCGTCGAACGCGCCGCCGCAGATGAAGAGGATGTTGGTCGTATCGATCTGGATGAACTCCTGGTGGGGGTGCTTGCGGCCGCCCTGCGGCGGAACGCTGGCGATGGTGCCCTCCAGAATCTTCAGAAGCCCCTGCTGCACGCCCTCGCCGCTGACATCGCGGGTGATGGACGTATTTTCGCTCTTGCGGGTGATCTTGTCGATTTCGTCGATATAGATGATGCCCCGCTGCGCAACGTTCACGTCGTAATCGGCGTTCTGAATCAGCCGCAGCAGAATGTTTTCAACGTCCTCGCCCACGTAGCCGGCCTCGGTGAGGCTCGTCGCATCCGCAATGGCGAAGGGCACGTTGAGAATCCGGGCCAGCGTCTGCGCAAGGAACGTCTTGCCGCAGCCGGTCGGGCCCATCATGAGAATGTTGCTCTTTTGCAGCTCCACGCCGTCGTTCTTTCCGGTCGGGGCATTGATGCGCTTATAGTGGTTATACACGGCCACGGACAGCGCCTTCTTGGCGGCATCCTGACCGACGACGTACTGGTCGAGAATGGCCTTGATCTCGGTCGGCTTGGGCAGCGCGCCCTGTTCAAACTCGCGCTTTTCGCCCATTTCTTCGGAGATAATGTCGTGGCAGAGCATGATGCATTCGTTGCAGATATACACGCCCGGCCCGGCCACCAGCTTCTGCACCTGATCCTGCCGCTTTCCGCAGAAGGAACACTTGATGCCATTATCCTTGTTTGTCGCCATATTAGCCCCTTACTGCCGCGCGCGGCTGATAAATCTGATCGACAATGCCGTAGCGAAGCGCTTCTTCAGCGGTCATGAAATGATCGCGCTCAACGTCCCGTTCGATGATCTCCAGCGGCTGGCCCGTCATTTCGCTCATGAGGCCGTTCATCTTTTTCTTCGTCTTCAGCAGCCATTCGGCGTGAATGGTCACGTCCGTCGTCTGGCCCTGCGCGCCGCCGGAAGGCTGATGAATCATCACCTCGGCGTTGGGCAGCGCAAAGCGCTTGCCTTTTTCGCCCGCCATCAGCAGGAACGCGCCCATCGACGCGGCCATGCCCAGGCACACCGTGCGCACCTGCGGCTTGATGTAGCGCATGGTGTCAAAAATCGCCATGCCCGCCGTGACTGAGCCGCCGGGGCTGTTGATGTAAAGCGAGATATCCGCATCCGGGTTTTCCATTTCCAGGAAAAGCATCTGCGCGACGATCAGGTTCGCCATCTCGTCGTAGATTTCCCCGCCAAGGAACACGATCCTGTCCTTGAGCAGTCGGGAGTAAATGTCATAGGAGCGTTCGCCGCGGTTTGTCTGTTCAACTACGATCGGTACCAGGCTCATGTTTCACCCTCCTTTGGCCGGGAAGTTTTTTCCCGTTCCATCTGTCCTTCATTCCGTCTGAAATATGAAAAGAAAGGGGCCGCAGTCAACCGGCGACCCCTTTCATAGTATGTCACTCGGCCTTCTTTGCTTCTTTCTTGAGCAGATTCAGCACGGCGATGGTGGCGGCGTCTTCCTTGATGTATTCAAGCTGCTGCTCGTTGAGGCCCTTCTTGAATTCTTCGACGTCCTTGCCGGAAGCCTTGGCGTAGCGGGCGGTCACGTCGTCGATTTCTTCCTGGGTGGGTTCCAGGCTTTCCGCCTTGCGGATGGCCTTCAGCACCAGCTCGCCCTTGACGACGTTGGTCGCCTCGTCGCGGAACTGATCGCGCACCTGCGCCTCGGTCTGGCCGGTATACTTGAGGAAATCCTCAAAGCGCATGCCCTGATAGGCCATACGCAGCGCCAGATCCTGAATCTTCTCGTCGAGCTTGCGCTCGATCATCGCGTCCGGAATGTCCATCTTGGATTCCTTGACCACCGCTTCGACCAGCGCGTTTTCGAACTGCGCGTCGGCCTGCTGCCTGGCCTGCTCCTCCAGCTTGGCCCGGACGTCCTTCTTATATTCGTCCAGCGTGTCGAATTCGCTCACGTCCTTGGCAAACTCGTCGTCAAGCGCGGGCAGTTCGCGCACGTGGATGGCGTTGACCTTCACATGGAACACGGCGGGCTTGCCGGCCAGTTCCTTGGCGTGATAATCCTCGGGGAAGGTCACGTTGATGTCCTTCTCCTCGCCGACCTTCATGCCGACCATCTGCTCTTCGAAACCGGCGATGAACGAACCGGAACCGATCGTCAGGTTCTGGCCCTGCGCGGTGCCGCCCTCGAAGGGCACGCCGTCGATGGAGCCGGCATAGTCGAGGTTCACGATGTCGTCGTCCTGCACAGGACGGTCTTCAACTTCGATTTCACGCGCGTTGCGCTGGCGAACCTGCTCGATCTCGTGATCAACGGCTTCCTCGCCCACTTCGTCGGTCTCGCGCTGCACGTCCAGGTCCTTATAAGCGCCCAGCTCCACGTCGGGGCTGACGAACACTTCAGCGGTCACGACGAGGTTCTTGCCCTTTTCCATCGTTTCGATATCGACGGAAGGCTGATCGACCACTTCCAGATGGTTCTCTTCCACGGCCTTGCGGTACATATCGGGGAACACGATATCAAACGCTTCCTCGAAGAACACGCCGTCGCCGTACATGCGCTCGATCACCATACGCGGAGCCTTGCCCTTACGGAAGCCCGGAACGTTGATGCGGTTGCGCATCTTCAGATAAGCCTTCTGTACTGCTTCTTCAAACGCCTCGGCCTCAAGTTCGAGGCGGAGCTTTACCTTGTTGCTGGAAACTTTTTCCATGCTGGAATTCATGGTTCTTCCTCCCGTATCACATTACGCATGGCAAAATGCGCCACGTAACAGTATAGCAAACAGCGCCCGCAAAGTCAAGCGATTCCTTGCTTTCCGGGGAGGGCGGCGTCGTTTTTTCCGCGCAGGGCGCGGAAAATTTTGCCGTCTGTCCCTATGTTTACCGCAAAAGCGGCAAAAGATGCAGAAAACCGGCCGGCGCGGGCCGTCCGGTTTCAAAAAACTCACTTTGCTTCCCGGCGGATATTCACTGTCAAGATACCGCAGCACACCAGCGCGAGCGCCGCCGGGAACGTCCACGAAAGCGCGCGCTCATGAAGGAGCAGCATGCTCAGCACCGTGCCGAACACCGGCGTCATGAACTGCCACACCACCACGCGCGAAACGGGGTTATCGCGCAGCAGCACGCTCCACAGCCCGTAGCCGCCCGCCGAAATGAAGCACAGATAGCCGAAGATCAGCCATGCGCGCATTCCCTCCGGCGCGAGCCTTCCGCCGCCGAGCGCGCCCGCCAGTGCCATCGCAGCGCCGCCCAGCAGGAACTGCCAGCCGCACAGCGTCACGGGATCGTCCCGCTTTGAATAGCGTCTGACCAGCACCGCGCCCAGGCCGGACATCATCGCCTTGACGAGCATCAGCCCTTCCGCGTCCCACCGGAAACCGCCGGCGAAGCTACCGCCCAGGTTGACCGTCACCACGCCCGCAAAACCCAGCGCGCAGCCGGCGAGCTTGCGCGCCGTCAGCTTTTCCGATCCGAAAACGAGGCAGCCGAACAGAATCGCAAAGAACCCGCTGCTCGCGCCGATCACGGCGCTTTTCATGCCCGGCAGCCGTGAAATCGAAATGAAATACGGCACGTACTGAAGAATCGTATACACAAGCCCCAGCCTGCACACCGCGCCCCAGTTTCCCCTGCGCGGAAGCAGCGTTTTTGCGGGCACGAACAGACGGCTGAACAGAATCATCGCGCCCGCGATTGCAAACCGCAGCCCGCCAAAGAGCATCTGCGAAAACGTCTGCCCGCTGACCACGCCGAAGGCGGCGTAGCCGAGCTTGACCACCGGATACGCGCTGCCCCACAGCCCCGTCGCGCACAGCGCCATCAGGGTTACGCCCTGCGGCGTCGCGCTGAAACGGCGTTTCGAATTCGTCTGCAAGTTACTCTCCTTTTGTTTCTGGCGCTTTCGCGCCGAAAAAGCTCAAATTTCCTCCGTCGAAATTTCCATCGCGGCCTTCACAAAGCCCACGAACAGCGGATGCGCGCGGTTAGGGCGGCTCTTGAACTCAGGATGGAACTGCACGCCGATATGGAACCGCGCGCCCCTGCGCTCAACGGCTTCGACGATGCGGTTATCCGGTGAGGTGCCGCAGCAGACGAGGCCGGCCCCCTCGAGCGTCCCGCGGAACTGGTTGTTGTATTCATAGCGGT
>SFFS01000101.1 GCA_004557805.1 Clostridiales bacterium | reverse complement strand
CACGCCGAATGACGACGAGCTGGAACCGTGCGGAAACACCGTGCTGTGCGTCGATTTCGCGCATGCGGGCATCGGCTCCAACAGCTGCGGCCCGGAGCTGGCGGAATGCTGGAAAACGCCGGAGAACGTGCGGGGGAGCATCGTGCTGGATCCTTTAGGGAACGTCTGAAAAATTCCCTGAGACGCTATCTCGGCGTCTTTTCCGCCGTTTCTGCGTCGGAAAGCTCCGGGCAATCCCGCACAATGGCGCATTGCCGGATGCTTTTGCGCCGTCTGCTGACTGCCGGTTTCTTGACGTACTTGGAAGTAACGCCTGCGAAATCAGCAATTTGCATTTTTTCAGATACACCCTGAGCGAATGAAGCATCAGGACGGGCGTATCTGAAACCGGGCATATTCTAAATGAACGTGAGAACGCCCCTTCGCCTTTGACGAGCGAAGGGGCGCGGTTTTATGGGCGCGGCGGAGGGGGCCTACTGAATCCCCTTTTTCCGGTTTTCTTCCAAGGCCTGGCGGTTGAGCATGTCGTCCTGATACAGCTCGATCCGCACAAGAACGAGCAGCACGGCAAAGATTGCGGCGGCAAGGAGGAACGCGATTTTTGCGGCGGTACGCCAGCCGGGCAGGAGACACAACGCGCCCAGCGCGGCGAAGCCGCCCGCAAACCGGAGCATGACAAGGCCCGGCTCGAGCATATTCAGCTTGTGACGGAACGTTTTTCTCTTCATGGTACGGATTATAGAAAAAGCCGCGCGGGCTGTCAAGCGGATGCTTGACAAAAACAGGAAAAGTCATTATAGTTGTCTGGTTCGAGCCGCAGGCCGGCCGCTTGCGGGCGCGCAGAAGAATCGGCGCTCCCTTGCAGGCGGGGACAAAAGATCAGGAAGAATACCGGGACGGCGTGAAATTGCGCCGTCCTGTTTGTTTTCCGGGCGGCGGGAGGAGAGCGGAAATGCGTTCTTTTAAGGAAATGTACGAGGGGTTCATCGGCGCGGTCTCGCCGGACTACGCCTATCGAATCGCCTGTGAACTGAGCACGAACCCGGCTTATTTCAACAACGCGAAGCTGGGCGGCCGCCAGGCGGGCAGCCGGGCCGAGCACGCGGCGGCGGAGTACCTCTGCCATGAAATGAAGGCCGTGGGACTGACGGATGTGGAGAAGGTTCCGGCGCGCTGCGACCGCTGGCAGTTCAACGGCGCAAGCCTGACCGTGAACGGCCGGGAATACGCGCTCTATACCTACGCTACGGCCTCCACGCCCGCCGGAGGGATTACGGCCGAGGTCGTATATGCCGGGCGCGGCACGCGCTGGGATTACGAGGGCCTGGACGTAAAGGGCAAAATCGTGCTGGTGGATGTGAACCAGAGGGACGACTGGTGGATTACCTATCCGATGCTGGAAGCGCAGCATCAGGGCGCGGCGGCGATTCTGGCCGCGAACGTAGGCGGGTTTGCACAGATTGCGGATGATGCGCTCAACAGCCAGGATATCTGCGGGCCGACGAGCATCCCGACCTGCTCCATTGGCGTGGCCGATTCGCGCGCCATCCGCGCGCTGCTGGAAAAAGGCCCGGTTTCCGGTACGCTTATCGTCGATAACGAGGTGGAGATCGGCAAGGGCGTGACGTATAACATTATCGGCCGGATCCGGGGAAAACGCTCCGATTATCAGATCATCACCGGCGGCCATTACGATACGCATTTTTACGGCTTTCAGGACGACAGCTGCGCCGTGGCGCTCGTGCTGGCGATGGCGAAGGCGATGATCGAATCGGGCTATCAGCCCGAGAACGATATCGTCGTCTGTCTGCATGGCGCGGAGGAGTGGGGGTCTTCCTATACGCAGTTCGACTGGACGGTCGGCGCGTGGGAGATGATAAACAAGGTGCATCCCGAATGGGTGGGCAGAACGCTGGCGTTCATCAACCTGGAGCTGCCCGCATACGAGTTTGCGTCCTATACGACGACGTATTCGGCGCCGGAGATGTATTCGCTGCTCGATACGTTCGCGCACCATTCGCCCTGCTCGCCCAAACCGGTGGGCTGCTTCCCCGACGGCGTGCTGACGGAGGGCTATCAGACCTACGCTTATTCGGACGATTTTTCGTATTATGCTGCGGGCGTTCCCTCTGCGGTGAACGGGTTCCTTCTGCAGCGCGATATGAAGCACGTTTTCCCTTTCTACATCGACTATTATCACACGCAGTACGACACCCGCGAAACGTACAACGGCGCGGTGATGGATTTCAACATCAAATACTATGGCGCGCTGGCGATGTATATCGATCAGAACCCGGCGCTGTATCTCGATTTTACGGCGCAGTATACGCGCATTTCGCGGGCGATGCATGAAGAAGTGCTTGCGCAGTCGGGCGTTGATACGAAGGAATTCCGGGCGGCGCTGGAGGAATTAAGGGCCGCTTCAGCGGCCATGAAAGCGCGTATCCTTGCTGTGAACGGAGACTATGAAAAGGCGTGCGAGGCCGGGGACGGAGCCGCGATGGACGGGCTGCGGACGCAGGGGCGCGCGCTGACGGCAAAGAACCTCGCCGCGTTCCGCTTTGCGCAGAAGCATCTGCTCGGGCTGATGTATGAGCAGCCCATCGTGCCGCACGAGGCCCCGCAGGAGACGATCGAGCTGTGCGAGGCGGTGATCGAATGCCTGCAGCGGGGCGACCCGGCGACCGCCGTGGACGACTATGCGCTGACGGTGAACAACGTGCTGGAGCGCTACGCGATGTACTTCTCGCCCGAGGTGATCGCCGTGCAGGATCATATGGTGTGGGGCGCGGAGAATCAGGACAACCTCTATTGGGGGACGGATATCAACTTCAAAAAAGCGGACGTGGACGCGGCCACGCGCAGCCTGTACCGGCGCTATCACGACGCGGGCGGCGATTTTTCCGAAGAAATCGCCGTGTACCGCAGGGCGATTGCGGCCGAAAAAACAAAGCTGCGGCAAAGCTGCGAGGCAGAAGCCGCAGCCATGCGGCAGCTTGCGGAAATGCTGAAATAAGACGCGCAAAAAGAGCAGCCCCTTCCAGGAGGCTGCTCTCATCCTCTTCCTGTCAATCAACCAGGAACGCCTTATAAGCCTTTGCGGCCTCGTACACGTCGGCCTTATTGACGATCTCCCACGGCGCGTGCATCGAAAGCACAGGCACGCCGCTGTCGATGACGTCCATGCCGTAAAGGGCGCAGATGTAGGCGATCGTTCCGCCGCCGCCCACGTCGACTTTGCCCAGCTCCGCGGTCTGGAAGTTCACGCCCGCGTCGTCCATGGTGCGGCGGAGCCGCCCGAGGAATTCCGCGTTCGCGTCGTTGGATCCGCTCTTGCCGCGAGCGCCGGTGAACTTGTTGAAGCACACGCCGCGTCCAAGGAAGGCGGCGTTTTTCTTTTCGAAAACGGACGCGAAGTTCGGATCGAAGCCCGCGCTCACGTCGCAGGAAAGCATGCGGCTGTTCTTCAGCGCGCGGCGCAGCTTCAGGTCGCCTTCTTCGCCGCACAGCGCCATCAGCTCGGCCAGCGAGTTTTCAAAGAAACGGCTCTGCATGCCCGTCGCGCCCACGCTGCCGATTTCTTCCTTGTCGGCCAGGATGCAGCAGCTCGTGCGCTCCGGCACGCCCTCGAGGCCCAGCATCGCCTCGACCTGCGCGAACGCGCAGACGCGGTCGTCGTGACCGTAGCCCAGCAGCATGCTGCGGTCGAAGCCTAATTCGCGGCAGCGGCCCGCCGGAACGACTTCCAGCTCGGCGGAGAGGAAATCCTCTTCTTCGATATCATACGCTTCCTTCAGGAAAGCGAGCACGCCGGCCTTGACCTTGTCCTTCTCCTCGCCGGCGACGGGCTTACCGCCCACCAGCAGGTTCAGCTCCTCGCCCTCGATGACGACGGAGGCTTTCTTCTGCATCTGATCCTGCGCCAGATGAATGAGCAGATCGCTCACGGCGAACACCGGATCGTCGTCCTTTTCGCCGACGACGATGTGCACCACCGTGCCGTCCTTCTTGGCAACTACACCGTGCAGCGCCAGCGGCAGCGTCACCCACTGGTATTTCTTGATGCCGCCGTAATAATGCGTGTCAAGGTAAGCCAGGTCGGTATCCTCATACAGCGGATTCTGCTTGATGTCCATACGCGGCGAGTCGATATGTGCGCCGATGATGTTCATGCCCTTTTCCAACTTTTCATAGCCCAGCACGAACAGCAGCACCGATTTGCCCATCTGATCGCAATAGAGCTTATCGCCGGGCTTGAGCTTTTCGCCCATCTCAATGGCTTCGCTCAGGCTGCGGTAGCCCGCTTCCTTCGCCAGACGGATCGTCTCCGCGGCGCACTCGCGCTCGGTCTTGCCCGCATCGAGGTAGGCGCGGTAGCGGCGGCAGACGGCTTCCAGCTGTCCGATCTGTTTTTCATCGTAAGTTTCCCATGCGTTCCTGCGTTCCATATTCGTTGCATCCTTTCCTGAAATGTATGTCGTTCTGATTTTTTCCGCGCCCTGCGCGGAAAGATCACACAACCCCGTTGCAGTGCGTGATGATTTCGGCCACACGCTCACGGTAGCTGCCCGCGTAGGCGGCGAACCCGCCGCTGGCAAGGCTGCGGATTGCGTCGGTCACAATGTCCGCCGCGGCGCGGAAATCATCCGCGCTGAAACCGCGGGTGGTCATGGCCGCGGTGCCGATGCGCACGCCGCTCGTCTGCATGGGCGAACGTTTTTCATCGGGCACGCAGTTCTTGTTGAGCGTGATGTTCACGCTGTCCAGCGCATCCTGCACGGCCTTGCCGGATACGTCCGCGCCGCTTGCGGGCAGATCGATCAGCAGCAGATGGTTGTCCGTGCCGCCCGTCACCATGCGCATGCCCAGCTGCGCGAAGCGCTCGGCCATCGCGCGGCAGTTCTTTACCACGCGGTGGATATATTCCTTATACTCCGCGCCGCAGGCCAGCTCCGCTCCGATCGCCTTGGCGAACACCATGTTCATCAGGCTGCCGCCCTGGCTGCCCGGAAAAACAGCGCTGTCGATCTTTTTGGCCAGTTCCTTCCTGCAGAAGATCATCGCGCCGCGCTCGGAGCGCAGGGTCTTGTGCGTGGTGGTGGTGATAATATCCGCGCCCGCCTTGAAGGGGCTGGGATGGTCGCCCGCGACGATCAGTCCCGAAATGTGCGACGTATCGCAGATCAGATACGCCCCGGCCTCGTCGGCGATTTCGCGGAAGCGGTCGAACGGGATCACCCGCGCATACGCCGACGCGCCGCAGATAATCGCCTTCGGATGGCAGGCAAGCGCCTTGCGGCGCACGTCCTCCAGATCGATGTAGCCGTTTTCGTCGGTGGTGTAGAACACCATATTATACAGCTTTCCGCTGAAATTGACGGGCGAGCCGTGCGTGAGATGCGCGCCATGGTTCAGATCCATCGACAGCACCGTGTCCCCCGGCTGCAAAACGGCCATATACGCCGCAAAGTTCGCGCTCGAGCCGTCCGAAAGCTGTACGTTGACGTGATAGTTCTCCTTCGCGTCGAACGCCTCCAGCCATTTTTCGCAGGCGTACTGCTCCACCGCGTCGAACACCTCGGTGCCGCCGTAGTACCGGCCCTTGTTCCCCGTCTCGCGCTGATAGGGATAGCCCTCGGTGTATTTCCAGGCTGCCCACGAGCCTGCCGCCGCCATCTCTGCCTCTGAGCAATAGTTCTCGCTGGCAATCAGTTCAATCGTCTGATGCTGGCGGCGCAGCTCGCGTTCGAGCTGCATGGCCACATACGGAGACGCTGCGGCAACCGTATCAAGTATGTTTCTCTGATATTCCGTCATCGTTCTTCATCCAACTCCACTATCTTTGCAACTTTCGGTTCCGAAGGCGTTCCGGGCGTATACTCGCTGGTGAGGAACGTATCCGCGAGCTTCTTCGCCAGCGCGCTGCCTACGGTGAACGCGCCGATGCAGGCGATGTTGGCGTTGTTGCTCCTGCGGGCGCGCTCCGCGCTGTAGCAATCGGAAATCAGCGCGGCATATGCGCCGCGCACCTTATTGGCGGCGATGCTCATGCCCAGGCCCGTGCCGCACAGCAGAATGCCGCGATCGTATTCGCCCGCCGCAACTGCGCGCGCCACCCGCGCGGCCGTGTTGGGATAGATCACATCGTCGGAGCCCATATCCGTCACGGGGTATCCCTGCCTGCGCAGATGCGCGATCAGTTCGTCCTTGAGCCGCGCTGCGTTCGGGTCGCAGCCGATGGCGATGGTATGCACGAATACACCTCCTGTTTCAGGCGCGCAGGGCGCGCTTTTCAATAGATAAAGCGATTATACCACGAACGCTCCCGCATCACAATACAAAAGGACCTGAACCGCAGGCTTGCGGGTTTCAGGTCCCTGCACGCGCGTTCGCGCGTTTTATTCCGCCTTGCCCTGCTTCTCGCGGTAATCGTTCAGGGCGGCCTTCACGGCTTCCTCAGCCAGGAGCGAGCAGTGCATCTTCACCGGCGGCAGCCCGTCGAGCGCCTCGGCGACGGCCGCGTTGGTCAGCTTTTCCGCTTCCGCAACAGTCTTGCCCTTGATCATCTCGGTGGCCATGCTGCTGGTGGCAATCGCCGCGCCGCAGCCGAAGGTCTTGAACTTGCAGTCCTCGATCACGCCGTCGTCGTTAATCTTCAGATACATGCGCATGATGTCGCCGCATTTGGCGTTGCCCACGGTACCCACGCCGCTGGCGTCCGGGATCTCGCCCACATTGCGCGGATGCTCGAAATGATCCATAACCTTTTCACTGTACATAATCGAACGCCTCCTTATTGGTTCCTGTCGGCATACAGCGGGGACATATCCCGCAGCGTCTTTACAATCTCCGGCAGCTTTTCAAGCACCACGTCCACGTCGTGCTCGGTATTGAAATCGCCCAACGACAGCCGCAGCGAGCCGTGCGCCACTTCATGCGGCAGGCCGATGGCCAGCAGTACGTGGCTCGGATCGAGCGAACCGGACGTGCAGGCGGAGCCGCTCGACGCGGCGATTCCCGCAAGGTCGAGCCGCAGCAGCAGCGCTTCGCCCTCGATATAGCGGATAGAAACGTTGACATTGTTGGGCAGCCGCTCGGTGCGGTGGCCGTTCAGCTTCACATCCGGAATTTCGGCGAGGATGCCGTCGATCAGCCGGTCGCGCATATGCGCGAGCTTTTTCGCGTGGCCCTCGACGTCCGCCGTCGCCATTTCGATGGCCTTGCCCAGACCGACGATCTGCGCCATGTTCTCGGTGCCGCCGCGCTTGCCGCGCTCCTGCGCGCCGCCCTGCTGGTTGATGTCGATGCGCACGCCCCGGCGGATATACAGCGCGCCCACGCCCTTGGGGGCGTAGAACTTGTGGCCGGACAGCGAGAGCATATCCACGCCCAGCTCGTGCACGTTGATCGGCACCGCGCCCACAGCCTGCACCGCGTCGGTGTGGAAGAGGACATTGTGCGCCTTGGCGATTTTCGCAATTTCCGCAATCGGCTGAATGGTGCCGATTTCGTTGTTGGCGAACATGATGGTAATCAGGATGGTCTTATCGGTGATCGCCTTTTCCACGTCGGCGGGATTTACGCGGCCGTATTCGTCCACCGGCAGATACGTCACTTCAAAGCCATGCTTTTCCAGCCACGCGCACGTATGCAGCACGGCGTGATGCTCGATGGCGGAGGTGATGATGTGGTTGCCCTTTTTCTGATGCGCGAACGCCGCGCCCTTGATGGCCCAGTTGTCGCTTTCCGTGCCGCAGCTGGTGAAGTAAATCTCATCCTTGTCCGCGCCGATGGCCGCAGCTACCTGCTGCCGGGCGTGATCGAGCGCCTTATGCGCCTCGCGGCCGTAATAGTAGATGGTGGAAGGGTTGCCGAACACTTCGTCGTAGAACGGCAGCATGGCGTCCCGCACCTCGGGCTTGACGCGGGTCGTAGCCGCGTTATCCATATAAATACGATCCATGATTTCACTCCTTGTCCGATTCCTCATCGGATATCATGTCCTCAAGCGTGATAGAATCGGCCATCTGGTTAAAATAGCGGGTCAGCCGCTCCCAGACGGCTTTCGACGGACAGCATTCGCTGCGGGTGCAGGTTCCGCCGCCTTCGGCCATACAGTCGGCCATCAGAACCGGGCCGTCGAGCAGCCGCATCAGCGCCCCGATCGTGATCTCTCCCGGTGCCTTCGCCAGCAGATACCCGCCCTGCGGTCCGCGCACGCTTTCCACAAAGCCCTCCCGGCGCAGCGCGCCGATGATCTGCTCCAGAAACTGCTCCGGCACCTGCTGCCGTTCGGCAATTTCGTGCAGGTTCTGCGGCCCTTCGCCATAGTGCTGCGCAAGATCGGCCATAGCGTGAATGCCGTAGCGGCAACGCGTCGATAGTTTCACCCGAACGCCTCCGTTTAATCCCGACTGATTCCGTCGGGAATAGTACCATAGCCGCTCTTTCCTGTCAAGTAGATTTATGGTATAATTGTCGAAAAAAGCGGAAAGGAATGACTTTTATGGCCGATCCGAAGCTATATCTTGGAATCGATAACTGCTTTGCCTATAAGCGCTGGACGCTCCCCGGGGAATGGATGCGCGTCATTCACGAACTGGGGCTGAAATACGTCGAAGCCAGCGCCGATACGGAACTCGATCCGCTCTATATGGGGCCGGAGCATACGAAGCGCTGGATTGAAATCGCCCGCAAAGAATGCGAAAAATGGGACATCGTCATCAAAAACGTCTATTCCGGACACGGCACCTACGCCACCGCCGGGCTCGCCCACTGGGCGGAGGAAGTGCGCCGCCGCTTCATCGACGACTGGATGAAAGCGCAGATCGACACCGCGAACGCGTTCGGCGCCGGGTTCGGCTTCTTCGCGCACGGGTTCGACGAGATGTATCTGCAATCGCACGAGCTTTATATGAAAAAGCTCGACGAGCTGTACGGCACGCTGGCCGAAATCGCCGCCTACGCCCGCCAGACCGGCATGCGCTATTGCGGCCTGGAGCAGATGTACACGCCGCACATGCCGCCCTGGACGATCGAGGGAACGAAAACGCTGCTCGGCGAGGTTTCCCGGCGCGCGGGCGCGCCCTTCTACACCACCGTCGACCTTGGCCACATGAACGGCCAGCAGTTCTTCCAGAAGCCTGACGAGGAGACGATCCTGCGCCTGATCGCCGACGCGCGCGCCGGCCAGCCGCACAAGCGCGTATGGATGGGCACGCAAAAAGCGATGAACCTCTATTTTGCGGCCTGCCGCAGTGAAATGGACGCGCACAGCGCGGCCGCGCAGATTCTCGCCGACGTCGAGGCCAACCCGCACCTGTTCGCCCGGCCCATCGACGGCGATATCTGGGCGTGGGTGGAAGCACTGGGGCGCTATTCCCCCATCATGCATCTGCAGCAGTCAGACGGCAAATCGTCTCCGCACTGGCCGTTCTCGGAGAACTATAACAAAATTGGCGTCGTTTCC
>SFFS01000100.1 GCA_004557805.1 Clostridiales bacterium | reverse complement strand
CGCTGTTCCTTTTTTCCTTTTGAAGGATTCTTTAAGCGTTTACTTTTTGCCGGATTTTTAGGGATGATGCCGTCTTCAACTGCTGCAGCAAGAATGAAGGCGAGCGTTATTCTCAACTGGTCGACACTATGTTCAGCAAGGTGAGATTTGCTGTTTAGAAAGAGTTGCACTTCATCGATGGTTATTTTTTCAATAGCCATGTCTCCAAACCAAGGATAAATGTGCTGACGAAGATAACTCGTGTATCCGGCAAGTGTGGTATGCCGGATTTGGTCGTGTTTATACAGAGCCATATATTTCTCTGTATAGGTTTTGAAGTTGTGAGCATTGTGATTGATGCTTTTTGGAGTCGCCGAATCATCTGTCAATCGAAATAATTTCGCTGCATTTTCCGCATATTCCTGTTCATTGTCTCCGCAAATCCAGCACTTTACGCCGTCGAGCATGATCGGTCTTCTAATCTTCTTGGGCATGTCGTTATCTCCTTTCGGCATGCCCGCAACATCCGTTTTGAAACTGTCAAGGTGCTTCGTCAAGACGCTTTCGATAATTGTCACAATCTGTTCCTGCTGCGCCTTGTTAAACCCAATATTTTCGCCCTGAATAGAAATCTTCCTTCTTTCTGCATCACTCAAAATTGAAAAGGGAGGGACGGGCTGAATCCACCCAACCATTTTTACAACCAATCGACAATCCTTGAATTCAGCTCACAGGCTTTTTTCTCATGTGTGGTCAGTGATCTTCCTTGGGCAGAAAAGCGAATCGCCTGACCACCGGCGTTAATGATTTCGTCTGCGCTGCATTCTTTTTCGTTACGCGCCGGTAGGCGTATTCCTCCAGCAGATACGGTTTGGCTACATTGAAGCGCCATTCCAATGCTGATTCCGACGCTGAAAAGGAATGTCTGCCTGTGGCCAGAAGCAGCGTGTCTGCCCTGTGTCTGAGCTTGTCCAGCAGTTCCGGTTTTGTGATGTAGCCGCGCCGCGCAATCTGCTCCCGGACGATTTCTTCTGCCCACTCGTTAAAAATGCGTTGATCTTCGCTTTCTTCACGGCTGTCGCAGTAGATTTCATCTGCCGTTTCTCGACCGAACAGGGATATGGCCGCTGTCTTGGTAATGCCGCCTATCGTGACCCCGTGTTCGAGCATGAGCGCTGCACGCTCTTCCATGCCCGGCAGACTTGTTTCATCCGGCAGAATGATCGCATAGAGGTTTGCGCCCCTTTCGGGCTGCCCCTGATTCCAGAGCACCGTCCGTTCTTTTCTGAGCAGTCCAGCCCAGCAGCACATGTTCAGCGCTCTGCACCACCAGTTATGCGTGCGTCCCTCCTGCTTGGACAGATAGCGCGTGGAAACATACCCTTCGAGATAGCGCCCTAGCTTGCAGCGTGGCTTTTCCTTTCTTTTATTCTTATCAACCGGCGCGCTGGAACTGATGTAGCACACTGCCGTGCGGATGATGCTGCGCAGCTGTCCATTTCGCCGCGCAAGCAGTTTTTCCAGATTGGGCGCTTGTGCGCCGATCTTATTGCTGTCGCACAGGCTGTAAAGCGTCCGCAGCGTCTTTGTTTCTGTTGGTTGCGGAACCATTCAATACCCTCCTGAAATGCTGGTGGAATAAAGAAAAAATACATCTTCCGACAACAGAAAATGCATTCCCCGCCCCGCCTTCGCCCGGAAATTCCGAAGAATTTCAGAAGGCGGGTTTCCTCCGTCAAAAAACGATAGTTTTTTGACGGCCTGACATACTCCTTTGGAGTATGCATCCATGGACTGCCCATTTGCCGGAAGTACAAATAGGAAAAATCCTTGACTCTATATCCGTTGCAGACTTTATAATAGGGGCAGTTCAGCAAGGAAGGGTCAAATACACGTGGAAAAGAATCTTACTACCGGCAGCGTGTCCAGAAATGTCATTCTGTTCTCGCTGCCGTATCTGCTTTCTTATTTTTTACAGACGCTCTATGGGATGGCTGACCTCTTTATCATCGGTCAGTTTGAGGGGGTTGCCAGCACAACCGCCGTTTCCGTCGGCTCACAGGTCATGCATATGCTTACGGTGATGATCGTTGGCCTTGCCATGGGAACGACTGTCAGCATTGGGCAGGCTATCGGCGCCGGAAACCGGAAACAGGCGGCGCAGAGCATCGGAAACACCGTGACATTGTTTATGGGGGTTTCTATCGCGCTGACCGCCGTTCTGCTGCTGCTTGTTCGCTCCATTGTTTCCGCGATGTCTACGCCGGAGGAGGCTGTAAACGGTGCGGCGACATATCTGACCATCTGCTTTATCGGTATTCCGTTTATTACGGCGTATAATATCATCAGCTCTATTTTCCGGGGCCTGGGCGACAGCAAAAGCCCGATGTACTTTATTGCCGTCGCCTGCGCCGCCAATATCGGCCTGGATTATCTCTTTATGGGAGCCCTGCGCCTCGGACCTGCGGGCGCGGCCCTCGGCACAACCGTATCGCAGGCAATCAGCGTCGTTGTATCTCTGGCCGTTATCCTGAAAAGGAAAAACATCGTTCTGGAAAAAACTGATTTCAAGCCCCGTCGCCCGGTGATGGGGAAAATTCTGAGAATCGGTATCCCGATCACATTGCAGGACGGCTTCATTCAGATTTCTTTCATTGTGATCACCATCCTCGCTAACCGCCGCGGTCTGGCGGACGCCGCCGCCGTAGGCATTGTGGAGAAGATCATGAGCTTTCTGTTCCTGATTCCTTCCTCGATGCTTTCAACTGTTTCCGCGCTTGGCGCGCAGAATATCGGCGCCGGAAAGCCGGAACGGGCGATAAAGACCCTTGGCTGCGCCGTATTGTTTGCCGCGTCTGTCAGCCTTGTGATCGCTGTGGGGGTTCAATTCATTGCGGAGCCTGTCATCGCGCTTTTCACAGATTCTTCCCGAACGGATGGCGCGGAGGTCATTCGTCTTGGCGGGCAATATCTGCGGGGCTATGTGTGGGACAGTTTTTTCGCCGGTCTCCAGTTCAGCTTCAGCGGTTATTTCTGCGCCATCGGCCGCTCCGGCTTTTCCTTTCTGCACAACGCGCTCTCCATCCTCTGCATTCGACTGCCTGGCGCGTATCTTACATCCAAACGCTTTGCAGACACGCTTTTCCCCATGGGGCTTTCCTCCGCGGCCGGGTCGCTCTTTTCGGACGTTCTGTGCCTTATCATTTTCGGACTGCTCATACGAAAAGCGAAGCGTAACCTGAAGGAGGGACAGCATGAATAGAAAGCTCTTTTCCATCGGAGAAATGGCGCGGCTTTTTCATCTGAGCGTCAGCAGCATCCGCCATTATGAGAGCTGCGGACTGATTACGCCGGAATATGTAGACCCGGATACGGGGTATCGCTATTACAGTCCGCGTCAATTTGAGCCGTTCAACACCATCCGTTACCTTCGCGCGTTGGATATGCCGCTCGATGAGATTGAAGATTTCCTGCACAACCGCGAGGTGAGCAAGATAGAGGAAAAGCTCAGCAGGCAAAAAGCGATCGTTGCGGAAAAACAGCAGGAGTTTGCCCGCATTGAGCGGAAGATCGATGCGCAAATGCAGCGGCTGCGCGATGCGCAGAGCGCCGCGTTGGGACGCATTGAGATCGTCCGCGTCCCGGCTTGCCGTATTTTCTGGACAGAAAATCACACAACGGCGCAGGAGCCGGAGAGCCTGGACCTGTCCACCAGCGATCTTGCGGCGGCACAGACCGAGGCGATTATCTTTCTTGGGAAGGTAGGCTTCAGCATTTCTGAGGAACACCTCAAGGAAAAGCGATATGACCGGTACGACGGAACGTTCCTGCTCCTGGATGAAGCAGACCGGTTCGACGGCACGCTTCTTGCGCTGCCGGAGACGCTTTGCGTCCGCGTTCGCTTTTGCGGTCATCACCTTCAATCCCCGGAACAATACCGGCGGCTGGAACAGTTTATGCAGGAGCATCGCCTTCAGATCTGCGGCTTTTCACGTGAAATAGCGCTTATTGATTACGGCATTACGAGCGATGCGGAAAAGTTTGTGACCGAAATCTGCATTCCTGTCAGGCAGGAATAAGCTTGGAAAGAGAGTCTTTCGCCTTTCATGATTGGATGAAGCGCCGGCGATACCATAAACGCCTGCGGGGTGGAGGAAATGGCGCTTCGCGCCGTCTGCACATTCCGCTTCTCTGCCGGTATGCCATGGCGGCTTTGCGGTCCCGCTTCGTTACGCGCCAGAGAGCCGTTCTGGGCCGATAGGGAAAAGGCGTGGTGCAAGTTATAGAGTTCGGCAAAACGAAGCGGCGGCGGGCGTTTCCGGCGCAAAAACGCGCGATGCGGACAGGCAGATGGCAAGGCGCCGCGGAAACGGAGACTCTCATCTTTTGGAGAATTCGCAGCAGCCGCGTGCATACCGCGCCGCGGTTTTACGGCTGCGGCGCGGAGTTGCGGATGATATAAGAAGAAACGATTTCTATGAATTCAGAGGCGGTGGGCGCGCCGTCCAGCGGGTAGCCCGCCATGCGAATCAGCAGGTCCGAGTTCACCTGCCATGCACGGGCGACTACCGTCCGGATATTGCGCTCGACGACGGTCCATTTGCAGCCGAAATGAGCGGCGGTCGCCATGTAAATCTCCTTGGTGACGGATTCCATGCGGAGATCGTCGGCAACGGCAAGCTCAATGGAATAACATACATGGGAAAAGCCTTTATAGCATCTGGTAATGCCAAAAGGACGCAAAGCCTCCTGTATGCTTGTCATTTGTAAATCCTCCTGAAATATTCAATTCAAGAAGATGATAGGGCGAAATACAGGAAACTCGTTCTATATCGATAATCTTCGGTAAAATTCGACACTTTTCACCACCTGAAACGACGCAGCTGCGCGTCCGCTTTTTATGTATATAGAAGTTATGTGGCACATAATATCATGACGCAGGGGGAGATGTAAAGGGCGCGCAGGGCGCGCCGAAAATCTTCGGCCGGTTTGCGTCTGCTTTGCAAAAGGTCTGAAGAATCGTCATATTTTGAAAGAAGTCAGATTGATTTATCGTTTGGCGCATGGTAAAATGAAGCCGTATCATGGGATACGGGATGAAGGCTGCCGCAGGGCGGCTTTTCAAAACCACGTAGGTTAGATATATTTAACTTTTTGCAATGCACGGAACGGATTGAAAAAAGGCTGGAGGAAACGTATGGCTGCACTTTCAAAAACCTATCGGCGCGACTGCCTGCTGGGCGCGCTCGGCGCGGCGCTGATGCTCGTGGGCGATTTGTGCCTGAGCGTCATCCCGGCAGCCCCGGGCGACAGCGGGCTTTTCCTGCGGGAAGCGTATTTGAACGGTTCGTACCCCGCGTGGCGGCTGACGCTGCTGCTGTCGGCGGGAATTCCAGGCATGGCGCTCTGCTTTTTTGCCGTTCGCGCCTTTTATGAGCAGGTTCAGCCGCAGTACCGGAAAACGCGCATGTATATTTCTGTCTGCGGCGTGATCTACCTGACCTCCGCCGGAGTGATTCGTCTTCTGATCGGCAGCCTTGCCGATTGGACGAGCACGCTTTCGCCGCTGGTGGGCCGCGAAGAAGCGGCGGCGCTCGTTCAGGCGCAGTATGACCGGCTTTCCCCCGCGCTGCTGCTCCCCTATGCGGGAATGGCGCTGCTCATCCTCGGCGGCGCATGGGCGGTGCTGACAGGAAAAACCGTCCTGCCGCGCGGGATGATCTGCGTTCACATGCTGGTCTGGCAGATCGTTTTCGTGCTCGTTTCGGATATACGCCAGGCGCTGGGGGCGGAGGCTTCCACGTGGGACTTTGTGCTGAGCCAGGGCTCGGGAAACGCGGCGCTGCTGATCTGGATGGCGGCGAACGCCGTCTGGGCGCGGCGCGGGAAAAATGCGGCGGAGGCGAAAAGAACATGAATGAAAAGATTACCCTCTCCGGCGTGCCGGAAACCATGCTGCAGACCCTTTACGCACGGGCCAGGGAGAGCGGGACGCGCGGCGCGATTCGCGATAAAAAGGCCGAGGAAATTGTCGGAAGGCTCGACTATGATTTTTCCCTCGCCGAAAAAGACGGCGCGATGCGCAGCGGTGTTATCGCGCGTACCATCGTGCTGGATCGTCTGGTGCAGGGATTTCTCAGTGAAAATCCCGGCGCGACGGTCGTCAATATCGCCTGCGGACTGGATACCCGCTGCTATCGCATAAAGGGTTTTGGCCATTGGTATAACCTCGACCTGCCGGAAACCATCGCCGTGCGGGAAAGATTCCTGCCGGAAAGCGGCGAAATTTCGCAGATTGCCATGTCCGCCATGGACGATTGGGGCGGAGCGATTGCGGAAACCGGCGCGCCTGCGCTGATCGTGATCGAAGGGCTGACCATGTATCTGACGGAAGCGGATGTGCGGCGGATCTTCGAGAGAATCGCCGGACGCTTCGAGCGCGCGACGGTATTCGTTGAAACGATGAACCCGATGATCGTCAGGCGCTTCCGCGAAAAATCGATCGAGGGAAGCAACGCGAAATTTACCTGGGGCGTGCGGGACGGACGGACGCTGGCTTCGCTTCTGCCGGGCTTTCGGTTTGTGCAGGAGCGCTGCCTGACCGAGGGCATGGCCGCGTTTGTTCTGATTTATAAGCTGCTGGACAGGCTGCCGGCCGTGCGGAATCTGTCCAACCGAATCGTCGTGCTGGAAAAGGCGTGAGCGGAAAAAGGGGAGAGGGTCTTGAAAGTGTATTCCTTCGGCGCGGAAGGCGCGCCGGAGATTCTGCTGCTTCCCGGCACCTGCTGCCATTGGAAGAGCAACTTTGGACACGTGATTCCGCTGCTGGCGCAGGAATATCGCGTGCTGTGCGTCAGCTACGACGGCTTCGATGAAACGGAGCGGACGGAGTTCTCCGGCATGCTGGAGGAGACGGAGAAAATCGAGACATACATAAAGGAGCAGTGCGGCGGGCGCGTTCGCGCCGCGTACGGCTGCTCGCTGGGCGGCTCGTTCGTGGGGCTGCTGGCGGCGCGGCGGAGGATTCATATCGATTGCGGCATCCTGGGCAGCTCCGATCTCGATCAGGCTTCCCCGCTTGCAGCGAAGCTGCAAACGAATCTGCTGCTGCCGATGATCTATCCGCTGATCCGCGACGGGCGGTTCAAATCCCGCTTTTTGCAAAGGCAGATGGAGAAATGGCGCAGGGAAGCAGGCGCGTATGCGGACGCTTTCCTGGAGATGTTCGGCGGCGCGCGCCCTTACGTGACGCAGCGCAGCTGCAAAAACCGGTTCTATTCGGATCTCGTTACGCCGCTGCCGGAAAAAATCGCCGTTCCCGGTACGGAAATCCATATCTTTTACGCCCTGAAAATGGGCGCGAAATACCGCGCCCGCTATGAGCGGCACTTCGCCCATCCGATCCTCTACGAGCAGGACCTGCGGCATGAGGAGCTGCTGGCGTGCTATCCGGCGCAGTGGGCGCAGCTGGTGAAAAGTATTGTGCAATGAAAGAAGGCAAGGAGAATGAGCGTTTTTGCTTCCGCGCTGCGCGCGGCCTATAAGCTTTCCGGCGCGAAAAAGGCGTTTAGGCTGCCGGAGGAGGAAATCCTGAAGGTCATCGAAAAGCAGAACCGGAGCCGCGGCGTTTTTACGCCGAGGGATCA
Source organism: Clostridiales bacterium (assembly GCA_004557805.1). GTDB lineage: Bacteria > Bacillota > Clostridia > Christensenellales > Aristaeellaceae > Aphodomonas. Next base: position 3,517 of record SFFS01000100.1, on the reverse strand, counting down.
TAAGGCGTATTACGAAACGATCGAGGTGAACGGTTTTCCGTGCCTGATCGTTCGGGAAAGGCCGCAGCCGGCGCAGCGGGCCGTTCTTTACTTTTTCGGCGGCGGCATGGTCATCGGCCCCGACCGGGGCGACCTGCCCGTCATGCGCAAGCTCTGCCGGGAAAGCGGCTGCGATGTGTGGTTTCCGTTTTATCCGCTCTGCACGGAGCATTGCATTACGGAAACCTACGACATGGTTTACGGCTGCTACCGGCGGATGATCGCCCTGTACGGCGGCGGAAACGTCAGCACCTGCGGCTTTTCTTCCGGAGGGGCGCTGGCGCTGGGAATCGCCGCGCACAACAACGCGCAGCCCGAGCCGCTGCCGGCGCCGTGGCATATCGTGGCGGTTTCTCCGGGCGAAGTGCCCTGGAAAGACGCGGAAAAGGCGCGCATGCAGGCGCTGAACGCGAAGGATGTGGCGATTGATTACGCGTTCATGGTGACGGTGGAAAAATTCATGCGCCATGGGCGGGAAAACGTGCCGGATTATATGCTTTCCGGTTCGCGGGGCGATTTTTCCGACGCGGGCGATATCCACTTTTTCTACAGCGCCGACGAGGTGCTCTACGGCGCTCTGCCGGATTTTGAAGCCGCCTGCAAGCGGGCGAACGTTCCTTACAGCGCCTTTGCGCGCCCGGGAATGGTGCATTGCTACTGCATGCTGCCGTATTTCAGGGAGGCCCGGGAGGACTTTGCGAAAATTACGACGATTCTGAAAGAATGACGGAGGAGTAAGAGATGGTATTTCAGGTTCTGCTGGAGGGCGTCGGCCTGGGGCTGCTGCTGGTGCTGGTCTGCGCGGCCGCGATTCGCAACGGCCCGGTGAACATGGTACACCTTTATCATCAGGACGTGCAGGAGCGCTGCGTGGCGCTGGGACTGACGACGCACGAAAAGATCAGGCGCAGCAGCGCAATGTTCAAGCTCTGCTGCATTCCGGGCTATCTGGCCTACGTGCTCGTCTGCACATACGCCGTAAACGGCGCGCGGGGCTTCTGGCAGGGGTTCTGGCAGCTGTTCGTCATCCTGTCCGTGATGAACCTCATCGACCGCTTCCTGGTGGACGGCTGGTGGGTCGGACATACGAAGGCATGGACGATTCCCGGCACCGAGGATATGAAGCCCTACATCAACGCCGGCGATAAGCGTAAAAAGTGGATGGCCGGCACGATCGGCATGGCCGTGATTTCCGCGGCGCTGGCCGGCATTATGGCGCTTGCGCTTCGGTAAGCGGAGCGCGCTGTTTCGGGCTTCTGCGAGGTGAGAACAATGCGATTTGAAACGTTGGGGAACCGGGCGAATCCCGCCGTGCTGTTTTTTCACGCCATGGGCGTAACCGGCGCGAGCAGCGAACCGGTGGCAAAATGGCTTCAGGAAAAATATTTCTGCGTTCTGCCGACCGCGACGGTTTACTGCGCCGGGCAGAAATATGCCGGAAAGGCGGACGAGGTACGGCAGGTGGAGGAGTTTCTGCGGGAACAGGGCGCGCAGCGCCTTGCGCTGATCGTCGCTTCCTCTATCGGGGCCGACCTTGCGATGGCGTTTCTGACGCGGACGCGCCTGCCGGTGCAGTACGTTTTCTTCGACGGCGGGCAGTTCGCGCAGATCGGCAGGGGAACCCGCCGCGCGATGACGCCGTTTCTGTATCTGGCGATTAAGAGTCTGTACTGGTCGAAGGGCGGGACGCTCAGAAAGATCATGTGGTGCGGAGACGAGGCGATCAAGCCGTATTTCATTGCCGCGGGCAAAGCGCTGACATACGGCAGCCTGCGCCGTCAGATGGCGGACAGCCTGGAGGACAGGCCGTTCCCGCCGCTGCCGGAGGAAATGCAGAGGCGCGTCTATTTCGAGTTCGGCAGCGCGGAGGAGCATTTCAAATATCGCGGCGCAGTGATGAAGGCCTACCCGCAGGGCAATTTTCCCGTGTTTGAAGGCTATAACCACATGCAGTATCAGATTCGCGATCCGAAGGGCTTTGCGGCCATGCTGCGGGCGCTGATGGAACAGGGCGCTCTGCCGGAGCCGCCGGCGCTGAAGGCATGACTTTTTCAGGATGGCAGGAGGAAAAGAGCAATGCACGAGTACTATGAAAAGAACCGCGGAAAGCTCAGAAAGACGATGGAAGGCTTCCTGTCGTTGGTCGGGCCGGAGCTGGAGCAAATCGGCGGAAAGCCCTGCGGGGATGCGCTGAAAGATATCTGGGAGATCTATGAGCGCGACATGCTGGCCCATTTCCCCTTTATCGGCGGAGACGCGGCCAGCGGCACGAAAAACCTGACCGAAGCGTATATGCTCGTGGCCATGGGCGAGTTTCTGAAGCAATACGGCGCGGAGATGGAACAGACAGGCCGCCTGATGACGCTGGCGTATGAACGGCGGATGCAGAAAATGCCGCGGCTGATGCGGAAAATCATGGGCAGGAAGTTCACCAGCCCGAAGCTGCTCAACAGGATGTTTCTGAAGAAGGACGCGAAGAACGCCGCCAACGCGGCGGAAAATCCGGGCAGCTTCGAGACGAAAACGCAGATTCCGCCGGAGCCGGGATACGATTTCAGCTATCATAACCTCGTCTGCCCGCTGGCGAACTTTGCCAGGCAGCGCGGTTATGAGGAATATATGCCCTATCTGTGCAATCTCGATTATGTGATGTTCGGCATTCTCGGCGCGCCGCTGTTCCGGGAACATACCTGCTTTGAGGGCGAGTATTGCGATTTTAAGCTGAAAAACGGCGCGCAGCCGATGCCCTACTGGCCGCCGGTATTTTCACAGGGAAAGGGATACAGATAACGCGGAGGAGAAAAGATGTTCTGGGATAACGTCGCATGGGTATACGATATTTTCGCAAACGGCGTCAACAGAAAAGCCAATCGCACGCTGTGCGCAGCGGTGGAGGCGCTGATCGACCCCGCCGGCGAGGCGCTCGAATGCGCCTGCGGCACGGGGCGGCTCACCGGCGTGATCGCGGGAAAATGCAGGAGCCTGACGGCGACGGATTTCTCCGTGAACATGCTGAAACGGGCGGAAAAGAAATACGGAAAATACGGCAGCGTGAAGTTCGAGCAGGCGGATATTCTGCACCTGCCATATCCGGACGAGCGCTTTGACGCGGTTGTCGCCGCGAATGTGATTCATCTGCTGGACGAGCCGTATCGGGCGCTGCGCGAGCTCGACCGCGTTTGCCGCCGCGGCGGCAGAATCATCATCCCGACGTATATGAACAGGACGGACAGCGGCGCGGAAAACGGCGTGTCGCGCGTGATCGGGAAGGCGGGCGCGGACTTCAAGCGGGAGTTTACGCTGGAATCGTATAAGGAGTTTTTTGCCGCCGCGGGCTATGCGGACGCGAAATATACGCTGTGCGAGGGCAGAATCCCGTGCGCGGTGGCGGTTCTGACCAAGAGCGGGGAGGCGAAAAAGGCATGAAGGTCAATGTGCTGGATGAAAGCGCCGTTTCCGATATCGGGCACGCCTTCGG
>SFFS01000099.1 GCA_004557805.1 Clostridiales bacterium | reverse complement strand
GCGGGTACGCCCTTTGCGGAGCACTTCGTGCTGTCCTCAAGGGCTAGTCGTCGCTTCGCTCCTCCCTCCGGAAATTCCGAAGAATTTCAGAAGGCGGGTCTCCTCCGTCAAAAAACGATAGTTTTTTGACGGCCTGAAGGCGCGTTCTTCGCGCCTTATATTTTTCCGTCTTCCGCCCTCGCGGCGCGAATCGTCTCCGCTTTCGCTTCCCGGCCCATCAGCCGGTAATACCGCTCCCACGCCTCGGCGCTGTCCAGCGGAATGCGAACGCCTTCCAGCATCCGCGCCTCCCGGGCGCTTTCCTTTTTGAGCGAACAGTCGTGCAGCCCGCCGTCCTCCGCTGCAATCGCGAACCCGGCGATCATATCCACGTCAACGCCGTCGATACGATACTCCCGAAACATCGCCGTTCGGTATTTCGCGCAGGGCGCGCTCTGCTGCCGCATGCCAAGCCTGTCCAGCACCTGCGCGGCCTTCTGCGCATCCGCTTCGAAAACCATCAGATCAAAGTCATGAAACGCTTCCACAATCCCGCGCAAATACAGCATCGCCGAACCGCCGAGCGCCCATTCCACTTTTTCGCGCTCCAGCTCCGCAGCAATCTTCGCCAGCACGCGCAGTTTTTCCGCACTGGTCATAGCTTTGTACTCCCTGCGCGCACGGCCCGGCAGCGAATCATCTCCGCCGCGATGCTCACGGCGATTTCCTCCGGCGTTTCCGCGCCGATGGCAAGTCCGATGGGCATATGCACGCTGTCGATCCGCTCCTGCGGGATTCCATCCGCAAGCAGCCGGGCGCTGATCGCGCCGATTTTCTTTTTGCTGCCGATCATGCCCACGTAGGCCAGCGGCTGCCGCAGCGTCTCGCGCAGCACCTCGTAATCGAGATGATGTCCGTGCGTCATCACCACAACGAAATCGTTCGGTTCCAGCGAAATCCGCGCGGCGCTCTGCGCAAGCGGCCCCACGATCCGCGCCTCCGCATCCGGGAACGCGCTCTCCGTCAGCACGTCCTCGCGGTCGTCCAGCACGGTCACGCAAAATCCGGTCCTCGCCAGCAGCGGGCACAGCGCGCGCGATACATGCCCTCCGCCGAACACGTATGCGCGGCCCGCCGAGAGCGGCTCGGAGAACGTTTCCCCATCCTCAGAGCATGCGGCATGCGCGCCCGTTCCTCCGGACACAGCCTGCATTTCCATCGCCCCGGAAAGGCGCGTTTCCATCCGCGCGGGCTTTCCCGCCTGCGCAAGCGTCAGCGCCTCCCGCAGCGTTTCCGCCTCTTCCGGACGAACGCAGCGGAACAGCAGCGTCGCCCGGCCGCCGCACGAGCGCGCTTCCTCGATAAAACTGCGCCGCTCCTTCAGCGCCCGGCGCGCCGTTTCAATCACCCCGCGCTCCGTCTCGCCTCCGCCCACTGTGCCCAGCACGGCGCCGTCCTCAAACACGGCGAGCTTCGCGCCCGCGCCCCGCGGCGCTTCCTGCGCCGCAAGAACCGTCACATGCATCACGCTTTCGCCCCGCCGCAGCCGCGCAAGCGTTTCCCTCAGAATCTCAATCATTTCTCTCTTCCCCCGAAAAAAATCAGCGGAACCCGCCGCACAGCCGCATGCGGCGGGTTCCCTTCGTTCGTTTTATTCCGCGTCCTCCATCGTCTGCCGCGCCAGCCGCATATAGCGCGCATAAAGCGCGTCGTAGGCAGGCTTGTTTTCCGGATTGGGCGTATAGCGCCGGAAGTCCCGGGTGCTCATGCGCTCGATAGCCTCCGTCAGCGTCGGATACAGCCCGGCGGCGGCCGCAGCCGTTACGCCCGCGCCGTTCGCGGCGGCGTTTTGCAGATCGGCCACGAAAATTTCACTGCCCAGCACGTCGGCGTAGCACTGCACGATCAGCGGATTCTTCACGGCGATGCCGCCGCACGCCACCACACGGCGAATGGCGCAGCCGTGCGCTTCCATGTTTTCCAGAATGCTGCGCGTGCCGAACGCCGTCGCTTCGGCCATCGCGCGGTAGATATGCTCCGGACGGGTCCACATCGTCAGGCCGTCCATGCGCGCCCTGAGATCGGCGCGCGCGTAGGGGCAGCGGTTGCCGTTAAACCAGTCGAGCAGTACCAGCCCGTTCGGATCGGGCGGCGCGGCGAATCCGCGCTCGCTCAGGAGCGTATGCGGGCTGACGTTCTTTTCCCGCGCTTCGCGCGCGATCTTCTCCGGCAGCATATTGTCCATAAACCAGGCCAGCATGTCGCCGCAGGCCGCCTGACCCGCGTCGTAACAGCTCAGCCCCGGCACCATCGCGTTCAGGCCCATCGCGCAGATGCCCGGCATTTCCGAATAGGTGTCGCTCAAAAGCGCCTGCACGTTGCTCGTGCCGATGGAGAGCAGCAGATCGCCGTCGTGGCAGATATCCAGCGCGGCCATGGCGATATGCCCGTCGATCGAGCCGCAGCCGACGGCGATGCCCGGGCGCAGACCGAGCCATTCGGCGGCCTCCGCCGTCAATTCTCCGACCTTCTCGCCCCACAGCGCCGTTCCGCCCTCAATCTTTTCGTTCACGCCCGCAAACGCCGGTTCCACCGCGCGCCAGAATTCTTCGTCCGGCAGGCCGGTGTCGTGACGGCAGAACGTCTTGATGGCAAGCGCGTTCGTGCAGCGCACGACGTTGCCCGTGAGAAGATAGTTCACCCAGTCGGCGCAGTCGAAAAGATATTTGGTTTTCGCGTAGACCTCGGGCGCGTGATGCAGTGTTTCCAGCGCCTTGGGGTAAAGCCATTCGCTGCTGACCCTGTGGCCGCAGATTTTCAGGAAGGGCGCGCCGGCGGCGTTCGCCGCTTCGGCAATCTGCCGTGCCTCCGCGTCCGCGCTGTGGCTCTTCCACACCTTGATATACGCGTCCTGCACGCCGCTGAATTCTTCCCGTTCACACAGCGGAACGCCGTTTTCATCGAGCGCCACAAGCGTCAGGCTCGTGCCGTCCACGGCGATTCCCTTCACATCCTCCGGCGCCGCGCCGGAAAGGCGCATCGTCTCGCGCACGGCCGTCTGCATCGCGTCGCGATATTCCGACGGAACCGCGCAGCAGGAGAGCGGACGCAGCTTCAGGCCGTTCGGCAGCTCCGTATCGTACGCGCCGTAGCCGCGCGAGGCCGTGGCGATCTGCGCGCCGTCGCTTACGCGCAGCAGCACCGCGCGCGCCGACAGCGTGCCAAAGTCAACGCCAAGCACATAATCCATTGGAAATCCTCCTTTTTTCAGACGGGAATAGCTCTTTTTTTGCGGCTTCGCCGCCATATACAGGTTTCGCCGCCCTCCGTTCGCTTGGAACCGGCAGGGGCTTTGGCATTATGTTTCATTATATCATTCGCTCCGCGAAAAATCCAGCGCTGCGCGGTGGCCACCCGCCTTTTGGCGCGGCGATTTTTGTCCTGATTTTTTGTTAAAACCGTGTACGATGGAATTGTTTTAGTATTCTTTTCATTCAGCTAACAGAAAAGCGGCGAAGGACCATGTATGCAAATTTTGAGTTTTACGCGCCGACCCGCGTTGTGTTCGGCAAAGGCGCGGAAGAATCGACCGGAAAGCTGCTCCGCGAGCAGGGCGTGCGCAAGGCGCTGATCCATTACGGTGGAAAAAGCGCGCTGGCTTCCGGGCTTATCGGCCGCATCGGACGGGCGCTCGAAGCGGAAAACATTCCGTTCGTGTCGCTGGGCGGCGTGGTGCCCAACCCGCACCTTTCGCTGGTTTATCAGGGCGTCGAGCTTTGCCGCAGTGAGGGCGTCGATTTCATTCTGGCCGTCGGCGGCGGCAGCGTGATCGACTCTGCGAAGGCCATCGCCTATGGCGCTGCAAACGAAGGCGACGTGTGGGACTTTTTTGAAAAAAAGCGGGAAGCGGCCGCCTGTCTGCCGCTCGGCGTCGTTTTGACCATCGCCGCCGCAGGCAGCGAAATGAGCAACGGCTGCGTCATCACAAACGAAAAAAGCGCGCTCAAGCGCGCCTATGACTCCAACCTTTCCCGCGCAAAGTTCGCCGTAATGAACCCGGAGCTGACGATGACTCTGCCCGCCTACCAGACGGCCAGCGGCGCGGCGGATATTCTCATGCACACAATGGAGCGCTATTTTAACCAGAACGACAACATGGCGCTCAGCGACGCGCTCAGCGAAGCGCTGATGCGGAACGTCATGCACTATGCGCGCGTGCTGGCCGGCAATCCGCATGATTACAAAGCGCGCGCGGAAATCATGTGGGCGGGCAGTCTTTCCCACAACGGACTGACAGGCTGCGGCACCGGCGGCGGCGACTGGTCGAGCCACCTGCTCGAGCATGAGCTTGGCGGCCTGTTCGACGTGGCGCACGGCGCGGGGCTGGCAGCCGTATGGGGCAGCTGGGCGCGCTACGTATGCCATGCCGCGCTGCCGCGCTTTTCGCAGTTCGCGGTAAACGTGCTGGGCGTCGCGCCCGGAGCCTGCGACGCGGAAACCGCCGAGGCTGGAATCCGCGCGATGGAGGCGTTCTACCGTTCCATCGGCATGCCGACCTCGCTGCGCGAGCTGGGCGTATCGCCCACGGACGAGCAGATCGAGCGCATGGCGGAAAGCTGCGAACAGGCGGGCGGCGGCTCGGTGGGCTGCATCGTTCCGCTGAAGAAAAACGACCTGGCGCAGATTTACCGCATGGCGAAGGAAGGGCCTTCGGCCTGACCGGCCGGCGCGCGGGCGTTCAAGCGCGCCGGCCCGAACGCTCCCCGAAGGGGCAAATAATATGGGGCCGCCGGTTTTCCGGCGGCCCGATTTCTTTTATCTATGTTATTTTGCCATCAGCGCTTCGAGCCTGCGCAGATACGCTTCCCGGTCGATTTTCGTCACGAACAGCGCGTTTTCAAATCCAAGCTTGTGATCGGTCACCGCGTCAACGACGGTCTTCCCAAGCGTATATTTCCCGCGCGTCTCCACGGCCACGCCGCAGCACACGCCCTCGAACATCTCCGGGAAGGCGGCGTACATCACCGCGCAGCTGTCGCACAGAGCGAGGCTGTCGCGCCCGTAGCGCGCGCTGGCCTTCAGGCTGAACTGGTGCGCCTCGCGCAGGAAGCGCGCGCACGCGTTATCCGCGCCGAAAACGCGCGCCAGATCGGCCGGATAAGCGTATGCCTGCATCAGCACGTCCAGCCCGAGCATGACGATTTCCGCGCCGCACTTGAGCGTCATCGCCGCGGCGTCCGGATCGGCATAAGCGTTAAATTCCGCCGCCGGAGTGATGTTGCCATGCTCCGAACCACCGAGGATCAGAATCATCCGCTTCAAATATTTCGGCAGATCGGGATGCGCGGCCAGCGCAACGGCGACGTTCGTCATCGGCCCAAGCGCGAGCAGCGTCAGCTCGCCCTTCTGCCGCACGGCCTCGGCGTAAAGCGCGTCCCAGGCGGGCGCCGTCTCTTCCGGCGTGTCCGAATCGGGTATCTCGCAGCCGCCCAGCCCGTTTTCGCCGTGGAAATACTCGGCGGTGTGGGGTTCGGTTCTCAGCGGGCGCTTTGCGCCCGGATAAACCGGAGCCGCAATGCCCGCCAGCTTCGCCACGGCGCGCGCGTTGCGGAAGGTTTTTTCCAGCGGCACGTTGCCCGCCACGGCGGAAATTCCGCGGATATCGAGGCATTCCAGCCGGGAAGCCAGCACCAGCGCGCAGGAATCATCCACCCCCGGATCGCAGTCGATCCACACAGGGAACTTCGTCATGCCCGCGCCTCCTTTCCATAGCGGCCCACGGCCTCCACGATCAAATCCACAAACGCTTCCCGGTCGATTCCGGTAATGGCCGTCACGTTTTCGGGGCGGCCCGCCGTATGGAACCAGTCGGCGATCGTCGCGCCACGGCAGTAATCGCCGCAGGTTTCAATATCCACATGCACGGGCTGCATCGTCAGCATTTCGGGGCGTACCAGCGCCGTAACGGCTACCGGATCATGCACCGTCGCGCCCCGGTAGCCCTTGTTCTTGTGGAATACGTAGAAGAAGTCGAGCCAGTCGGCCACAGTCTGCGCAACCGGGTTCCCCACCGCGCGGATGCGCGCGAAATCCTCTGCATAAAGCAGCGCCTTTTCCGTCACGTCGAGACCCGCCATGACGATCGGCACGCCGGACGTATAGACAATTTCCGCCGCTTCCGGGTCGACGAGAATGTTAAACTCCGCCGCCGGCGTCCAGTTACCGTGCGCCAGACCGCCGCCCATCAGCGAAATGCGCGTGATGCGCTCCTTCAGTTCGGGATGCGCCAGGAAAAGCGCCGCCACGTTCGTCAGCGGCCCTGTCGCCACCAGCGTAACCGGTTCCCCGCATTCGCGGATCGTCTTTGCCATCAGGTCCACAGACGAAAGCGGCGAAAGCTCCTGCCCCGGCTCGGGCAGCGGCGGGCCGTCCAACCCGGAATCGCCGTGCACGCTGGCGGCCTGCATGGGCTTTGCCAGCAGCGGCGTTTCGCGCCCCTTTGCCACGGGGATATCCGTGCGGCCGATCAGCGTAAGGATGCGGCGCGCGTTATAGGTCGTCTTTTCAAGCGTCTGGTTGCCCGCCGTCGTCGTCACGCAGCGGATGTCCAGCTCCGGGCACGCCGCGGCCAGCACGAGCGCAATCGCGTCGTCGTGGCCGGGGTCGCAGTCGATCAGAATCGGAATTTTCTTCATGCTCTCACCTCGCACTCTTCGGCGCGCGGATGCGGTGCGCGCTGCCCGCGCGCGTCTTCTGTATGGCCGCATACGCCGCAAGGCCGATAATCGTAATCGCATACGGAACGGCCGAGACAATATCGCTCGAGAAGCCCGGCAGGCCGTCGACGCGAATGCTCAGCGCCTGCGCCAGGCCGAACAGCAGAGACGAAAGCATCGCGCCAAGCGGCGTATGGTTGCCCATCGCTTCAGCCGCCAGCGCAATGAAGCCGCGCCCGGCCACCATGTTCACGTTCCAGCTCTGGCTGTAATACATGCTCATGAACGCGCCGCCCAGTCCGGCCAGCGCGCCCCCCATCATCAGCGCGGTATACTTATATTTCAGCACGCTCACGCCCACCGACGAGGCCGCGTTGGCGTTCTCGCCCACTGCGCGGATGTTCAGCCCCAGCGGCGTCTTCTGCAGGATCACCCACAGAACCAGCACCATCAGGAACGCCGCATACGTCAGCACCGAATGACCGGACAGGATTTCGCCCACGACGGGGATATCGGCAATGAGCGGAATTCGCACCGTGGGAATAAGCATCTTCGCGGTGGTCAGACCCGAGGTGTTGCCGTTCATTCCGGTGAACAGATACAGGAAAAACTGCGTGCCGCCGTCGCCGATCATGTTCACGGCAATTCCGGCGAGGATGATATCCGTCTTCAGCTTCAGCGCGAAGAAGCCGATCATGAACGCCACCAGCGCGCCGATGAGCATCGCCGCGATCACGCCCGCAAGCCAGCTCTGCGTCCAATACGCAAACAGCGCGCCGAACAGCGCGGAAATCATCATGATGCCTTCCAGACCGATGTTCGAGCAGCCGGCCTTTTCGGATACGACCGCGCCCAGCGCGGCGAAAAGGATCGGCGCGGTAATGCGCAGGATCGAGAAGAAAAACGCCGTCTGCCACAGCATGGAAAAGAATCTGCTCATGCCTTCGCGCCTCCTTCCGCAGCCAGCAGCTCTTCTTTAGCGCTTTTAACGACCAGCTTCTGCCGGTACCCCGACAGGAACTGCTCCGCCGTAAAGAACAGGAAGATCACGGCCTGAATGATATCGATCATGTTGGCGGAAATATTGCAGTAGGTGGCCATCAGCTGGCAGCCGCGGTCCAGATACGCGATGAAAAACGCCGCCAGCGGCACAAAAATGGGGTTGTTCTTGGCCAGAATCGCCACCGTCATGCCATCCCAGCCGTAGCCGGGCAGGCTGTTCCACTTAAACGACGTATACCGCCCCAGCATTTCAATCGAGCCGCCCATGCCCGAAAGCATGCCGCCGATCACCTGCGCCAGCACCACCGTGCCGCCCACATGCAGCCCGGAGTAGCGCGAGAACTCACGGTTCACGCCCAGCATGCGGATGGTGTAGCCCCAGCGCGTGCGATACATGAACAGCCACATCAGCCCCACCATCGCCAGCGCCACGAAGAACCCCCATGTAAACTTCGCGCGCATGACCAGCGCCGTAATGCGTCCGCTGCTGAGGAACTGCGCCGTCTGCGTCTGCCCCTTGGAGCGGTCGGCGAACACGTTCGTCAGGAAATGCTTGACGGTGTAAAGCATGACGTAGTTGAGCATCAGCGTACAGACCATTTCGCTCGCGCCCAGCTTTACCTTCAGAAGCGATGGGATGAGCATGATCGCTCCGCACACGAGCATCGACATCAGCACGCAGAAGGCCGGATGAATCCAGGCGGGCATGGGGATATAAATCGCGCAGAGCGCGCCGACAAAACCGCCCACCATCACGCAGCCCTCGCCGCCGAGGTTGAACTCGTTGGCCGAGAACATCACGCATACGCCCAGTCCCGTGAACATAATCGGAATCATGCTGCCAAAGATCGTATACAGGCTCATCAGGTTAAACGACGCGCCGCCCTTGAAGTCGATCACCGGCCCGAGAATCAGATACCGCAGTGCCAGCCACGGCTGGTCGCAGCTGATAAAAATCAGCACCGCCGCCACCAGCAGCGCCACCAGAATCGATGCGCAGCCGCGCACCAGATTGAACGCCGTCATGCGCCGCTTATTCATGGCATACCCTCCCGATCTGCGCGTCGTCCTGCTTTTTCAGGCCCAGCATATATTCGCCCATGATTTCGTCCGTCAAAACGCCCGTGTCCTCAAAATAGGCGGCGATTCTGCCGTTATGGAACACGATCAGCGAATCGGACAGCTCCATCACTTCGTTCAGATCGGCCGAAACCAGCAGCACGGCCGCTCCCGCACGCGAAAGGCGAACCAGCTCGTTGCGGATGAATTCCGTCGCGCCCACGTCGATGCCGCGCGTCGGCTGGTCGGCGATAATCAGCACCGGATCGCTGGAAAACTCGCGCGCCACGACGACCTTCTGAATGTTTCCTCCGGAGAGCATGCCCACCTTCTGATTGCGCGAGGAGCACAGCACCCGGAATTCCTTTACCAGCCGGTCGGTCTCCTTGTGCAGCGCCTTCATGTTGAACAGCAGGCCGCGGTTGAACCGCTTTTTGCCCACGCGGTCGCTGACGATGTTCTCCTCAATCGTCGCGTTCGAGGCGATGCCGTACAGCATCCGATCCTCCGGCACAAGCGAAACGCCCATCTCCCGCAGGCTGTCCTGCTCTCTGCCCAGCACGTTCCTGCCGTTCACCGTCACGGTTCCCTCCTCCGGCCGGCGGCCCAGCCCGAAGAGAATATCCACCAGTTCACGCTGGCCGTTCCCCTCCACGCCCGCAACGCCGAGAATCTCGCCCTTGCGCACGGAGAACGACACATCATCGAGCATTTTCTTGTTCCAGTCGTTCGTATAGGAAACGCCGCGAACCTTCAGCACGGTTTCCTGCGGCTTCGCCGCGCCCTTTTGAACCGTCAGCACCACATCGCGCCCGACCATCAGGCGGCTGATGTCCTGCTCGGTCACGTCGCACGTATTGTAAACGCCCATCGAACGCCCGCCGCGCAG
>SFFS01000098.1 GCA_004557805.1 Clostridiales bacterium | reverse complement strand
GGTTTGGAGGCGAGGGAAACTACCGGGAGCTTCGACCTGTATCGGGATATGGCGGAACGGACGGACGGGGAAATCTATATCGGCGTCGTAGGTCCGGTCCGCACAGGCAAATCGACCTTCATCACGCGGTTTATGGAACAGATGGTGCTCCCGCTGCAAAGCGACCCCTACAAGCGCGCCCGCGCCGTGGACGCGCTTCCCGTGAGCGGCTCGGGCAAGACGATCATGACCACACAGCCGAAATTTGTGCCCGACGAAGCGGCGGAAATCGCCGTATCGGACAAAAAAGCGCGCGTGCGGCTGGTCGACTGCGTGGGGTATCTGATCAAGGGCGTGCTGGGCACGCAGGAAAACGACGTGCCGCGCATGGTGCATACGCCCTGGTTTGACGAAGACGTTCCCTTTGAGGAAGCGGCCGAAACCGGCACGCGCAAGGTGATCGCCGATCACAGTACGGTCGGCCTGGTGGTGACGACGGACGGCAGCGTTACCGACATTCCTCGGCCGGTTTATACCGAGGCGGAAGAGCGCGTTGTCCGCGAATTGAAACAGCTGGAAAAGCCGTTCGCGGTCGTTCTCAACAGCGCGCACCCGGCCGATCCGGAAACACGCAAGCTGCGCGCCTCGCTCGAGGGCAAATACGACGCGCCGGTCATCGCGCTCGACGTCAAAAACATGACCGCCGACGACATCAGCGGGCTTCTGGAACAGATGCTGCTGGCGTTCCCGCTGCGCGAGGCGCATATCGAGCTGCCCGCATGGGTAGAAGCGCTCGATGAAAAGCACTGGCTGACGCAATCGCTTCTGGAGCGCCTGCGCGCCATTTCTCAAAAACCGCTGCGCATGCGCGATACGGCTGTGTTTTCCGAGGCGTTCGACGGCTCGGAATATACCGATCCCCTCCGTGCGGGCGAATCCTCGCTTTCGCAGGGGCTGGCCGACTTCACGCTGCCGCTCAAGGAAGGACTTTTCAACCGGATTCTCGGCGAAGAATGCGGCACGGAAATTCACGGCGACGCGCATCTGCTTTCGCTGCTCAAAGAGCTGGTCGCGGCGAAAACGGAATATGACCGCATTTCCGATGCGCTTGAATCGGTCAAGGAAACGGGATACGGGCTCGTCACGCCTGCGCTGTCCGATCTGACACTGCAGGATCCGGAAATCGTCCGCCAGGGAAACCGGTTCGGGGTTCGGCTGAAGGCCAGCGCTTCGTCGCTTCATCTGATCAAAACCGACATTACCACCGAAGTGACGCCCGTCGTCGGAACGGAGCAGCAGAGCGAAGAATTCGTGCAATACCTGCTTTCCGAATTTGAAAACGATCCAGCGAAAATCTGGAACACAAACTTCTTTGGAAAATCGCTGCACGAAATGGTGCGCGAGGGCCTGAACAACAAACTCTCGCAGATGCCGGAGGACGCGCAGGAAAAGGTGCAGGAAATGCTGACGAAGATCGTCAACGAAGGCAGCGGAGGAATGATCTGTATTCTGCTGTAGCCATCCCGCCGATTTTCTACTTGACAGGAAGCCAAATCGGCGCAATAATCTTTGCGGAGCCGAAGTGGCGGAATGGCAGACGCCGGGGACTTAAAATCCCCTGTCCGTAGGGACGTGAGGGTTCGACCCCCTTCTTCGGCAGAAAGCAAAAGGCCGCGCTTTCCCTTTGCGGAAAGCGCGGCCTTTTCATTTTTTTCGCTTATTTCTTCGGCGTTTCCACTGTAATCGTTCCGGCGATATCCTTCAGCCACTGCTCTACCGCCTCGTCGCTGAGCGCCTCGCGGCCTTCGGTGAGGTTGTTACTGAGGCTGATAAGCACCGACGCGCTGTGCTGCGCGGGGATATACGCGCAAACGCTTTGCGACGCATAGCCGTCCTGCCCTTCGGCGGGCGTATAGCTCGAAATGAAATACGGCATTTCCGTGCCGTCGTCCAACGTCAGTGCGGTTATATCGCCGCATTCGTAGCCCCACTGCGGGAAGCGCTCGTGCACCTCGGCGATCATTTCATCCGCCTTGCGCGCGACGCCGGTCACATAATAGCTCGAAATCGCCGCGTTTTCATCGTTGGGCTTTGCGGCAAAAACCGTCGTCAGGTTCGAACTGGTTTGCAGCGTGCTTTCGGTATCCTCGGTAAAGCCCTCGAGCGGCTCTACCTCGCCGAGCTTGTAATATTTATGGCGGCTGCTCGACTGCGACAGATCTGCCACAATCCAGTTTTCCTGCGCGCCGACGATTTCGCCGTTCTTTACTTTCAGCGAACCGTCGTCATACAAAAGCGCGAACAGCACGATCGCCAGAACCAGCACGCCCACGCCGATGAGAATGCCGAGCTTCTGCTCCTTCGTCAGCGGTTTGGATTCCTTCTTTTTCGGCGCGTATGCGGGACGGACGAGTTTCTTTTTCTTCTTGCCAGCCATTTTTCTGCTCCTTTTTGATTCGTCAGATTTGATTTTTCCTAATCATACTCCACTCTTCCGGCGATGACAAGTCCGTTTTTCTTTCCGCGCAGCGCGCGGAAAAAATACCGTTCCGCCGCTTTGCGCCATCATAAAAATTTATTACATACGCCGAAAATTTGTTTTCCGCGCCGTTTCCCGCTTTTCAAACCATAAAATATGTAGTATAATGATAGTTGTGAAAAAATGTATAAAACCGGAGGTTGAAAATATCATGCCCCGCAAACCGCGTGACCTTGGAATTATTCAGATGGATCCTTATCTGCTTCCTTATGAAAAAGCCCCACCGGCTGGGTTTACCGCGAATGGGCGCCCAAAGCGCGCGCGCTTCACCTGATCGGCGATTTCAACGGATGGAACCGTATCTCGCATCCCCTGAAAAAGCTGGAAAACGGCGCATGGGAAATCGTCCTTCCCGGCATGAAAGCGCTCAGTCACGGCCAGCATGTGCTCGTCGAGGTGGAAGACTGCAACGGCGTCAAGCGCGACAGAATCCCGCTGTACATCCAGCGCATCGTGCGTCCGGAAGGTTCGGAGCGGTTCGTGGGCGAAGTCTGGGAACCGGAAAAGCCGTTCCTCTGGACTGATTCCGATTACAGTCCCGTGCGCGCCACGCCGCTGCTCGTCTACGAAGCGCATATCGGCATGGCCACCGAAAAGGGCGGCGTGGGCACCTACGCGGAGTTCACGCGCGACGTGCTTCCGCGCATTGCGCGGGCGGGCTATAACGTCATTCAGCTCATGGGCATAATGGAACATCCGTACTACGCCTCCTTCGGTTATCAGGTAACGAACTTCTTTGCCGCAAGTTCCTGGTTTGGAACGCCCGACGAACTGAAGACGCTTATCAATACCGCCCACGAAATGGGTATCGCCGT
The DNA here is from genome assembly GCA_004557805.1 of Clostridiales bacterium. Lineage (GTDB taxonomy): Bacteria > Bacillota > Clostridia > Christensenellales > Aristaeellaceae > Aphodomonas. The sequence goes on along the minus strand of SFFS01000098.1, from coordinate 9,053 downwards.
GCTGCTCGATCTGGTCCATTCGCATGCCAGCGGCAACTATGACGAAGGCATCGCCGAGTTCGACGGAACCGCCACGCAGTTCTTCCGCGAAGGGCAGGCGGGCTATCACGAAGCCTGGGGCAGCCGTGTGTTCGATTACGGCAATCCCAGCGTTCTCCATTTCCTGCTGTCCAGCATCAAATATTGGATGATGGAATATCACTTCGACGGGTTCCGCTTCGACGGCGTAACCTCGATGCTCTATTTCGATCACGGTCTTGGCCGCGCGTTCACCACTTATGAAGATTATTTCGGCCCGAACGCCGATATGGACGCCGCGATTTACCTCATGCTTGCCAACGAGCTGACGCACAGCATCAAGCATAACGCCATTACCATCGCCGAAGACGTCAGCGGCATGCCCGGCCTTTGCCTGCCCGTGCGGGAGGGCGGTTTCGGCTTCGGCTACCGGCTGAACATGGGCGTTCCGGACTTCTGGATTGAAATGCTTGAGCGCCGCGACGAGGATTGGGATCTGGGCCGCATGTGGCACGAGCTGACCACGCGCCGCCCGCAGGAGCCCGTCGTCGGCTACAGCGAAAGCCACGATCAGGCGCTCGTCGGCGACAAGACGCTGATCTTCCGCCTGGCCGACGCGGCGATGTACACCGATATGGACAAGGCGACGCATACGGCCGTCATCGACCGCGCGATCGCGCTGATTAAAATGATCCGTCTGATCACCATCTCGCTCGCCTGCGAGGGATACCTCAACTTCATGGGCAACGAGTTCGGCCATCCGGAATGGATCGACTTCCCGCGCGAGGGCAACGGCTGGAGCTATCAATACGCGCGCCGCCAGTGGTCGCTGCGCGACAACGGCTTCCTGAAATATGAATGGATCGCCGCATTCGACGAAGCGATGCTGAAGCTTTTCCGCGAACGCAAACTGTACGATCCTTCCACCACGCAGCTCCTGTGGATTGACGAAGCGAAGAAGATCATCTGCTTCCGCAAGGCGGGGGTGCTGTTTGCCTTCAACTTCCATCCGACCGAGTCGCGCCAGGATACGTTCCTGCCCGCGCCCGTCGGTTCGAAATGGCGCACGTTCTTCACTACCGACGAGTCCCGCTTCGGCGGCGAAGATCGCGTGGACGAAAAATACGTCTATACCTCCGAGCCGGAGGGCGATTCCGCCGGCTTCCGGGTCTATCTGCCCTGCCGCACCGCCGTGGTGCTGGAGAGCGTGTAATGAGTGCGATTACGCGCCCCCGCGCCGAGGGGCTTGACGCGTTTCTTTCCGCGCTCGCCGCGCTGGATCATGGCGTCGTCGCGCTCGACGGCATGTGCGCGTCCGGCAAGTCGACGCTGGCCGCCTACGCCGCGCAGGAGCTGGGCGTGACCGTATTCCATATGGACGATTATTTCCTTCAGCCGTTCCAGCGCACGCCGGAGCGGCTGCGGGAGCCTGGCGGCAACGTCGCGCGCGAACGCTTTGCGGAGGAAGTGCTGACGCCTCTTTCGCACGGCGAAAAAACGCTGTCCTGCCGCCGGTTTGACTGTTCCACGCAGACTCTGCTGGAACCAAAGACGTTCGCCGTTTCGCCCGTAGTACTGGTAGAGGGAGCGTATTCGATGCATCCGGCGCTTCGCGCCTTCTATGATTTCGCCGCGTTTCTCTCAATCGATCCGCAGCTTCAGCGTGCGCGAATCCTGCAAAGGAACGGCGAGGACGGACTCCGACGGTTTGAAGAACGCTGGATTCCGCTGGAAAACCGCTATTTTTCCGCGCTCGGCGTTGTTGCGGCATGCCGTTTTCAGCTGACGGCACGCGATTGATACGAAAGAAAAGGAGAGTTTCCTTTGAAGCGCATCTTTATCTTTTTGCTTGCCCTGTTCGTCTGCATTGCGCCTCTCTGCGCGTCCGCCGAAACCGGAACTCCCCTGCCCTCCGGCACATGGGAGCAGTTTGGCGGCGCGCTTTTTTTTGCGCTTTCCTCCGATATAACGCTGGATGTTGAAAGCGCGGTCGCGTTCGGCCTTACCTGGCCGGACGTTCTCGAGGGAGCGACGCTCCGGAAAGGGACGCTTCTTTCCGAGGAGCAGTTCCTCTGGCTGTGGCCGCAGCTGCCCGTTGGCCTCGCGCTTTCTTCTGAACCCGGCGCATCCGTCGAATCGGAAGGAAAAACGCCTGTGCTGACCAAGTTCAAACTGACCGGCGAATGGTACTATAACGACGCGGGCGTACTCTGCTATGACGCCGGCGAAGGCTATCGCACGTTGACCGTTGACGAAGTATTCGCCGCGCTGGACGGTTCTTCCGCGCAGCGCGCGGAAAATCAGAAAAAGGTCTACTTCACTTTTGACGACGCGCCCTCCAAGTACACCATGGAGCTGCTTTCCGCGCTCGACGCGCTCGATGTGAAAGCGACGTTCTTTGTCGTGGGCGCATATGTCAAGGCGCATCCGGTGTTTCTGCGCGCCATCTACGATTTCGGTCATGTGATCGGCAACCATTCCTATTCACACAACCAAAGCACGCTTCAGGAAAGCACCGCTTCCTGCATTGCCGATTTCAAAAAATGCCAGAATCGCGTGAACGAGGCGCTCGGCTTTGAGTATCCGATGACCGTCGCGCGCGTTCCCTACGGTTCCTCCACCCTCTCCGCGCAGAGCAAGCGCGCGCTGGAATCGCTTGGCTATCTCTGGATCGACTGGAACGCTCTCAACGGCGACGCCGAGGCCGGTATCGACACCTACGACGAGGCGTATGAATACGCCATCGATACCGCTTCGCACTGTTCGGGCGACGTGGTGCTGCTCATGCACGACGGCAAACAGAAAACGATCAACATGCTGCCCGATCTGGTTCAGTATTTCCGCGAAAACGGTTATGAATTTGCCGTTGTCACCACGGACATCACCGAAAAAATCGACGGTGTGCGCATGGGGTTCCCGGCGCAGTAAAATAGCGAACAAATGTTTTTATTTTGCTTGATTCCTCTCTCCGCGCATGCTATAATGCCCGCATGAACGCATCGCGTGGAGGGAGGTTTTTGTGTGCGCAGGCCCAGAGGCGATACGCAGGAGAAGATTCTGGAATTCATCAAGCAGGAAATCCGTGAAAAGGGCTATCCCCCGTCCGTGCGCGAAATCTGCGAAGCCGTTTCCCTGAAATCCACCTCTACCGTTCATGGCCATTTGCAGCGGCTCGAAAAAAAAGGCCTGCTGCACCGGGACGATATGAAGCCCCGCGCCATCGAGGTACTCGCCGGAAAGGAACGTGAAACAGAAAATATTGTGTCCGTACCGGTCATCGGTGAGGTCGCTGCAGGCGTTCCGATCCCGGCGGAGCAGGAATTCATTGAAGAAATGCCGCTGCCAGAATCCTTCGTCGGCTCAGGCGAGCATTTCATTTTGAACGTTCGCGGCACGAGCATGATCGACGCAGGCATCCGTGATGGCGACATGGTGGTCGTCCGCCGGCAGCAGACGGCCGATAACGGCGAAATCGTCGTTGCGATGATCGACGGCGAGGCAACCGTGAAGCGCTTCTTCCGCGAGAACGGTCATTTCAGGCTTCAGCCGGAAAACGAAACGATGGAGCCGATCATCGTCGATGACGTAATTATTCTGGGAAAAGTAACCGCGCTTCTGCGGCAGTATTAAGGGCAAAAAGTCCGGCCATGGGGAACATGATTTCTGGAATTTTTAAGGCGGCTAATGCCGCCTTTTTACGTTGCGCAGCGCAATCTGGCCTTGCAGGCAGTATCCGTTCCTCACCCGGAAGCGCGCGGAGCAAATATCGAAAACGGACGCTCCTCTTCCCGAACGCCCGACGATATTCTTTTCTCCGCCAATCATCAGAGAAATGCGTCTCTCGGTCATCAGGAGATTGTTGCCGATATATTGCAATCAAGCTGCGTAAAAGCTGCTTTTTACTATCAAGAACATGACGAACCGATGATGGAGGGTTATTTTTTAGATACAACACGCGAACAGACTTTCACGAGGCGGCTCGACAAATTGGAAGTTATCTGTTTGCCTTCAGGGTATAAGTCGCGCCCCAGTTTTTCACCTCAATAACGGAAGAAAATCCGGCAGACAGCAGAGCCTCCTTTTCATGCTCCACAGTCAATGGGGTATCATAGTGATAAAACGCGTTATCATTAATACCCTGTTCTTTTTTTAGGCGTAAAAACTCTTCACGATGAAATCGCTCTTCTTCATCTAAGATAGCGAAGTAATCTGTCAAAATCAAAAAACCGCTCGGTTTTAATGCATGCCACACTTTCTTATACAAAGGGATCTTTTCTTCCTTCGTGAAATGATGGAGTGACTCGACAGACACTGCCGCATCAAATGCACACGCTTCCAGCGGTACATCAAAATATGAGTCAGCTATCAAAGTCAACGATTTGTCCGGAAACTTATCGCGAAGCGCAGCAAGCATCACAGGTGATAGGTCAATACCAGTGATTTTTGCTGTAGGGACGGTTTCAAAATAATACCCTATTTCCAAACCTGTTCCGCATCCCAAATCCAAAACATTCGAATCAACCATCTGCGGCAGGCAGCTTGCGGTAAAAGGGTAGAACTCTTGTGCTGAATCAATACAGGTTAACTGGTGTTTCTCATATCCGCTTAGTCGAGCTTCAAAAAACTCTCCCATTTTCTCAAGCATAACGCTTTACCTCCGTAAGTCCCGATTTGCCATTTATTGGATTATAGCGCGCAAAGGAAGCCTCTTCAAGCCACATCTATCTCTTTGGCTGCAAATATCCAGCCTGCAATCCCACCTGTCAAAAAAGCGTCCGGCCTGCCTTTCCAGACAAGCCGGGTCTTCGTTCCCAGGGCGGCCCTGCCGCTCCGAAAATCACTTCTTTATGCCAACCGCTTCCAGCGTTTTTACTACCGCCATGCGGCAATGTTCGTATGTCAGGCCGCCCTGCCAATAGAGCGTGTACGGTTCACGGATGGGGCCGTCGCAGCTGAGCTCGATGGACGCGCCCGACACGAACGTTCCCGCCGCCATAATGACCGCATCGGCATAGCCGGGCATGTCGTCCGGCTCGGGCGCGGCGTTGCTGTCGACCGGGGAAGCCGCCTGCAGCGCTTTGCAGAAAGCGATCATTTTCTCCGGACTTCCCAGCTTGATGGCCTGAATGATATCCGTGCGGTGCGCGTCGAACGCCGGACTGGTTTCGTATCCGGCCAGTTCGTAGACGCGGGCACACAGCGCCGCGCCGCGGATTGCCTGCATCACCGTATGCGGAGCCATGTACAGGCCCTGATAGAACGGCCGGTAGCTCGCCGCATACGATCCCGCTTCCGCGCCCACGCCGGGGCAGCCGATGCGGTCGGCCACGCGCGCCACGCACTCTTCCCGCCCGGCGACATAACCGCCTGTCGGCGCAAGGCCGCCGCCGATGTTCTTGATGAGCGAACCGGCCATGATGTCCGCGCCGCACGCAACCGGCTCTTTCACATCGGTAAACTCGCCGTAGCAGTTATCGACCATGACGACGGTTTTCGGATTTTTGCGATGCACCGTCTCGCTGATAGCGCTGATCTGTTCGAGCGTCAGCGCATCGCGCCAGGCATATCCGCGCGAACGCTGTACCAGCACAAGCCCGGTTTTTTCGTTTACCGCCGCCTCGATCGCAGCGAGGTTCGGAGTGCCGTCGGCGTTCAGCTCCACCTCACCGTAGCCCACGCCCCAATCGGCCAGCGAACCGTCGACCTTCTTCTCAATGCCGATCACGCTTTCCAGCGTATCGTAAGGACGGCCGGCCGCCGCCAGCATATTCTGTCCCGGCCGCAGCAGGCCGAACAGCGTTACAGCCAGCGCGTGCGTGCCGCAGGTGATCTGCGGGCGCACCAGCGCGCTCTCCGCGCCCAGTGCGCGCGCATACACGCGGCTGAGCGTATCGCGACTCATATCGTCGAAACCGTATCCGGTCGAAGGCGCAAAATGCTGCGCGCCCACGTTCTCTTCCTGAAACGCCTGCATCACGCGGGCAAAATTCTGCCGTTCCAGCTGCGCGAGCCTTTCAAAAACGGGGGCACAGTCCTTCTCTGCCTGCAAAACCAGTTTTTCTGCGTTATTCATGCTTTCGTTCCTCCTGATAAGCCCTGATTCGGGCGATTATTTTTTCGTGCAGCGCCTGAGCGTTCGGAAACGCATCCGCGTCAAACCACTCAATTTCTTCATCGCGCGCAAGCCACGTCATCTGCTTTTTCGCATACTGACGCGTATGAATGTTCACCAGCGCAAGCGCTTTTCCCATCGTGCATTCCCCCGCAAGCGCCTCGCAGATTTCCTTGTAGCCGATGGCCTGCATCGACTGCGCGCTTCGCGTCACGCCCGCCTTTTGCAGTCTGCGCACCTCGTCCGCAAGTCCGCGGCGCGCCATTTCGTTCACGCGCTCTTCAATCCGCGCGCGCAGCGTTTCGCGTGGCCAGCGAATGCCTATCGTCAGAAAATCATATTCCGGTGGCGCTTCCCAATCGTCCGTTTCACCCATCGGCCTGCCCGTTGTTTCGAGCACCTCGAGTGCGCGCACTACGCGCCGCACGTCGTTCGGGTGCAAATGCGCGGCGCTTTGGGGATCTTCGGCGCATAAGCGCCTCCAGAGCGCACTGCGGCCTTCGTCGGTTTCCGCCTGCGCGCGCAGGCGCGAGCGAACAGCCTCGTTGCCGTCCACGCCTGCAAAGCGCATCGGATGCTTCACCGCCTGCAGATACAGCCCCGTGCCGCCTGCAAATACAGGCAGCTTTCCGCGCGCGAGAATCTCCGCCGCGGCAGCGCCCGCATCGCGCTGATACTCGGAAACCGAATATGCAGCCGTCGGCGGCAGGATATCGATCATATGATGCGGAATCCCGACGCGTTCGGCGGCTGTAGGCTTTGCAGTGCCCACGTCCATGCCGCGATAAATCTGCATCGAATCCATCGAAATCACTTCGCCGTTCAGCGCGCGGCAAACCGCCACCGCTGCGGCGGTCTTCCCGCACGCCGTCGGCCCGGCGATGCATACGGCCAACGGCTTCATACAATCCTCCGGAAACGCTTGTCCAGTTCCGTTTTTTCGATCTTAACCACCAACGGCCTCCCATGCGGGCAGGTCGGCGGCGCGCCGGTTTTGAGCATTTGCGCAATCAGCGCTTCAATCTGATCCATCAGCAGCGTATCGCCCGCCTTCACAGCCTTGCGGCACGCCAGTTTTACCAGCGCGTCGCGGCGCATCTCCTTTGTTGGCAGCGTGCGGTATTCAGAAATCCGATCGGCCATCTCTCCGAAAAAGTCGCGCACCTGTGGCACGCCCAGCACCACAGGCACAGCCGAAACGCGCACTGAACGGTCGCCATAATCGTCGATTTCAAAACCGGTCTGCCGCAGCAGTTCAGCGTTTTCCAGCAGAACCGAATACTCTCTATGTGAAAGCTGCACCACCATGGGCGCCAGCAGCGGCTGCGAAATCACGCCCGTATCCTTTTCACGGTTGAATTTTTCATACAGAATACGCTCATGCGCCGCATGCTGATCGACCAGATACAGCGTTTCGCCCATTTCCAGCAGGATATATTCCTTCCACGCTACGCCGACAAGTCGCAGCGGCAGCCGTTCTTTTTCTTCCGGCGGTGCAATTTCCGGCATACTCAGCTGTTCCGGTTCAGGCTTCGGCTGCGGTTTGGGCGTTTCTGAAACCGAAGGCGCGGAAACCGCTTTTTCCGTCGGATGCGCCGTTTCCGCTGACGGATTTATGGGTTCCTCCGGCCGCTGCGGTGCAATAGGAATGCGCTCCAGCTTTCCGACCGGCAGTCCGTCTTCTCTATCGTTGCTCCAAGGGTTCCCGACCGACGGTCGGTATGCGTTTTCCGCACCATCGTGCAGCGCCGTCTGCGCCTGTGCCGCAGGCTCTTCAAACAGGAACGGTTTCATCGCAGGAGACACGACCGATACATGCGCAGGTCTGGGCGGCATCGGCTTTGCGGCGCTTTCATCGGTTTCGTCCAGCGCAACCTTTGGCGCGGCGCGCAGCGGTTCAATTTCGAAAGACGAACGCACCACGCGTGCAAGCCCGTCGAGAATCGCACGCTCGTCCGCGAACCGCACTTCCAGCTTGTTGGGATGAACGTTTACGTCCACCGCCTCATACGGCATGGAAATGTGCAGCGCGCAAATAGGGTATTTCCCGATCATCACACGTTCGCGGCAGCCTTCCTCCACCGCCTGCGAAAGCACGGTGTTGCGTACCACGCGGCCGTTCAGCACGAACGTCTGCATCGCGCGGCTTGAGCGCGCCGCCTCCCCCACGCCCACGTAACCTTCAATCGCCATTCCCGCCGCGCTGCCCTTCACTTCGGTCAGGTTTCGCGCAGCCTGCGCGCCAAGCACACTGAAAATAGCGTCTTTGAGGTTCCCATTACCGGTGCTGCGGTAGACCTGCTTGCCGCCGTTTACAAAGCGGAACGATATATCGGGCCGCGCCAGAATGAGCCGCATCATAAAATCAGAAATGATGCCGCCTTCCGTCGCGGGCTTTTTCAGAAACTTTTTACGCGCGGGCACGTTGTAAAACAGGTCCTTTACGACGATAGCCGTTCCTTCGGGACAGCCTGCTTCCTCAATGGAAACGAAATTTCCGCCCTCGACGATCGCCTTTGCGCCGCTGTCGTCCTGCGCGGTGCGCGTGGTCAGTTCTACGCGCGCAACCGCCGCAATGGAAGCCAGCGCTTCGCCGCGGAAGCCGAGCGTATGGATAGACGCGAGGTCCTCCTCCTTGCGCAGTTTGCTGGTGGCATGCCGGGCAAACGCCATACGGATTTCGCTGCGGACAATGCCGCAGCCGTTTCCCTGGCGCAGGGACCGGGCCAGCCGCAGGTTACTTTTCAGCCCGTCGTGCTCCTCTGGCTCTGCGGGTGTGCGGCGGTGCTGCTGTACGGCGGCGTTTCGGTGCTGCTGCTCCGGCGCAGGCTGGTAGGACGGGTAAAGCTGCAAGGCAATATCTATCTCGCCGACCATATCCCCTCGCCTTTTGTACTGGGGATCATCCGGCCGAAAATTTACC
>SFFS01000097.1 GCA_004557805.1 Clostridiales bacterium | reverse complement strand
AACGCCCGAAGCGTACCGTCGTCGTTGTATTCGGCCGCGTAAAACGCGGGCACATACGTCCCCTCGACGCGCGTAAGGCGCATGAGCGTTTCTTCGCGCGAGATTCCTTCGGCCTTCGCCGCCTTGATTATGTCGATGATCTCGCCAACGCTCTCCTCGCCGTCGCCGATGGTGAACGCGTCGATGAACCGATGCAGCGGTTCCGGGTTGAATGCGCACGGCCCGCCCGCAATGACAATCGGGTCGTTTTCGCCGCGCTCCGCCGCCAGCACAGGAATCCCCGCCAGATCAAGCATTTCAAGGATGGACGTATAGCTCATTTCGTACTGGAGCGTGAAGCCGACCAGATCGAAATCCTTCACCGGGCGGCGCGTTTCCAGCGTGAACAGCGGCACGCCCTCCCGGCGCATGCCTTCGGCCATATCTACCCACGGGGCGAAGACGCGCTCGCACAGCGCGTCCTCCCGTGCGTTGATAATTTCATAAAGAATCTTCATTCCCAGATGGGACATGCCGATCTCGTATACGTCCGGGAAGCAGAAGGCGTAGCGCACCTCCGCCGCATCCCAGTCTTTAACGGCAGCGTTCATTTCGCCGCCGATATATCGTGCAGGCTTCTGCACCGTATCGAGCAATGCGTCAATTTTCCGTGAAAGCTGCATCCGTAAATTCCTCGCTTACCTTTTCAAATACTCCGGCAGCCGGTCGTACTGCGCGACGTCCTCATAGCGCTGCCGCTCCACAATCGTCTCCGCGCCGCCGTTTTTCAAAAGCAGCACCTTCGGCGCCGGTACGCGGTTATAATTGCTGGCCATGGAATACTGGTACGCGCCCGCCGTGGGCATCAGCACAATGTCGCCCACCGCAACGCGCGGCAGTATAAAATCATAGCCGAACATATCGCCCGATTCGCATGCCCGCCCGGCCAGCGCCACCCGCTCCACGGGCCGCTCTCCCGCGCGGTTTGCCAGAAACGCCTGATACGCCGCGCCATACAGCGCGAAGCGCGGGTTGTCCGTCATTCCGCCGTCCAGGCTGACGTATTTTCGCACGCCCGGAATCTCTTTCACAGCGCGCACAGTGTAGAGCGCAGCGCCTGCTTCCGCCGCAATCGCGCGCCCCGGCTCAATCGCCAGCTTCGGCACAGGAATGCCTTTCATCGCGCATGCGCGCTCCAGATGCTGCGCGATGCGCCGCACCGTCTCGCGCGGATCGAGCGAAGGCGGGTCTTTATCGGTATACCGCACGCCGAAGCCTCCGCCGACGATCATCTCCCGCACAGGCAGTCCCGTCACCACCGAGGCGAGCACCGCAAAATCCGTCAGGCAATCGACCGCCTGCAAAAACGGCTCCGCCTCGAAAATCTGCGAACCGATATGCGTGTGCAGGCCGTACAGTTCCAGGTTGGAACAGCGCGCAATGCGCTTGAGCGCTTCCAGCGCTTCTCCGTCGGAAACGCCGAGGCCAAACTTGCAGTCCGTCCGCGCGGTCTGCACGGCGCGGAACGTATGCGCGTCGATGCCCGGATTCAGCCGGATCAGCACGCCCATCTTTTTTCCGCGCGCGGCGGCCAGCTCCTGCAGCTCGCCGATTTCCGACAGGTTATCGACGATGTACCGTCCAACGCCGTATTCCAGCGCCATTTCCATTTCAGCAATCGTCTTAGCGTTTCCATGCAGCGTCACGCGCGCCATTGGAAAACCGGCGCGGCGAGCCGTATACAGTTCTCCGCCTGAAACAACGTCCAGCCCCAATCCTTCCTGCGCCGCGATGCGGCACATGGCCGTCGTGCAGAACGCTTTCGAAGCATAATGTACCTCGCCGCCATTGGGCGCATATGCGTCCATCGCGCCCTTGAACGCGCGGCACTGCGCGCGGAGATACCGTTCGTCGTAGACATACAGCGGCGTGCCATGTTCCCGTGCAAGCGCTGCGAGATCGCATCCCGCCAGATACAGATGATGCCCGGGGCCGACCGCGTAATCCTGCCGAAGCGCCATGGCGTTCCCTCCGTCCTGTATCGGTTTTAATGAGAAATTATAGCATTTTGGGCTTCAAACGTCAATCAATCGAGCTTTTTCACAGCCCATCGCGCATGTGCGGATACGATCGGGTTTTCATGCGCGCAAAGCGCTACAAGCAGCGGCCGCAGCGCGCGGTCTCCGCCGTTTCCCGCCGCAATCGCCGCCTGCGCCAGCACGCGCGCGGGACGTGCTTCATTTGTGCCGATACACGCCCCGATCCGTGCGCGCGCAGCCTTATCGAACCGCAAAAGCCGCTCTATCTCAAACGGCTCCGCTTCCGGCGGCGTCTGCGGCAGGCGCGCGTTTTTCGGGCAAACGCGCTGACAGATTTCGCAGCCGAGAAGCCGCGTTCCATTTGCCGCGCGCAGCGCTTCAGGCATAATTCGCCCCGAAAACTGCCATGCCCGGACGCACCTTTCCGGATCAAGCCCGCCATGGCCGTTCAACGCGCTCCCAGGGCACGCCTCCACGCAGCGGCGGCAGCTGCCGCACGCTTCGTCAACAGTCGGCGGCGTTATCGGTTCCGCCTGCGGTTCCAAATCGGTGATCAGCGTGTGCAGCGTCACGCACGTTCCCCATGCAGCCGTGCTGAGCAGCGAATTCCTCCCCTGCGCGCCGAACCCGGAGAGCGCGGCGAATCGCTTGGCAGGGATGCGCTGGCTGTCGTCTACAAGCGCGCCCTGCGCGCGAAGATCATCCGCCAGCCCCCGCATCGCCCGGTACGTCCGATTCGATGCGAAATAGAACGCAGAAACCTCTGCGCTATTCTCCGGCCATTGAGAAAACCACACGAACGGCGCGGCCAGCACCAGCACGCTCTTCGCCTGCGGCAAAAGCGCGCGCGGATCGCCCGTAATGCGCTGGCGCTCCGCTTCCGCATTGGGCCGGTAGTCCAACACCTGCACAGGCAAAAGCGCGGCCGCTTCGAAACCGGCCGCGCACGCCAGGCGCAGCGCTTCTTCTGCGCACAGGCGCATCAGCGGCCCCGCTCCAGGATGGGCTTGAGGTATTGCCCGGTGAAGCTCTTCTTCACCCGAACGATTTCCTCCGGCGTTCCCTCCGCGACGATCTGCCCGCCCGCGTCGCCGCCGTCGGGGCCGAGGTCGACAATCCAGTCCGCCGTTTTGATTACATCGAGGTTATGCTCGATGACCAGCACCGTGTTGCCCGCGGCAGCCAGACGGCGCAGAATCTGCACCAGCCGGTCTACGTCGGCCACGTGAAGTCCCGTCGTAGGTTCGTCAAGCACATATACGGTGCGTCCCGTCGGACGGCGGGAGAGCTCGGTGCTCAGCTTTACGCGCTGCGCCTCACCGCCGGAAAGCGTCGTAGACGGCTGCCCCAGCTGAATATAGCCAAGGCCCACATCCTGCAAAAGCTGCAGCTTGCGGACGATCTTTTCATGGTTTTCAAAGAAAACCAGCGCTTCGTCGACCGTCATGTCCAGCACGTCCGCGATGTTCTTGCCCTTGTAGGTTACCTCAAGCGTTTCGCGGCTGTACCGCTTTCCGCCGCAGACTTCGCAGGGCACGTAAATATCGGGCAGGAAGTTCATCTCGATCTTGAGAATGCCGTCGCCCGAGCAGGCCTCGCAGCGCCCGCCCTTTACATTGAAGCTGAAGCGGTTTTCCTTATAGCCGCGCGTTTTGGCTTCCGGGGTCATCGCAAACACCTTGCGAATCAGATCGAACAGCCCCGTATAGGTCGCCGGATTCGAACGCGGAGAACGTCCGATGGGCGACTGGTCAATGGCGATGATCTTATCGAGCTGTTCCTCGCCCTCAATTGCGTCATAGTCTCCGGGGCGCGTGTGGGCGCGGTTGAGATCGCGCGCCAGCGCTTTATAGACTATCTCGTTCACCAGCGAGGATTTGCCGCTGCCGGTTACGCCCGTAATGCAGGTAAGCACGCCCAGCGGCAGCTTTACGTCAATGTTCTTGAGATTATGAGCGCGCGCTCCGCGCACAGTCAGGAAACCCGTGGGCGTTTTGCGCTGTTTCGGCACAGGAATGAACCGCTTTCCGCTCAGGTATTGCCCGGTGATCGATTCCGGACAGGCGATAATATCATCGACCGTGCCGCTGGCCACGAGCCGTCCGCCGTTCGCGCCAGCCCCAGGGCCGATATCGACCAGAAAATCCGCGGCGCGCATCGTATCTTCATCGTGTTCGACGACAATCAGCGTATTGCCCAGGTCGCGCAGGTTTTTCAGCGTCCGCAGCAAACGGTCGTTATCGCGCTGATGCAGGCCGATGGACGGCTCGTCGAGAATATACAGCACGCCCACCAGCGACGAACCGATCTGCGTCGCCAGCCGGATGCGCTGCGCTTCGCCGCCGGAAAGCGTCGCGGCCGCGCGCGAAAGCGTCAGATAGCCCAGTCCTACGTCCCGCAGGAAGTTCAGCCTGGAACGGATTTCCTTCAGAATCTGCTTCGCGATCATCTCCTGACGCGGCGTAAGCTGCAACCTGTCAAGGAAATCGCACAGCTTTGTCACCGACAGATCGCTCAAATCGGCAATCGACAGCCCGCCGACCGTCACCGCCAGCACCTCCGGGCGCAGGCGTTTCCCGTGGCAGTGCGGGCAGGGCGTGTCCATCATCTGCGCTTCATATACTTCGCGCATCGCGTCGGAATTCGTCTCAGCGTATTTGCGCTGCAGATTTGGAATAATCCCCTCGAACGGCGATTCGAACTTCATTATGCGGTTTCCCGCGGGATATTCGACGACAATCTTCTCCCCGTTCGTGCCGTACAGGATTACATCGAGCGCCTTTTTCGGCAGGTCGCGCACAGGCGTATCGATCGAGAAGCCGTAATGCTTCGCCAGCGCCTGGAAATATACGGTGCTTCCGCTCGAATCATTATGCGAATTCCACCCGCTGGCCACAACCGCGCCCTGCGCGAGCGAAAGCGACTTATCCGGAATCACCGCGTCCGGGTCGATCGTACGCAGAAAACCAAGGCCCGTACACGTCGGACACGCGCCGAACGGACTGTTGAACGAGAACATGCGGGGCGTCATCTCTTCAATGCTGATGCCGCAGTCAGGGCAGGCGTAATTGGCCGAGAATATCATCTCGCCCTGTTCCGCCGCGTCGACGATCACAAGCCCATGCCCTTCGCGCAGCGCCGTTTCCAGCGAATCGGTCAGGCGCGATTTTACATCCTCGCGCACCGTCAGCCGGTCGACGACGACCTCGATGGAATGCTTCTGCTGCTTGGAAAGCGAGGGCAGCTCGTCCGTCTGATACATCTCGCCGTCGATGCGCACGCGCACATACCCCTGCTTTTGCAGCCCTTCAAGCAGCTTCACATGCTCGCCCTTTCGCGCGCGCACGATCGGCGCCATAATTTGCAGCCTCGTCCGCTCCGGCAGCGCAAGCAGCTGATCGACCATCTGATCGACCGTCTGCTGACGGATTTCGCGCCCGCATTTCGGGCAGTGCGGAACGCCCGCGCGCGCATAGAGCAGGCGCAGGTAGTCGTGAATTTCTGTTACCGTGCCGACGGTCGAGCGCGGGTTGCGCGCGGTAGTTTTCTGGTCGATGGAAATGGCCGGGGAAAGCCCGTCGATGCTGTCGAGATCGGGCTTGTCCATCTGACCGAGAAACTGCCGCGCATAGGAGGACAGCGATTCCACATAGCGCCGCTGCCCCTCAGCGTAAATCGTGTCGAACGCCAGAGACGATTTTCCGCTGCCCGAGAGCCCGGTGAACACCACTAGCTTGTCGCGCGGAATTTCAATATCGATATTCTTGAGGTTATGCTGCCTTGCGCCCTTGATGATGAGTTTATCCTTCATGTTTTACCTGATCCTCTTTTTCTTTGGATGGCGGCGGCCTTTGAATTGCGGCGTATCCGCCGCTTTCATGGGCGCGTCTCCGCGCAGGGCGAACAGCTGATCGCGCAGTGCGGCGGCACGCTCGAAGTCGAGATCCTGCGCGGCGGCCATCATGCTGTCTTCGATGCTCTTGATCATCGCCTCGCGCTCCTCGCCGGTCAGCGCCTTGTCGCCTTCGCCATCGACCGCTTCTTCCGTGATGGACAGCAGCGCATGGACGGTCTTTTTGATCGTCTCGGGCGTAATGCCATTGGCCTCGTTATACGCCTGCTGGATAGCGCGGCGGCGGTTTGTTTCGCGAATGGCGCGCTCCATGCTCTCGGTGAGAATGTCTGCGTACATGACGACGCGCCCTTCGGCGTTTCGCGCCGCGCGGCCGATCGTCTGCACGAGCGAGGTTTCCGAGCGAAGGAAGCCCTCCTTGTCCGCATCGAGAATGGCGACGAGCGAAACTTCCGGCAGGTCGAGCCCTTCGCGCAGCAGGTTAATGCCCACCAGCACGTCAAAATCGCCCTTGCGCAGCCCCTGCAGAAGCTGACTTCGTTCAAGCGTTTTGATATCCGAATGCAGATACCGCACGCGAATTTCCATCTGCTTCATGTAGTCGGTCAGGCTTTCCGCCATTTTCTTGGTCAGCGTCGTCACCAGCACGCGCTCGCCCTTGGCGACGGTCTTTTTGATTTCGCCGATCAGATCGTCCACCTGCCCTACGGCGGGCCGGACGCTGATCGCCGGATCGAGCAGCCCCGTCGGGCGGATAATCTGCTCTACTGTGTTCTGCGCGCGTTCCAGTTCGTAGGGCCCAGGCGTAGCGCTGACGTAAATGGTCTGATGCACGCGCTCCTCAAATTCCGGAAACCTGAGCGGACGGTTGTCGTAAGCCGAAGGCAGGCGGAAGCCGTAATCGACGAGCGAATCCTTGCGCGCGCGGTCGCCGTTGAACATGGCGCGAATCTGCGGCACGGTCACATGCGCCTCGTCAATGAATAGCAGAAAATCCTTCGGAAAATAATCCAGCAGCGTATACGGCGCGTCTCCGGGCTTTCGCCCGTCAAAATAACGCGAATAATTCTCAATGCCCGTACAATAGCCGATTTCGCGCATCATTTCGATGTCGTACTGCGTGCGCTGGCGCAGCCGCTGCGCTTCCAGAACGCGGCCTTCCTGCTCGAATTCCGCGCAGCGCGCGTCCAGGTCGCGCTCAATGCTGCCGATCGCCTCATCGATATGCTCGCGCGAGGTTGCATAGTGCGACGCCGGATACACCGCCGCATGGCGCAGCGTTGCCAGCGCATGGCCGGTCGTCGTATCCACCTGCGAAATACGGTCGATCTCCTCGTCAAAAAACTCGATGCGCAACGCACGGTCATTCTGCGATGCGGGGATAATTTCCACCGTATCGCCGCGCACGCGAAAGCTGCCGCGCTCGAACTCAAAATCGTTGCGCACATACTGAATATCGACCAGCTTGCGCAGCAGCTCCTCGCGGCTCATCTTCATTCCGGGGCGCAGCGAAATCATCATGCCCTCGTATTCGGACGGATCGCCCAATGAATAGATGCATGACACCGACGCAACGACGATCACGTCCCGCCTCTCGCGCAGCGCCGAGGTGGCGCTATGGCGGAGACGGTCGATTTCATCGTTGATCGACGCATCCTTTTCGATATACGTATCGGACGAGGCGATATACGCTTCCGGCTGGTAATAGTCGTAATAGCTGACGAAATACTCCACCGCGCTGTCCGGGAAAAACTCGCGAAACTCGGCGCACAGCTGCGCCGCAAGCGTCTTATTATGCGCAATGACCAGCGTCGGCTTCTGAATCCGCTCGATCACGCTGGCCATCGTGAAGGTTTTCCCTGACCCGGTTACGCCCAGAAGAATCTGATCGCGCAATCCCTCGTTAACGCCCCGCACAAGCCCTTCGATGGCCTGCGGCTGGTCGCCGCGCGCCGTAAACGGCGCCTTGAGTACGAATTTCCCTTCGAGTTTTTCTTCCATGATCTCCGTATCCTATAAAAATTTCGCCGCCGCAATGGCCTTTTCCACGCGGCGCTCCACATGCGCGCGCATCAGGCGAAACGCACGCTCCGCCGTTTCCTCGTCGCCCTCAGGAAGCGCGCGCTTCCCCGCAAGCACGAACGCGCCTTTTTGCTGCGCTTCGCGCAGCCAGGAAAGCACCTGCGGCGCAAGCGCATATCCCGCGGGCGCGCATTTAGCGCAGCAGGCGCCGCCATGTTCCGCATCATAGCGCATGGGCGCTTCCAGCGGCTTTCCGCATCGCGCGCATACGTCCAGACACGGTTCGAATCCGGCCAAAGCCGAAAACTGCATCAAAAATACGGCAGTCAGCGGCCGCTCCGGCAGTTCGCCATAGGTCAGCACCGCCAGCGATAAAAGCAGCATCTTGAACAGCCGCGCGCAATCCTCGCCCGGCTGCGCCGTCGCCTCGCACAGCGCAAGCCAGTACGCGCCGTGCGACAGGCGTGTGAAATCATTCCGCAGCGGGTAGAAATTTTCCTGCAGGGAAAAGCTGGAAAGCGTAAACCGCCCCTCTTTCTCATAGAGCAGATATTCTCCCGCCGTAAAAAGCTCGGACGCGGACAGCATGCGGCTGGTAGCCTTGCGGCATCCGCGCGCGGAAACCGTCACAAGGCCCAGCGTCGGCGAAAGGATCGTCAGAATGCGGTCGTTTTCGCCGAAATTCACATGTCGCAGCACGATGCCGTCCGTCCGAACAATCCCCATTATTCGTACCCCAGCGTTCTCAGATCGTCGTTGCGGTTCCGCCAATCCTCGCGGATTTTTACCCACAGCTTCAGCGAAACGTGCGTTCCCAGCAGTTTTTCAATATCCTCGCGCGCCTGGCTGCCGATGCGTCCGAGCATCGTTCCCTGCTTGCCGATGATAATACGTTTGTGCGATTCGCGCTCGCAGTAAATGGTCGCATGAATTTCCGTCAGGTTGTCCGACAGCTTCTCAATACGCTGCATCTCCACGCCGATGCCATGCGGCACTTCGTCGCGCAGGTTGCGCAGCGCCTTCTCGCGGATAATTTCGGCGCACAAAAGCCGCTCCGGCTGGTCGGTAATCATATCGTCCGGGAAATACTTCGGCCCTTCCGGCAGGAATCCGATCAGCGTTTCCTTCAGCTTGTCCATCGAATCGCCGCGCCGTGCGCTGATGGGAATGATCTCGTCGTAGCCCTCAATGTTCAGCGAAGCCAGCAGCGGAGCAAGCGTCTGCGGCGTCATCAGATCGACCTTGTTGATCACCAGCGCCTTGGGCGATTTGATCTGCGCCATGCGCTCCACAATCTGCCGGTCCTGCGGGCCGCAGGCGGAGCCGTCGATCATTACCAGCAGCGCGTCGATGCCATCGAGCGCGTCGTTGGCCGATTTCATCATATACTCGCCAAGCTTCGTGCGCGGCGTGTGCAGTCCGGGCGTATCGAGAAAAACCATCTGCCATTCCGCGCCGGTTGCAACGCCCATGATGCGATTGCGCGTCGTCTGCGGCTTATCCGAAACAATGGCCACCTTCTCGCCCACAAACGCGTTCATCAGCGTCGATTTTCCCACGTTCGGACGGCCTACAATCGCGATAAATCCGGAATGAAAGCTCATTTGTTCACCTCGTCGCTCAGCAGGTTTTCCGGGCCGAAATCGAGCGGGAGCAGCGCCTTGAGCGTCGTAACCAGAATGTCCTCGCCGCTGACGAGGATCACCTTCATATCCTTGCAGAATTCGCGCAGGAACTGGCGGCACGCGCCGCACGGCGTGGTCTGCTCGCTGGGCGTGTAAATGGCGATGGCGGTAAATTCCCGCGCGCCCTCGGC
>SFFS01000096.1 GCA_004557805.1 Clostridiales bacterium | reverse complement strand
CCGCATCAGTTTTCCGGCGGGCAGCGTCAGCGCATCGGCATCGCCCGCGCGCTGATCATGCACCCGAAGCTGATCGTCTGCGACGAGCCGGTTTCGGCACTGGACGTTTCCATTCAGGCGCAGATTCTGAACCTGCTGCACGATCTGCAGGCCGAGTTCGGCGTGACCTATCTGTTCATTTCGCACGATCTGAGCGTGGTGCGGTATATTTCCGACCGCGTGGCGGTCATGTTCCTGGGCAAGCTGTGCGAGCTGGTATCGGTGGACGAAATCTACGACCATCCGCGCCATCCGTATACGAAGTTCCTTCTGGCGGCCACGCCGAAGCTCGATCCGCGCCAGACCGATGAGGGCGAGCTGCTCACCGGCGAAATCCCCAGCCCCATCAATCCCCCGAGCGGCTGCCGCTTCCGCACGCGCTGTCCCTATGCAACGGAAATCTGCGCGCGGCAGGGACCGCCGCTCACCGGCGAAAACGGGCATCTTGCAGCCTGTCATCATCCTCTGTGGTAACCGCAAAAAGGAGGGCGGCTTATGAACTTTGATCTGCTTATCAAAAACGGCCTCGTCGTCGACGGCACGGGCGCGGACGCGTTCCGCGCGGACGTCGGCGTTCGCGCCGGCCGGATCGCCGCAATCGGCGATCTGTCCGAAGCCTCCGCGGAAACGACCATCGACGCTTCCGGCAAGTGCGTTACGCCCGGGTTTATCGACCCGCACTCGCACGCCGATCTTTCCGTGCTGTTCCAGCCTTCGATGACGAACTACCTCATGCAGGGCGTTACCACCGTCGTCGGCGGCAACTGCGGCCATTCCTACGCCCCGGTGGGCGATGAAATGTATCGCGCCGCGATCATCGACAGCCGCGTGCAGTACGCCGCCAATCCGTCGTATTTCCAGATGACGCAGCTGCTTTTTCCCAAGGCGGACGCGGTGCGCGCGCTGCGCGAGGAATACGGCGTGGAGATGGACTGGCATTCGTTCTCCGAATATCTCGACCGCTGCAACGCGCAGCCCATGGACGGCAATATCGCGCCGCTGGCCGGCTACAGCGCCATCCGCGGCACGGTAATGGGGCTGGACTGCCTGCGCGAAGCCACGGACGCGGAGCTGGACGCGATGGAGCGCCTGACGCGCGAATGCATGGAGCAGGGCGCGTTCGGCCTGTCCACCGGCGCCGATCCGCAATATGTTCCCGGCCCGTTCGCGACCGACGCGGAAACCGTGCGCATGCTGCGCGTGGTGCGCGATTTCGGCGGCGTTTTCGCCTCGCATACGCGCAACGTCGGGCCTGACGGCCGCCCCGACCGCATGGGCGGCTACCGCACGATGCTCGAGCAGGCGCTCGCCGCAGGCGTGCGCGCGAACGTGTCCCACGTGCACACGCTGGGCATGGGCGCGACGGGCGAGGAAACCGCCCGCGCCGCCGAGGAAACGCTGCGCTATTTCGAACAGATGGAACGGGCGGGCGTCGATCTTTCCTACGACGTAATCCCCAGCCCGTATAGCATGGACATGACCACGCCGTATTTCTCCACGTTCCTGCGGCCGTTCGTTCTCATGAGCGGCAGCCGCGCGCAGCTGGCGAAGAACTTCGGCGTGCCCGATTTCCGCAAGATGGTGCGCACGGTGATCGAAGCGGGCATGTACCCGCTGATGGACGCGCGCCAGCCGATGATGAGCATGTACGGCATGCTGGCCGTTTCGCGGCATAAGAACCCCGCCTACGTCGGCAAGAACCTGCTGGCCTGCGCCGCGGAAGCCGGCGTTGATCCGCTCGATCTGGTGATGGACCTGTTCCGCGAGGATCCGGACATGGGTGCGATGCTGATGATGCCCGACGCGGAAAAATCCAACGAAATCCTCTGCCGTCACCGCATGGCCATGCCCTGCTCGGACGGCTTCACGGGCGATAAGACCATGAACTTCGGCCTGAACGAAGATCTGATGATGACCCCCAACCCGATGAACTTCTGCTTTGCCGTGCGCTATCTGACGCAGCACCCCAAGGCGCGCTTTGAGGATACCATCCGCACGATGACGGGCTTCGTGGCCGAGCGGTTCAACATCGCGGGGCGCGGCGTGCTTCGCGAAGGCGCGTTCGCCGATATCGTCGTGCTCGACCGCGCGGCGCTGCACAGCTATGACCGCGACGAAAACGTGCTGCAATATCCCGAAGGCATCGATGCGGTGATCGTCAACGGCGCGCTGACCATTTCGCATAAGAGACACACCGGCGCGGCGGCGGGCCGCATGCTCCGCCGGGACGAAAAATAAGAAAGGCGGCTGAACCCATGCGCGGAATTCTGATCGCGGCGGCCGTTCTGGCGGCGCTCTGGCTGCTGGAGCGCGCCCTGCGCGCCCATACAAAAAAGAAATTCAAGCCCGCCGGGCAGCTGGTTGACGTAAACGGCCGCAAAATGCACGTGCGCGTCTACGGCGAAGGCGCAAGGACGATCGTGTTTCTGCCGGGGCTTGGCACCGCTTCGCCGGACGCCGATTTTCTGCCGCTGACGCGGCGGCTGACGGAGTATCGCTGCGTGGTGCCGGAGCCGCTCGGCTATGGCTTTTCAGACGATACGGACACGCCGCGCACGGTTGAACACATCGTCGACGAAGTTCGCGCGGGGCTTTCCGCCGCGGGAATCCGCCCGCCATATCTGCTGCTGGGTCATTCCGTCGCGGGGCTGTATATCCGCTGGTGGGCCTGCCGGTACCCCGGCGAAATTGCCGGGCTGATCGGCGACGATCCCAGCCTGCCCGAGCAGGTGGATGTTCCGGAAATTTCGTCGCATCTGCCCGACCACGGGGTCATGCTGGCGCTGTTCAAATTCGGCGGCGCGCTGAACCGGCTGTTCGGCCTGGGCAGGCTGCGCACGCGGCTGTTCCCTGCCGAAGCGTTCTACATGACCGGCGGCGATATGTCGCTGCTGCCTCTGACGCGCGCGCTGTCTGCCGAGAAATGGAACTGCCGCGCCGTGCTGAGCGAATACGAACAGTTCCGGCACAACGCGCGCCGCGCGGACGAATCGTTCCCCGCCTGCCCCTTCCTGATGTTCGTGGCCAACGGCGCAGCCAGCTGCGGCGGGATGACGTTCAAAAGCGGCTTTTCCTGGGTGCAGGCGCACGAGGAAACCGCCGCTCGTGCGGAGAAGCATCGCTGTGTGACGCTGCCGGCCGGGCACTACATTCACTGGATGTTCCCCGACCGCATGGTCGAGGCGATTCGGGAGTTTTATCCTGCGGAATAACGTCAATTCAAAAGCGCTTCGCATGGAACGTCCATGCGAAGCGCTTTTGGCTTGTCGGAAAAATCTTTCCGCCGGGCCGTCGGACGGGAAGCCCACTCTTCCCATCGCCGCCCCTTTCATTTTTTCCCTGTTTTCAGCCTTCCAGCACATCGTTTGCCCAGGCGCGCAGCTCCTGCAGGCTTGCCGACGAACGGAACACCCTGCCCGGCAGCAGGCGGCTGTTCGGGCAGCTGGGCTGCAATTTTTCGTTCGTATGGCCCATGCCGCTTCCGCCGGAGGTGGCGAAGGGCACGATCGTCTTTCCTGTCAGATCATAGCGCTCCAGGAACGTATTGATGATCGTCGGCGCGACGTACCACCAAATGGGGAAGCCCAGATAAATCACGTCGTATTCGGCCATGTTGTCCCGCGTGCCGTCGATTTCCGGGCGGGAAGCCGGATCCTTCATCTCCACGCTGCTGCGCGAACGGCTGTCGTGCCAGTTCAAATCGGCGTGGGTATAGGGCGTTTTTGGCACGATTTCATACAGATCCGCGTCGATCGATTCGGCAAGCCGTTCCGCCAGCTTCGCGGTAACGCCGCTCGCAGAGAAATAAGCGACCAGTTTTTTCATTCAAATCCCTCCTGTCTGGTTTGCCGCTTTCTATTATACCACATTTATACCACATTTTCGGCCGCTGCAAAGAAAAATTCGGCCGCCCGGGAAATCTCCCCGAACGGCCGTTTCCGCGCGGTTACTCGTCCGCGCCGTTTTTCCGAAGGCGGCCCTGCCGCCTGTAAAACAGTTCCCCGATCCATTTTCCGAACAGCGTGGAAACCGCCTCATCCGGCCCGCAGTTCCAGATTTGCTCGGTTTCCGCCCATTTGCGCGCGTCCATTTATTTGCCCTTTCTTCCCAGCCATTCGCCGAGAAAATCGCCCAGCCGTTCGTCATTGAGAAACGGCAGCAGCGGCATCAACGCCGATACGCCCTCTTTTTTCGCCGCGCGGGCGGCGATGCGGGTCAGCGGCAGCTCGTCCATGAACGGCGCAAGCCCGCACAGCACCGATACGTCGCCGCCATTTTCATAGATCCTCTCCGCCAGGCGGCCGACCGTTTCCTCGTTCAGGAACGGCGCAAGCCCGCACAGTTCGCTCAGCTTGCCGTCCTCGCCGCAGGCGCGCTCGGCCAGCCTGTCCAGCGTTTCTTCGCTCAGGAACGGCGCAAGCCCGCACGCGCTCGGCCAACCTGTCCAGCGTTTCTTCGCTCAGGAACGGCGCAAGCCCGCACAGTTCGCTCAGCTTGCCGTCCTCGCCGCAGGCGCGCTCGGCCAGCCTGTCCAGCGTTTCTTCACTCAGGAACGGCGCCATCCGGATCAGCTCCTCCAGGCTGACATGCTCCACCCTTTCGCCCGCCGCGTCGGCCTGTTCCTGCGTGAGTACCGGCGCGATTTCGACCATCTCCTCCGCGCTCATCGCAGGAATTTCCTCATCCTTCGCAATCGCTTCCGCCACGCGCGCAGCCTTTTTGCTGCCCAGAATCTCGTCCACGCTGACGCCCAAAAGCGCCGCCAGCTCCGTCAGCCGCGCAATGTCGGGGCAGCTCATGCCGCGCTCCCAGTTGGAAACGGCCTGAAAGCTCACGCCCATCGTTTCGGCCAGCTGCATCTGCGTCATTCCCGCCGCCTTGCGCAGCTTCATAATCCGGGAACCCACCATTACGGAATCAAATTGCATCGCGCTCATTTTTCCATCGCCCCTTTCGTTTTGCACTCCGATCATACGGCAAACCGCCGCGCAGAAACAGCAAGCGGCAGTTGAATTCTGCAATTTCAAGCAACGCTTGAGTTGTTTTGCCGCGCAGGCGCGGCTTTCCTGCCCGGTTGCCGAAATTTTCCGCGCGCGGTATAATATCGCCAGCACAAACAACGGGAGGAAAACCATGGCTCGCGTATTATTCATCGACGGCTGCGTCCGGGAAGAAAGCTCCCGCACGCTGGAACTGGCCGCCGCCTATCTGGACGCATGGCGGCGCTTCCGTCCGCAGGACGGAATTGAAACCGTGCGCCTGAACGAACTGCGCCTGCGCCCCTACGACGCGCAGACAATGCGCGCGCTGGCCGCGCTGGGCCAGAACTGGGACGCGCCGCAATACGCCTTCGCGCGGCAGTTTCGCGACGCGGATCATCTCATCATCGCCGCGCCCTTCTGGAACGGAACGTTCCCCGCGGCGCTGCACACGTATCTGGAGCATATCTGCGTAGCCGGGCTCACGTTCGTTTACGAAGAAAACGCATATAAAGGCTTCTGCCGCGCGCACGAATGCGTGTTCCTGACCACGCGCGGCGGCTTCTACGAAACGGGAAAGCCGCAGCTGAGCGAAATCGCCGCGCCGTTTCTGCGCAGCCTGCTGACGATGCAGGGCGTAGATCGCCTGCACGTCGTCGCCGCGGAAGGGCTGGACGTCGAAGGACAGGACGCGCAGGCGATTCTGGCCCGCGCAAAGGAGAAGGCGCGCGCGCTGGCGGAAACGCTGACGGCGCAATCGCTTCCAAATATCGATTGATGCAGCGATAAATATATGTTATACTGCCTGTGTCGTCCCCGGCGCTTGCGCCGGAAAACGCAAAAAATCATCTAAAGGGAGGCTGCCTGTCCATGAAGAAACTGGTTGCTGTGCTCTGTGCCCTGGCGATGCTGTGCGTGAGCTTCTGCGCTCTTGCGGAAACTCAGGCTGTCACCTACGAATCCCGCGGAATCGAAGTACACGCTACGCTCGTCACGCCCGACGGCGCGACGGAATACCCGATCGTCGTAATGTGCCACGGCCACGGCGGAAACCGTGAAGAAAACGTCGGTTTCGCCGCCGTCGCAGACGCGCTGGCCGCCAAGGGCGTCGCCACGCTCCGCATGGACTTCCCCGGCTGCGGCGAGAGCAGCGAGAGTTTCCAGAAAAACACGCTTTCCAACATGGAAGCGGACGTTACCGCCGCCGTAGCCTATGCGAAGGACTCCCTCCCTGTGACCAAGACCGGCCTGTTCGGCTACAGCATGGGCGGCCGCATCGTGCTGGAACTGCTGGTCGGCGGCGCTGAAATCGACGCCGTGACGCTGCTCGCTCCGGCCGCCGACACGGCGGATCTTAAGAACCTCTTCGGCGGCGAAGAAGCCTACGAAACCATGCGCGCGGAAGCCGAAAAGAACGGCTTCGCCGTGTTCACCACGATCTACGGCCAGGTGCAGGAACTGAGCAAGGAATGGTTCGCCGATCTGGATCTGGTCGCCGACCCCGCCGCTGCCGCGGCCGCCGTATGGAACGGCCCGGCGCTGGTCATCTGGGGCAGCGACGACGAGGCTGTCAGCCCCTCCGTCTCTGAAAACGTCGCCAACGTGCTGGGCGCTGAGAAGCTCGACGCGACCGGCGAAGGCCATGGCTACGGTTTCTACAGCGAAGACGACGCGGTGCGCAGCCTAGTTGCCGAAGGCACTGCGAACTTCTTTGCCGAGCATCTGAAATAACATTTGCGCAAACCAAAGCGTCCGCCGGCCGGCGGACGCTTTTTTCTGTCGTTTTATCGGGCGCTGGCGCGCCGTATGTGGGGGCGGCGCAGCCTTTCGAGGAAGCCCGGCTTTCGCCGCGTTCTGCTATGGCGCATCTGAAAAAATCCCCTGTGGCTCCGTTTCTGTGTCTTTTTCCTTTTCAGGTCTCCCCTGCGCCGGCCGCAATCAGCCCTTCAGGATTTCAGGGAAGTTCCCCTTCAAAAAGTGTCTGTACTCCGGATGTTCCGACGCCTTCGCATATTCTTCCCGGATGGTTCTTTCGAGCCACGCTTTCATTTTGTCCGTCATCTCTTCATAGCGAACGACTGAAAGCAGGCCCTCCCGTTCCGCCTGCAAAATCGCTTCATAAGCGTCCGGAATAAACTCCGCGCACGATACGTCGACCGGCACGCTGCTCGCAGCGGCATCCGGGATTTGAACGGCGAAGCCGGAATCAGAAATCGTCTCGGCGCAGTATATATAGCCCGGCACGCCTTTATAGGTGCGGATCAACGCGTTGGGGTAGTATTCTTCCAGCCGCATGCGGCCATCCTTGTCAAAGCCATACGGCCCCCATTTCTGATAATTCCCATCATTCTCAAAGCCGGTTTCCCTGCAATATTTCTCAATGGCATTGCTCAGATAAACCAGCACGTTCTCCCTTTTTTTCGAAAAGTAAACCAGCGGAACGCCATGATTGGAAACGTGCGGTCTCAGCTGCGCAATGTCGCGCACCGGCGAAGCGTGATAGTACATCCGGGCTCCCTCCCTTTAATTCCAGCCGCGTTTTGTTCCATGGTATCGCGCAACGGCGGGATCTGTCAGCGGGCGCCATGCGCCCTGATATGTTCAAGCACGATGCGGGTCAATTCATCCGCGGTTTTCTGATCCGTCGCAATATGAAAGCTGTTCGGAATCGCCGCCGAGCCATCGCTGGACATCTGGATATTTTCCATGCACCAGCAGCCTTCCTCCTCGCCGCGCGCCAGAATTCTGTCATGAATGCATTGATACGTACCCGTAAGAACAATCAGCTTCGTGTCGATCCCATCATCCAACAACCGCTGAATGATTCTATCATAAGATTCCCGGCGGATCAAAGTCATTGGAACCAGTACATTTCGATGGAATACGTTATGAATATCTTTCAACAGCATATAGGTAAACTCGCACCATAGAGGATAATCTTCATAAATCACCCCGTAGGGCTCGTCTGAATAATTCTCTCTTACTGCGTCTCCGACCTTTTCGGCGTCAAAAATAACAGCGTGATCGACTTTATCCGCCAGAGCCTCCGCGAGCGTAGATTTTCCAACTCCATAAGCGCCGCTGATCCACACAATCATAATCCGCTCACCTCCCAATTTCAGTTCCCCGTTCTGCTTGTTTTCATATTATCACACGCCAACGAAACAGTGCAAGAGCAGCCGCAGGTGAAGCAGTCCCCGCAAGCTGTTCGCTGTTTTTATGGGCGTTCGCCCTTCGGCGGCAAGACCGGCCCGCTGGTTCTGTGGGCATTTTTTACAAAACCTGTTGATAAGACATATACTTCGTAATATGATGTATATCACGAAAGGATGTATCGAATGGATATTCAATTAAAGCGCGGGCTCTTAGACGTCTGCGTCTTAGCAGCGATTAAGAACGAGGATTCATATGGGTACAAGATCATAAAAGACATGAAGCCGTATTTGAAGCTTTCCGAGTCGACCCTGTACACCATTTTGAAACGGCTGGAAACAGCGAATATGCTAACCGTTCGCACCGCAGAGCACGGCGGCAGGCTTCGGAAATATTATCATATCACCGAAGATGGACTGAAGCGTATTGAAGAATTCAAGGTCGAGTGGAATGAAATCTTGGCAATTTATCAATTCGTAACCAAGGAGGAGAATGAGTAAACAGGCGTTTCTTGCACGGCTGCGTAAGGAACTGTCCGGACTGCCGAAGGACGATATTGAGGAACGGCTGGCATTCTATGAAGAAATGATCGACGACAGAACGGAAGAAGGTCTTTCGGAAGAAGAAGCGGTTTCGGCGGCGGGCGCCATCGACGAGATCGTCGCGCAGACGGTAGCGGATATTTCTCTTCCAAAAATCGCCAGGGAAAGGCTCCTCCCCAAGCGGCAGCTGAAGGCATGGGAGATCGTCCTTTTGGCGTTGGGGTCCCCGATATGGCTTTCGCTTGGAATTGCCGCAGCCGCTGTAATTCTTGCGCTTTATGTTTCGCTGTGGGCTGTAATCGTCTCGTTGTGGGCAGTTTTCGGCGCGCTTGCGGCTTGTGTTCTTGTCAGCGTGCCGGCATGCGTTATTTCTATCGCGGGCGGCAGCGCCGCCTCCGGTTTCGCTGTGCTCGCTGCCGGAATTGTTTGCATGGGGCTTTCTATTTTTATGTTTTTCGGATGTAAGGCGATAACGAAAGCTATTTTCATGCAAACGAAAAGAATTGCAATCGGAATCAAGAAGTGCTTTATCAAGAAGAAGGAAGCGTGATGAAAAAAGCGGCAAAAGCATGGCTTATAACGGCGGCTTTTCTTGTGTTGGCCGGGTGCATCCTTTTTGCGGGCGTCATGTCCACGCTCGG
The DNA here is from genome assembly GCA_004557805.1 of Clostridiales bacterium. Classification (GTDB taxonomy): domain Bacteria; phylum Bacillota; class Clostridia; order Christensenellales; family Aristaeellaceae; genus Aphodomonas. The sequence continues at coordinate 4,833 of SFFS01000096.1, read as the reverse complement.
CTGGGACTTTGCAAAGCTGTCGACGGCCAGATACGAAACAAATATTCATGAAATCAGCGAAACGTTCAGCGATATATCCTTGACGACCGATACCGCGGATATTGTATTTGCTTTGTCGAACGACGGAAAATGCAGAGTGGAATGTTATGAGCCTGAAAACGCAAAGCATTCGGCAGCCGTTGCAAATGATACGCTTATTATCGAAATCAACGAGCAAAAATCCTGGTATGACTATATCGGATTTCAATTCGGCTCGCCAAGGATAACGGTCTATCTTCCGGAGGCGCGGCTGGCCGTATCCCGCGCGCATCACGGCGTCCGGGAATTCCGCACGGCCTATGAAGAATGTACGGCGGCGCTGGACACGGTGGACGGCGGCACCGTGTTCGCCGAGGAAATCGAAGGCGGCGGCGCATGGAACTACACTGAGGATTCCGTGCAGACCATGCAGCTCGTCAAAGCCCTCAAGGCGGGCGACGACGCGGTGCTCGACCGCGCGCGGGCCATGTTCGCCGCGATCCCCCATTCGGACGGGCCGGAATACGTCTGGCGGTATGCCGCCTTTCACATCGCGGAATATTTTCAGCGGATCATCCGCCGCACGGAATACCCGCTGGACGAGATGGAAATGGCGCGCATCACCGGCGGAGAAAGCCTGCGCGCGGTGTGCGAACTGCTCTGCGATCTGCTTTCCCGCGTGTGCGAAAGCCAGCGGCAGCAGGGCATGACCGCCTATCAGGAAAAGACGCGCGAGATCATCGCCTACATCGACGAAAGCTGCTGCGACAGCACGTTCGATCTGAACCGCATCGCCGAAAACTACGGCGTTACAGTGCCGACCGCCAGCCGCATCCTCAAGGAAATGCTCGGCGTCAATTTCCGCAGCTATCTGCGCACGCTCCGGCTTGAAAAGGCCAAGCGGCTTCTCGCCGAAACCGATCTGACGGTGCAGGAAATCGCCGAGCGGGTCGGATTCGCTTCGCAGTCTTATTTTATTCACGTATTCAAAAGCGCCGGAGACGGCACGCCCGCGGGTTATCGCGCGGCCGTTCGCGGCGAACGGGAGGAAAAGAGCGTATGATGATTTCCAAAGGCACCGGCAACGTCAGGCCGGAGGGATCGCTGGACGTGTTCCGGCATCTGAAATCGCTGGGATATGAAGCGTGCGACTATCAGGGAACGGCGCTGGAACCGGGAACGGGACTTTTCGCACTGCCGGACGGCGAATTCGAGCGCTTTATGCGCCGCGAGGCCGATATGGCCCGGACGGCGGGCATCCGCATCGGCCAGACGCACGGCCCCTGGCCCTACGACGACCGCATCCAGGCGCAGCGCGAGCCGAAATTCGAAGCGACGGTCAAATCGCTGTTCGCCGCGTCTATCCTCGGCGCGCCGTATGTGGTCATCCATCCGGTCATGCCGGTCTGGTGGCACGACAGCCCGCACCACGAGGCCGACAAGGAAGAGAACATCGCGTTCGTGCGCCGGCTTGTCCCCTACGCGAAGGAATATAACGTAAAGATCGCCGTGGAAAACATGCCGCACGGCGGCGTTCCCTGCGGGCATGTGCAGGAGCTCGTCGAATGCGTCGACGCGGTAAACAGCGAATTCGTCGTCGCCTGCCTCGATACGGGTCACTGCACCTGCATCGGCGACGACGCGGGCGAAATGGCGCGCCTGCTGGGCGGCCGGCTGGCCTGCGTACACGTGCACGACAACGACGGCAAGCGCGACGTGCATTATCTGCCGTATTTCGGCGTAGCGAACTGGGACAGCTTTCTCTCCGCCCTGCGAGAGATTCATTATCAGGGAACCATGAACCTTGAAACCAATGTGCCGGATCATCTGCCCGGCGCGCGCCAGCGCGAGGCGGAAGAATGGCTCAGCCGCCTGGCGCGCAGCCTGGCGGATATGGCTTCGGCCTGAAATAACACGGGAGGGAACGCAATGATTACATTTTCCGCAAGCGAACTGCGCGACCGGGTTTTCGCCTGCTGGCTGGGCAAAAACATCGGCGGCACGCTCGGCACGCCCTACGAGGGCACGCACGAGCTGCTGGACATTACCGGCTTCGCCTCCAAGGAGGGCGAACCGCTGCCCAACGACGATCTCGATCTGCAGCTGGCGTGGCTGCGCGCGGTAGACGAACTGGGGCCGCAGAACATCAACAGCAAAACGCTGGGCGAATACTGGGTCAGCTACATCACGCCCAACTGGAACGAATACGGCGTATGCAAGGCCAACATGCGCGAGGGGCTGCTGCCGCCGCTTTCCGGCCAGGTGAACAACGAAGAATGGATGCATTCCAACGGCGCGTGGATCCGCACGGAAGTATGGGCGTGCCTGTACCCCTGCAAGGTTGAGCAGGCCATTCGCATGGCCTATGAGGACGCAAGCGTAGATCACGGCTTCGGCGAGGGCACTTACGCCGCCATCTTCGTCGCCGCGATGGAGAGCGCCGCGTTCGCCATTCACGATGCGAAAACGCTGCTGGAAATCGGTCTGAGCAAAATCCCCGAGGATTGCCACGTAGCACGCAGCGTGCGCCTCGTCGTCTCCGCCTATGAAAACGGAACGCCATGGCGCGAGGTGCGCCGCCTTCTGGTGGAGAACAGCGCCGACCTCGGCTGGTTCCAGGCTCCCGCAAACATCGGCTTCGTAGCGCTGGGGCTGCTCTACGGCGAAGGGGATTTCAAGCGCTCGCTGCTGTATACGATCAACTGCGGCGACGACACCGACTGCACCGGCGCGACGCTGGGCGCGCTGCTGGGCATTATGGGCGGCAGGGCCGCCCTGCCGGAGGACTGGTGCGCGTATATCGGCGAGGGCATCCGCAGCATCTGCCTGACAAACGGCCACGGTCCCTTCCCCGAAAACTGCGGCCAGCTGACGGACTGCATCATGAGCCTTCTGCCCGCAACGCTGCGGCGCACCTGCACAGAGGTGCTCGCGGGCGTTGAAACGGTGGTTCTCAGCGATGCGACCGACGTTTCTCAGGCGGACGCGCAGCTGTTCTCCGGCCGCGCGTTCGTGGAATCGCTGCAGGCCCGCAAGCCGTATTCGTATGTAATCGACGGCGTATACGCCGACGTGCTCGTCGAGTTCGACGAAAAGCCCGTCATCGCGCCGTTCGGGACGCTGCGCGGCCGCATTACCCTCCTGCGGCATACGCTGCCCGAGCAGAAGCATTACCGGCTCCGCTGGCTGCTTCCGCAGGGCTGGCAGGCGCAAAGCGCCCTGAACCTGTTCACCGCTTCTCTCGTCTCCACAGACGCGCGCCACGCCTCCACCGCTTTCACGCTGACGGCAGGCGAAACAGTGGAGCCGATGAACCAGCTGGTTCTGCAGGTGCTCTGCGCCGGGCGGCCGACGCAGATTCTCGTCCCAATCCCCGTGATGGGCTGACGGCGGAGGAAAACGATGAGCTATACGTCGATCCGCCCCGGACAGGTCTGGCTGGACACGGAGGGCAAGCGCATCCAGGCGCACGGCGGCTCCGTGATGTACTGGCAGGGGGCGTTTTACTGGTACGGAGAAAACAAGGAAAAAACCGACGGCCGCAGCGGAATCTGGCATTGGGGCGTGCGCTGCTACCGCTCGAACGATCTGATGAACTGGCGCGACTGCGGCGTAATTATCCCGCCGCGGCCGGACGATCCGGCTTCCTCGCTGCATCCGGCGGCCAAGATGGACCGGCCGCATATCATCTATAACGCGCGCACGCGCAAATTCGTCTGCTGGCTGAAAATCATGAACGGCGACGGCACGCAGACGGAAACCGTGCTCACGGCGGACGATCTGCTCGGGCCGTATACGCTGGTTCGCGAAGGGCTGCGCCCGCTGAACATGAGCGCGGGCGATTTCGATCTTGCCGTCGCGCCCGACGGCAAAGCGTATTATTACTTCGAGCGCGTTCACACCGAGACGATCTGTGCCGACCTGACCGATGATTACACGAACGTAACGGGGTATTACAGCGTCCATTTCCCGCGCCGGTTCCCGCCTTTCGTGCGGGAGGGCACGGCGCATTTCCTGCGGAAGGGGCGGCATTATCTGCTGACCTCGGGCACGACGGGGTATCTCCCGAACCCATCCGAGGCGGCGGCTGCCGATACGTGGCACGGCCCCTACACGGTGCTGGGCGACCCGCATCCCGGCGACCTCAGCCGCACATCGTATCATTCGCAGATCAGCTCCGTGTTCCGCGTGCCGGGCAAGAAAGATCTGTATATCGCCTGCGCCGACCGCTGGCTGCCGGATCAGATGCATCTGCAATACGCCGCCTACGCGGCCTACTATCAGAGCCTGTTCGATCCGGACTGTCCGCCCGTGCCGCCCCATGCGCGGCAGAGCGTTCCGGACGACACGCGCGTCAACACGTCGCTGGCCGATTACGTATGGCTGCCGCTGCGGTTCGTGGAGCCGTGCGCCGCATATCCGCAGGGCATGGTGTTCGCCGACTGGCGGAACGAATGGTCGCCGGACGAATTCGAGGACGAATAAACGCCGAAGCGCTCCTTTTTTCGGGGCGCTTCCCCATTTTTTTGCCGTACGGGACCTGTTCCGGCCGTTTCCGCGCAAGTTTTTTTCAAAAAAGGCGGCAAATGCTTGACATCCCCGCCCGTTTTATGTACAATGACAAGGCTGTACATTTGGCCTAAGCAGGGGCCTGTGAAGGAGTTGGATAAATTATGTTCAGAACGTATCAGCCCAAAAAGCGTCAGCGCAGCAAGGTGCATGGTTTCCGCGCCCGCATGAAGACCAAGAACGGCCGCAATGTGCTGGCCCGCCGCCGTCTTCGTGGCCGCAAGGTCCTGACGGTGTGATTTCCCG
>SFFS01000095.1 GCA_004557805.1 Clostridiales bacterium | reverse complement strand
GATCAGCTGCTGCGCATCACGAACGCCATTCACCGCGGCGTTCGACGCGCCGATCCGCAGGCGCGCACCGCCTATCTGGCCTATCACGACGGCCTGACTCTCCCCCGCCGCACCGAGCCGGAGGACGGACTGTTCCTCGAATACGCGCCGATCAGCCGCGATCACCACAGACCGATCGCCGATAAGGACTGCGCCGAAAACGCCGCGCAGACCGAAACGCTCGAGGCGCTTTTGTCGTTCTTCGGGCGAAAAAACGCGCAGGTGCTGGAATACTGGATGGACAATTCGCTCTTTTCCGGATGGAAGAAGCCGCCCAGACGCTTTGCGCTCGACAGGGACGTAATGGCGCGGGACGTTGAATTTTATGAAGGGCTGGGGTTCAGCGTGGCCTGGCGCACGCAGCCCGGCGCGGCCGAAGGCAAGGTGGCGTTCCTCAGACGGGGAGACATTGTGCTGGAAGCCTATGAAAGCGAGCGCACGGCAGGCAGGCCGGGCGCGTGGGATCACGTATGCCTGGGCGTGGAGGACGTCGAGGCGGCGTTCGCCGAGGCGAAGGCGCGCGGCTATTCGCTGATGGATCGGGAGATCCGCTTCCTGCCCTTCTGGGACAATGGCGTGCGTTTTTTCAACGTTCTCGGCCCGAGTGGCGAGACGGTTGAATTCCTGCAGAAGCTGTGATGCGCCGGCTGATTGTTCTGACGGCGCTCTGCGCCGCGCTCATGCTCATGCCGCACGGCGGAGCATGCGGCGAAACGCTTCCGCAGCTGGAGCCAACGCCCACGCCCACGGCCGAACCGGCGCAGCCTGAATGCGAACACGTATACGACGTATGGAACGACTATGTGCAGCAGACCGTTCCGTTCGAGGACGATCCGTATCTGTGCTATATGACGATGACGATCGCGCGGCGCGTCTGCGTTTTCTGCGGCGGGTATGATTACGACGTGAAATGGGAGCTGCATCCGCATCTGGCGGGCGCGGTATGCCCCACGTGCAGGCACGGGTTCGCCACGCCTTTCCAGATCATGCCGATGCCCATCGAGCCGGAAGCGTAAAATTTTCATCAAAAACAGCGTTCTATCCTTTTGCCCGGACGCATATATACCTCGGGCAAGGGAGGGACGAAAAGATGGCGAGACACCTTTTCCCCGGCGGCAACACGGCGCTGGGGTTTTTCAGCTTCTATGACCATATTCTTCCGGAGGAAGAAACCGGGCGGATGATTATCCTCAAGGGCGGCCCGGGCGTGGGCAAGAGCACGTTCATGCGGCGCGTGGGCGCGGCGCTGGAGGCGCGCGGCCTGGCGGTGGAGTATCTGCACTGCTCGTCCGATCCGCATTCGCTCGACGGCATAGCGGCGCGCAGCGCCGGCTTTGCGATGATCGACGGCACCGCGCCGCACATCGTCGACCCGCGGCTGCCGGGCGCGGCGGACAGCATCCTGAACCTGGGCGCGTTTCTCGATGAAAAGGGGCTGGAGGCGCGCAAGGGCGTGATTCTGGCGCTCCAGCGCGAAATTTCGGGCTGCTTTGCGCAGGCGTACCGCTATCTGGCCGCGGCGCTGCCGCTGCGCGACGACAGCGCGGCGATTCAGAAATCGCTCATGGACGAAAAAAAGCTGATGAGCCTTTTCGCGCCCTGGCTGGAGACGCTGACCGAACGCCGCGCGCTGAGCGCGCCGGGCAAATCGCGCTCGATGTTCGTTTCGGCCATCACGCCGGAAGGGTGCGTCAACCATCTCGAATCGTTCGGAGCGCGGCGCGTATGGCGGATCAGCGGCGAGTGGGCGGGCGAAGCGCACCGGCTGCTGGCGCTTCTGCGGCATGAAGCGCTGCTGCACGGGATGGATGTGGAAGCGCTGCACTGTCCGGTGAACCCGCGGCGCGTGGAGCATCTGTATCTGCCCGCGATGGATCTGCTTATCACCACCGATAACCGCTATCACGCATTCACCGCGCGGGCGGAGCGCACGCTCTGTCTGGACGACGCGCGGGGGCGCGAACCCACCGGCGCGGAGGAAGCGGCGCTGCGCTTCAACGCCGAGGAGTTCGACCGGCTGCTGCGCTATGCGTGCGTGTCGCTGGCGCGGGCCAAGGCGCTGCATGACGAACTGGAAGCGGAATACATCCCGCGCATGAATTTTGACGGCGTAGAGGAATGCTGGCAGAAACTGCAGGACGCTTTGCCGGTTGGCTGACGGGCGGGAAGAATCTTTTTAGGGCGGCAGGGCCGCCCTTTTGCTTTGCGCCGCATTGTTTTGATTGCAGAACTGCTGCAAATCGTTTCTTCTCCGCTTTTATCGCGATGAGAAAGAACCTCGGCACAGAGCCGAATCTCCGGCTTTCCTTCTTCAACCGGCGAAAAATCCACGTTTTATATGCGGAATAAAGCCGTTAGAGCAGTTCATAAAAGGGCGGCCATGCCGCCCTGAAAAGATCCGCCGTTATTCCTCCGCCGTCAGGCCGAGCGGAGTGAGCGCATAGCGATAGTCCATGCCCCAGCGCGGCGACAGGCTGACGTTCTTTGCCGAGGCGATCACCCGGCCGTCCGCGCCCAGCGCGGTTATGTCGAACTGGAACGTGGCGGGGGCTCCGCCCGCAATGATGGGGAAGTGCGCGCTCTCCATGCGGAAAAGCATCGTATCGCCGTCGCGGTAGGGCGAGGAATCGGCGTTTATCGCGCCGCCGCTGGAAAACAGCGCGCCATTGCGCGAAAGCTCAATGCGCCATTCGTATACGTCCTTGCCGGTTGCGTTGCGGAAGAGAAGCCCGAACGCATCGCCGTCCTGCGATTTTACGCCCGCGCCGATCAGTCCCACGCGGCGGAGCAGCGTTTCCAGCTCGGACGCGCTCTGCGCGCAGGCTTTGATATCCTTTCCGGCGACGGTGGAAGCGTCGGCGAGCGTGACGGTCAGCGTTTCCGGGCCGACGTCGGAGGTGAATTCCCAGGTGACTTCGCCGAGGTTGTCGATCAGCGCCAGCAGCGCGCACGCGTCGGCGCGCATCAGCTGCCGGGCATAGGCGAGATCGTCCGCGGCGACCGGCTCGTCGAGCGTCAGCGTCCAGTTATACGGCTCCGCGCCGGTCCACAGGCTGTTTTTGAAGCTGCCGAACTGTTCGTATACGCCGATCGCTTCCGCCGCGCGCAGGTCGGCGGTGATATCGCCGACATACGGCGTTTTCGCCGCGAAGGCGAGCGCGGCCGCGCGGGCGACGGGCGTTCCGTTCTCCCAGAGCGTCAGGCCGCCCATGCGAATCTGCGTTATATCCTCGTCCGCCACGCACGAGGCGACGAATTCGCTCTTGCCGTAAATACGCCCGCGCGAGGCGCGCACGGTGATTTCCAGCACGCCGTCCTCTTCGAAGAAATCTACGCCCGCAAAGCGGCCTACGCCCTGGGGCAGCGTGCCATAAAGCGTTACGCTGCGGTCCTGCACTTCGAGATGATAGGAGAGCAGATTTGCGGATACCGCTTCTGTGCGGAAGAGGGGAATGCACAGAAGCGCCGCCAGCAGGATGCACGCGGCGGCGATCCATACGGCCGTGCGGCTGCGCCTGCGCACTTTTTTCAGGTAGTCGATCTGCGGCGCGTCGGCCGCTTCGGGCGCGTCCGCGCGCATGGCGGCCAGCCGTTCGGCGCAGCCGGGGCACGCCGCCACGTGCGATTCGACCGCCGCGTTGGAAGCCGCGCTCGTCAGCCCGTCCACATAAGAGGGCAGCAGGTCGCGGATCAGGTCGCAGGGAAGATCAGGTTTCATCGGTTTCCAACTCCTTTTTCAGCCGCTGCTTGCCGCGGTAGAATGTAACTCTCGCCCAGTTTTCCGTTTTGCCGAGGATATCGCCGATTTCGGCGAACGACAGCGCGCCGAACGCGCGCAGGTACATCACCTCGCGCAGCGGTTCATCCAGCGCGTGCAGCCGCCGCAGCAGCTCCGCGCGGGAGAACCCGGCCAGCGCGTCCTGCTCGGCCGACGGTGCGGACAGGGTTTCGTCGGGCGGCCCGTCCAGCCGGCGCTTGCGCCGGTCGGCAAGCCACAGCCGTTTGGCGATGGCGCAGAGCCAGGTGGAAACCTTGCAGCTTCCGTCGAACCGGTTGACGCTTTTCACGGCCTGATAGAACGTATCCTGCGTCAGTTCCTCGGAAAGCGCGGCGTCGTGCGTGAGCGAGAGCAGGTAGCGATAGACCGTCTGCGCGTGCGCGCGGTAGGTTTCGTCCATCGACAGCACGGGAGCGCCTCCTTTCTAATCCGATTATAAATGCCGGAAACCGCCTTTTCGTTACAGCAAAAAATAAAAAAAGCGGCGGTTTTTTGCCGCCGCAGCGCTGCGCTTACAGGATTCCCCTGAGCCAGGATGCGAATTCGTCCGTAAGCCCCAGATCCCACAGGAGCGAGCTGGTGAGATATTTGTCGCGGATATCGCGCGAATGAACGAACGCGTCGATTGTGTCCTGCTCGGAGATGCCGATGTCTTTGGGCAGCATGGGCATGCCCAGCGCGCGCATGATCTGGAACAGCGCGTTCTCGTCCGGAAGTTCCTCGGCGATGATCGCCTGAATTTCGTTCCAGTGAGCGAGAATTTTCTCGAGCCGCCTGGCGTGGCGCGCGGGATCGTTCTTGTGCGCTTTTTCCTCGATGGCAAAGATTTCCGGCGCGGTTTTGCCGAACACGCGATTGATTTCCGCAGCCCATTTTTCGGAATCGAAAGCGCGCATGGCGCTTTCGGCCTGCGCGCGGCCGGGCTGCATGGAGGCCAGCCGCTTCAGAATTTGCAGCGACAGCACCGTGCCCACGCCCACCTGAATGCCGTGCAGGTCGTAGGGAAGGCCGCGCTCGAGCGCGAGCATTTCCCAGACGTGGCTGAAATAATGCTCCAGCCCGGAAGCGGGGCGCGAAACCTCGGCGAACGCCATGGCCATTCCGGCCAGCACAAGCCCTTCCGCGATGGCGCCGATGGCGTCCGGATCGCGCTCGGGAATGCGCGGCGCAGCCGCTACGATACGCGCAAGCGCGGCGCGCATCATGTCCGCGACGGCTTCGCAGTAGTATTCGCCGGTGACGATGGCGGAAATGCGCCATTCGCACACGGAAATATATTTGGCGATCATATCGCCAAAGCCCGCCCAGAGGTTGCGCATCGGCGCTTTGGCCATAATTTCCGTATCGCACAGGATGGCCGCGGGGCTGGCGTTATACAGCGTCATTTTCACATGGTTGATTTCCATCGAGGAGGAATTCGAAGCGAAGCCGTCCATCGAGGGCGACGTGCCCAGCACCGCGCTGGGGCGGCCGCTCGCGTGCGCCAGCACCTTGCAGAGATCGTTGATAACGCCGCCGCCTACGGCCAGAACGACGTCGCAGGAAGGGTCGAAATGCATCGTCATGCTGCCCAGCTCCCACTCGCCGGGCTTGATGCGGTCGCCGCCCTCGGTGGGGATTTCATAGAGCGTATAGGCGAAGCCGGCGGCTTCCAGCACCTCGGCGGCGCGGTTGGCGGCGGCAAGGCGCGTGTTTTCATCGCAGACGACGAACGGCTTCTTGCAGCCGATGGCGCGGAGCGCCGCGGGAAGATCGTCCACGGCGCTGCGGCGGATGCTGATATATTGAATCGGCGCGCTGTGCGTTTTGCCGCACGCGCAGGGGAAGCCGCCCCCGCGGAGCAGCTCGTCGAAGGACATGTGTCCGAAATCGTATGCCATGATAAAACAATCGCCCCTTCATTCAAAATGCGGGGCGATTGTATCATATCGGGAGGGAAAAGTAAATCATTTGCTCTTTACGCCGAAGGTGCCGCGCGTTTCGTTATAGGCACGCACGATGTCGCGCAGAATTTGCAGATGCTCGAAATCCTGCGGATAGACGATGTTGATTTCGCGGATCATGCTCAGGTTCTCAATCGGCAGCACGGCGATTTTCTTCTTGCTCAGTTCATCCAGACAGCTGCTCTTGGCCAGCACCGAAACGCCGAAATCGCGGCGGATCAGATCCTTGATGGTGGCGATGTTGTTGATTTCCAGCACGACGTTGAAATCGCTGATGAGCATGTTCTGGCTTTCCAGCGAGGAAACAAACAGGTTGCGCGTGTTGGAATCGGGCAGGCGGAGGATCATCTTTTCCTTTTTCAGCTGCTCGATGGTGACCATACTCTGTTTGGCCAGCCGGTGGTTGGGCGAGACGGCCAGGACGAGGCAGTCGGTATCGAGCATGAGATGCTTGAGCGAGGGATCGTTCAGCCGCCCTTCGACGATGGCGAAGTCGAGCTCGTAATTTTTCAGCATGTCATAAAGATTGCTGATGGTGTCCGTAATAATCTTAATGGTTACGCCGTCGCGCGAGTTGACGTATTTGGCCAGCGCTTCGGCGATGGGGTTGCTCTCGGCCGTATGCGTGATGCCGACCGTGAGAAAACGGATCTGATTCTTGTCGCTTTCCAGGTCGCGTTCGAGATTATGATACAGCGCAAGCATGCGCTTGGCGTATTTGATAACCGTCTCGCCCTCGTGCGTGACGTGCAGCTCGTTCCCGCAGCGGTCGAAAATTTTGACGTTCAGCTCCGACTCCAGCGAATGGATATGCTGGCTGACGGCGGGCTGCGTCAGCGACAGCTGCTCCGCCGCGCGGGTAAAGCCGCCCGTTTCTGCAACCTTCAGAAGCGAATACAGCTTGGGATTGATCACGGGGAGAACACTCCTTTTCTTCCAACGCCCCGGAAATGGGGGAATAACGATTTCTTATTATATCACGCCTCAGCCAATAATTCCTGCTTTTTCCTGCCAATTAATTCGTGATGTTTGAGAAAAGTGATGAAAAGCTCGAGCGCCGTCGCGCAGCAGACGAGATCGGCGATGGGCGTGGCCCATACGATTCCGTAAACCGGAAAGGGGCGGTTCAGCGCGAACATCAGCGGAATATCGAGCACGCCCTTGCGCAGAATGGCCAGCACGAACGAGCGCATGCCCTTTCCTGTCGCCTGGAAAAACGAGATAATCGCATACGCGCAGGCCGAAAACGGCCCGCCCAGGCACAGGATGCGCAGGAACTTCGCGCTTGCGTCGAACGACGCGCTGCCGTGCTTGATGAAAACGCCCACCAGTTCGCGGCTGAACAGGAGGCTTGCGAGCATGCACAGGGAGGCCATGCCCACCGAAAGCGCCATGGAGAGGTTGATGCTCGCCTTCATGCGCTTCATGTTTTTTGCGGCGTAATTGTAGCCGATCAGCGGCAGAACGCCCTGCGACATGCCGCGCACGATGCAGTGCGCCAGCATGTTCACCTTCTTCGCCACGCCGATGCCGGCCTGCATGGCCGTGCCGTAGATCGACATGAGATTATCGAGCACCGCATAGGAGATGTTTTCGCAAAGCGTCATCAGGAAGGCGGGAAGGCCCGCGCTGAACACGCTGCGCGGGATATAACCGTCGAGCGCCCGAACGGTGGGGCGGAAGGACAGCACGAGCGCCCTGCGCTTCCGGTATACGACGACCAGAAAATACGCCAGCGACGCGACGTTGGAAAGCGCCGTCGCCAGCGCCGCGCCGACGATCTCCTCGCCCGGGCGGAGAATGACGAACATGAACAGCGGATCGAGCGCGATATTGATCAGGCCGCCCATCGCCACGCCCACGCTGGCATGCACCGCATAGCCCTGCGAACGAATCAGATGCGACAGGAGCGCGTTCATCGACGTGGCGGCGCCGCCGAGCACCACCGTGCAGAACAGATACCGCCGCGCGCCCGCGTGCACGGCCTCGTCCGCGCCGCCGAGCAGATCGACGAACGGGGTCATAAAGATCAGCGCCAGAGCGCTGTAGAGAACCGTCGTCAGCAAACAGCCCCAGAAGGCGAAGGACGCCGTACAGCGCGCGCGTTCAGGGTCGCCGCGCCCCATCGCGCGGGAAATCACGCTCGCGCCGCCGATGCCGAACAGGTTGGAAACGGCCGAGAGAACCATGAACGCCGGCATGCACACCGTTACGGCGGAGATCATCGCGTCGCTGCCGGTGAGGCTGATGAAAAACGTGTCGGCCATGTTGTATACGACCAGAATGATCTGGCCGATGACCGTGGGAAACGCCAGCTTTACCACCGCTTCCAGCACGGGGGCGGATTCAAAAAGCGCGGTTTTCGATTTCGTCATGTTCTGCTTGCTCCTTTTTGCGCCGGGAGAGACGCGGTAATGATTTCATATGCGATCAGGAAGGCGACGGCGATCGTCCATTCGCCGCGATAGACCATCGTGAGCAGGACGAAGCAGAACTTCAGGAACAGATCGACAAAATCGCCCGTGCAGCAGCCGAACGCCGCGCAGCAGCACAGCGCGCCGAGCGCCTCGCGCACCGGTTCGGAAACCGGCAGAAGAAAATCGAGCGCGCATGCAGCGAGCAGGCACCACCCGAACAGGATCGCGCACGCGAGCGCGAAGCCGCCCAGACCGCCGCGCGCCTTCGCCGCGCGCAGCAGGCCGGAAGGGCACGAAACGGCGTTTTCACCTGCAATTTCGCGCGCTGTGTTTCTGCGCGCGCGGAGAGGGAACGGCTGCACCGCATATCGGGCAAGCAGGCCGATCAGTTGTTTCATTCCGAAGGACCTCCTTTGGTTTTCGCTGATGCTGACGCATTATAGGAGGGAGAGACGGAAAACGCAAATAATGAACCGGCAGGGTATGATAACGTTTCATTATAATCCGCGCCTGCGCGCGGAAAAAAAGCGCGGAAACCCGTGCAGGAGCGTCCTGGGGCGATAATGGAAATTTATCGCGCGCAAGAAAGATGCAATAACGCGCCGCCTGCGCTGCCAATGCATTCCAACTTCCTTGACACCACCGCTTGTACCGGTATAATAGGGTTCAGTGCCTTGCCACACAGGAGTGAAACTGAAGGGAAAACAGAATTCATATGAAGCGGTATATCGACCTGCAAAGCGCGGGATGGGCGGATAAAACGGCCGGCCGTATCCGCGAAGCCAGGCGGGAGGCCTGTCTGGCCGCGTTCGGTTCGGAGGCGCCCTGCGCCGGCGTGATCGACACGCAGCCCATGGAAACGCTCGAAACGCTGATCGCCGCCGGGTGGACGCTCGTTCCGTCCGCGCCGGGCGATTTGCTGCGCCGCAAGGCGGCGCGCCGCGCGGTGATGGAATCGCTCGCCGACGACGCGGACTGCCTCGCGCCCGAGGAGCATACGCTCGTGGAGCGGATGCTGATCGGCGACGGCGCCGCCTATCCGGAAACGGCAAAGGAGATGGAGGCCGCGCTGACGCTGCGCCTGCGCCTCTGGTGCGACGTGGGGATGAAGGGCGGCCGCCCCTGCGCGCGGCTTGACGGCGCGCTGCTGGAGGCGCTGCCGGGCGTGATGATGCGCCCGATGCACCATGACCGGCGCAGCCGCATCTTCATTTTTCAGGGAATGATCGGCGCGCTGCTGTATCTGACGGGGTTCCTCGACAGCCGCATGCCGCGCGACCGGTTTATCGCAGAGGTGCTCGACGCCGTGCAGACGCCCGAAACGCTGCGCCTGGCGCGCAACCATCTCGAGGCCTCGTTCGATATGATCGCCATGGAGGATTGCCGCCTGCTGCTGCATGAAAGCCTGGCGCAGCCGGAGCAGCTGGTGCGCACGCTTTCGGCCTACGGTGCGGCGGCGCTGCCGGACTTTTCTTCGGACAAGCTATTGGGCGCGATGAACGGTCTGCTGCCGGAGGAAGCGGCGCTATCGGGCAAGCTGGAGCGCGCTTTG
>SFFS01000094.1 GCA_004557805.1 Clostridiales bacterium | reverse complement strand
CGGCGCGCGTCGTATTCCTCGCGCATGGCGCGGATATATTCCACGCCGTTCTGCAGCGCCTTATAGGAGGCGTACTGCGCGATGGAGTTCGGTCCGGAGGTCGCGTGGCTCTGATACGCCTCCATGGCGTGAACGATGTCCGCCGAAGCGGCGGCATAGCCCATGCGCCAGCCGGTCATCGCAAACGTCTTGGAAAGGCCGTTGACGACGATCGTCTGCTTGTGCGCCTGCGGGCCGAACGACGCGATGGACACATGCTGCTGGCCGTCGTAGATAAGGCGCTCGTAGATTTCGTCGGAAACCGCGTAGATTTCCTTTTCCACAATGAACGCGGCCAGCTTCTCGATCAGCTCCGGCGGGTAAACGCAGCCGGTGGGGTTGTTCGGGCTGTTGATGACGATTGCCTTCGTGCGCGGCGTGGTCAGCTTGTTGAGCAGCTGCAAAGAAGGCAGGAAGCCGTCCTCCTCTTTTGTTTTTACCATGATCGGCACGCCGCCGGCCATGCGGATGATTTCCGGATAGCTCACCCAGCAGGGCGTGGGCAGCAGCACCTCGTCGCCCGGATTGAGGATGGCCACAAACGCGTTGAGCAGCGCCTGCTTCGCGCCGTTGCAGGCGATGATTTCATTTATATTATAGTGGAGGTTGTTGTCGCGCTCGAGCTTGTCGCAGATCGCGCCGCGCAGCTCCTTCGTACCGGCAACGGGCGTATAGCGCGTCAGGCCCAGCTTGAGCGCCTCGCGCGCGGCGTCGCAGATATATTCGGGAGTCGGGAAGTCCGGCTCGCCCACGGCAAATCCGTAAACATGCTTCCCTTCGGCGCGCATCTGTTTGGCGCGCGTATTCACGGCCAGCGTCACCGAAGGGGAAATGCCCGTGCAGCGGCTGGACAGATAAAGCGACATAATTAGACCCTCCTGATTCCGAAATATATTTCAATTCTTTAAAAAACGTTTTTTGCATTCCAGGTAGTATTATACTACGCTGTTGCGGGTTTTCCTGCTTCTTTTTTGGAAAATTTGAAATTATTATTTTCTTTTCCTGCATTTTTTGCGATTTCTGCGCGCTGAACGCGCTTTTTTTCACGCGCGCAGCGCACAAAAAAGTAAAAATCTTCTCCGCGCAGAAGGAATTTGTATGCTGACAGCGAATTTATCACTTTATGACCAAGGCGGCTCAAGCCGTCGAATGATGGAGGTGTTACGAGTGACATCAAAATTTCTGCGTACTCTTGCGGTTCTCCTGATTGCTGCGATGATGTTGAGCGCAACCGCTTTCGCCGCTCCCATGACATATAATCAGCTGACGGTTCCGGCCGCCTATACCACGGGCGCGTACGGCGTCAACGAAGTTCCCGAAGGCAAATCCCCCACCACCGGCCTTGACTGGGAAGGCGAATACCGCCCCGTCCTGGTTCAGATCAGCAACTCCGACGGTGCGCGGCCGCACTGGAACATGTCCGAAGCGGACATCGTCTACGAGTCCCTCCTGTGGGGGCCGGGCCACACGCGCTACAGCTGCCTGTTCAACGACAATCATCCCGAATTCGTCGGCGCGGTTCGTTCCGCCCGTCTGCATCACTGCCAGCTCCGTCAGGAATGGGATTGCCCGTTCGTCTTCTATGGCGGCCAGGATCTCAGCGGCACGAGCATTTATGATTTCTTCAAGGACAATAACGTCCCCACTTCGATGCGCTTCGACGGCATCAAGGGCAATTACGGCGTGCTCAGCCGCACGAAGGATCGCATATCCCCGCACAACGCCGTTGTGAACCTCAAGAAGCTCGTGGAAGAAAAGTGGCCCACCAACGACGACGGCACGCCCTACGAGCCCGTCAGCCACGCCTTCAAGTTCTCCGACACCGATTATACCCGCGGCTACGACAGCGCCGTGAAGATGGCGTTCTCCTATGCCGACGATTACAAGCCGAGCTACGTCTACGACGTCGATGCGGGCGTGTACAACCGCTACTACAACGGCCAGCAGATGTTCGACGGCTACACCAACAAGCCCATCGTCGCCTCCAACGTCATCGTGCAGTACTGCGAAACCTACTTCTACGGCGGCATTTCTTCCCGCCCCGTGGTGGAGCTGACCGGCAGCGGCGTGTGCGACGTGTTCATCGGCGGCGAACATATCCGCGGCTCCTGGAGCCGTAAGGCCGTCGGCGACCGCACTATCTTCATGGACCTCAACGGCGAGGAAGTCACGTTCAAGCCCGGCAAGACGTTCGTGCAGATCATCGCCTCCTCCGACACCTTCACCTACACCGAAGGCACCGGCAAGGAGCATGAGGTGGACGTCGGCTACGAAGTCAAGGCCGTCGATTACGGCGAGGTTGACGCGAGCGAGCTGGACAATATGGCCAGCGGCGAGAAATAACTCTTTCGCCTGACAATTTATGGGAGCGGTTTATCCGCTCCCATTTTTTACATGCGGACGCCCTGCAAGATTTCCATGGAAAATTCGTTCTATTTCTGGAAACCAAAGCGAGGTGAGGTACAAAATGAAAAAAAGAAACCTGCTGATTCTGCTGCTGGCGCTTGCCGCGGCGCTCATTCCCGCGCTCGGCGCGGCCAGGACGCTCTCCTACGGCAGCACGGGCGACGACGTAACGGCGCTTCAGGAGCGGCTGACGGCGCTGGGCTATTACACCTTCCGCATCACCGGCAAATATCAGGAACGTTCGCAGAAGGCGGTATCCGATTTTCAGGCCGCAAGCGGCCTGCCCGTCACCGGAAAAGCGGACGACGCATTACAGGCGCTGCTCTTTTCCGAAGAAGCCGCGCCGAAGCCTACGCCCACCCCCGCGCCTACGCTGAGCCTGAAGGAAGCGTATCCCGGTAAGCCGCTGCAATACGAATCCTCCGGCGCAAACGTGCGCCGCATTCAGACGCGTCTGAAGGAGCTGGGCTATTACCAGATTGAAATCAGCGGCAACTTTCTGAAAAACACGCGCAGCGCCGTTATCGCGTTCCAGCAGCAAAACGGCATCACGGCCGACGGAATCGTCGGACAGGAAACATGGAACGCACTGTTCTTCGCCGACGACGCCGTCGATGCGGCAGCCACGCCGAAGCCAACGCCTTCCCCTACGCCCGTGCCGTACCGCATCGGCGTGGACATCACCAACCAGGTGACGACTGTATACGGGCTGGACGACGCAAACGGCTATACGCAGATCGTCAAGCGGATGCTCTGCACCACCGGCACGGTAAAAGACCCCACGCCGCTGGGCGTTTTCACGCTGAACGGCAGAACGGCGCGCTGGTGCTACTTCGATAAATGGGGCACACACGCGCAATACTGGACGCGCATCACCTCGTCCATTGCGTTCCATTCGGTCATTTATTCCGAGCCGAACGAGATGGCGCTGGCCACCAGCACCTACCGCAACCTTGGCAAGCGCGGCTCGCACGGCTGCATCCGCCTGCTTGTGGACGACGCGCGCTGGATTTACAAAAACTGCGGCAAGGGCACCGAGGTTGAAATCTATGAAGGCGCAAGCGACCCCGAACTGCCGCAGTCGCTCAAGCCCGCGCCGCTCGACACGTCCGTCATGCTCCCGCAGGCGACGCCGCAGCCCACCGAACCGCCCGTCTATGCGAGCGACGCGCTTCCGCCCATGCCCTTCAAAACGCTCTCCAAGGGCGTTGAAAGTGAAGCCGTCTACTGGTTGCAATGCAAGCTCAAGGAGTTGGGCTACTATAACGGCACGATCACCGGCGGCTATTACGGCGGCACGATCGAGGCCGTCAAGGCGTTCCAGCGCGACAACGGCCTGAGCGTCGACGGTAAAGCCGGAAAGGAAACGCTCACGCGCCTCTACGCCGACGTGCTGGCCACGCCCTCTCCCGAGCCCTCGCCCACCGCCGCGCCCACGGCCAATGTGATCGCAACGCCGCTGCCCCCCCCCACGGCGAAGCCGTCCGAATCCCCTCAAAACCCTTAACAGGAGGCTGTTATGGAAGACGCCCGCAGGTTGATCTCGCTCATCGTCCCCTGCTACAACGAGCAGGAAGCGCTGCCGCTGTTTTATCAGGCCGCTGCGCGGCAGATGGACGCGCTGCCCGGCTACCGGTTTGAGCTGATCTTCGTCGACGACGGCTCGCGCGACCAGACGCTGTCCCTGCTCAAAGCATATGCCGGCAAGGACGAACGCGTGCATTATCTTTCCTTCTCGCGCAACTTCGGCAAGGAGAGCGCGATGTACGCGGGGCTTGTCAACGCTTCGGGCGACTACGTCGCCATCCTGGACGCCGACCTGCAGGATCCTCCCGCGCTGCTGCCGCAGATGCTGGACGCAATCGAGCGGGAGGGCTATGACTCCGTCGCCGCGCGCCGTGTGACGCGCGAGGGCGAAGGCCGCGTCCGTTCGTTCCTCTCGCGCAGGTTTTACGCCGTCATGTCGCGCATCACGCGAATGGAGATGATCGAGGGCGCGCGCGATTTTCGCCTGATGACCCGCGCCTACGTCGACGCGCTGCTCGCGCTGAGCGAGCGCTGCCGCTTCACGAAGGGCATGTTCAGCTGGGTCGGCTTCAAAACGAAGTGGATCGGCTACGAAAACGTGGAGCGCGCCGCAGGCGAAACCAAGTGGAACATGATGCAGCTGTTCAAATACGCGCTGGAAGGCATCTTCGCCTTCTCCGTCGCGCCGCTGGCGCTGGCGTCCTATTTCGGCATCGCCTTCTGCGGGCTAGCGCTGCTGGCGTTCCTGTTCGTGTTCATCCGTGCGCTGGTATGCGGCGATCCGGTGGCGGGCTGGCCGTCGCTGGTGTGCATCGTGCTGTTCCTCAGCGGCGTACAGCTCTTCTGCCTGGGCATGGTGGGCCAGTATCTTGCGCGCGTTTACACCGAATCAAAACATCGTCCGCTGTTCATCTGCCGCGAGACGAATATTTCTGAGGAGAAATTCGTCAAAATGGGTTGACAAAAGCCGGGATTGGGCATATAATGATGCTCGTTCCGATACGCGCCATTAGCTCAGTTGGTAGAGCACCTGACTCTTAATCAGGGTGTCCCGGGTTCGAGTCCCTGATGGCGCACTTGAAAGCATCATGCATTGCATGGTGCTTTTCTTTTTTCTTTTTTCTTTTTTCCAGTAAACAACAGCCGGAGCGCCCTTTTCAGGCTGCTCCGGCTGCCGCAATTATTCTTCCTTTTTCCGCTCCAGCCTGCATTGGAACACGCGGCGCAGGCCCTCCTTGAGCACATAACCGTTCGTCCAGCGCAGGATCGGAAAACTGTATTCGATCAGCACCTGCCGCGGGCTGGACTTGCCCACCGACATCAGATGATAACCGGTCTTGAGGTTTTCAAACTCCTCCAGGAACATCGACCACGCCTCGTCGGCGCATTGCAGCATCACCGCGCGGGCCAGCTCGTCAAACACGTCGGGAGCAGCTTCCTCCTTGGCCGCAAGCACTTTCTCCGCACCGGCGGCATATGCGGCCTCGTCGGGCGTATCGGCAGCCTCCGGCATTGCCTCGGAACCGAACACGCGGTGAAACGCAATGCGGAAATCGGCGTACCGGTTTGCGGGATCAGGATATTCCTCGCGCAGCAGACGCACTGTGTTGGCAATCATCTCGCGCAGCAGCCCGGCAGGATCATCCGTTTCCAGCAGGCGGTTTCTGTCCTTGAGGAAATTGTAGCGATGGTCCTGCAGGATGCAGTCGGCTTCCAGCGCGCCCTTGCGCTGACTGAAATCGGCGTCCTCGGCGCGCAGCTGCGCCCGACGCGCCACAGCAGGGCTGAGCGGCCTTGGCTTTTCATCGCCGAACAGGCGAATGATGTCGTCCTCCTGTGAAACGAAAAACCGACTCTCGCCCGGGTCGCCCTGACGTCCCGAACGCCCCACCAGCTGATCGTCCACGCGCCTGGATCGCTGGCGCTCCGCGCCGAGCACAAGCAGCCCGCCCGCCGCGCGCACCTGCCCGGCTTCCGGTTCCCTGCCGCCGCCCAGACGGATGTCCGTGCCGCGGCCCGCCATGTTCGTCGCAACGATCACGCTGCCCGGCATGCCCGCCCCGGCCACCAGCGCGGCCTCGTCCGCATCCTGCTTGGCGTTGAGCACTTTATGCGGCACGCCGCGCTCCTGCAGCAGTTCGGACACAACCTCGCTCCGGCTGTCGTTCGGCGTACCGATAAGCACGGGCCGCCCCGCGCGCCAGGCTTCCAGCGCATCGTCCGCAAGCGCGGAGAGCTTCTCCTGCTGCGTCTGAAAATAGCGATCCGGCCGGTCGATACGAATGCACGGCCGGTTTGGCGGAATCCGCCGCACCTTCACATTATAGGTTTCGGAAAGCTCGCGCCGCGCGCTCCATGCGGTGCCCGTCATGCCGCACAGCAGGCTGTAAAGCGCGAAATATTTCTGATACGTAATCAGCGACAGCGTGCGGCTTTCCTGGTGGATCTCCACCCGCTCCTTCGCCTCCACCGCCTGATGCAGTCCCGCCGCATAGCGGCGGCCCTCCATCACGCGGCCCGTATTGCGGTCGACCAGCTGAATCTTGCCGTCGCGGATGATATAATCCACGTCGCGCTTGAGCGTGCCGTATGCGCTGATCGCCTGCAGGATGCGATGGTGAATCGCCAGATTCTCCAGATCGGCAAGATTATCGATGCGGTAATACTGCTCCGACCGTCGGATGCCGCGCGCAGTCAGGACGGCGCTTTTGCGCCGCTCATCCACAACGTAATCCCCATCCAGATCGTCGATCTCCATTTCATCGTCGATGGTGGAAAACACGAGCGGCTTGAGATACTTTACCAGCGTGTCGGCCACTTTATAATCGCGGATATCGCCCTCGCCGCCGCCGGAGAGAATCATCGGCGTGACGGCCTCGTCGAGCAGGATGCTGTCCGCCTCGTCGACGATGGCATAATACAGCCCGCGCTGCACGCGCATATTGGTGCGGACGGCCACGCCGTCGCGCAGATAGTCAAAGCCCGCCTCGGTGGCCGTCGTGTAGGTCACATCCGCCTGATAGGCCGCCTGTTTTTCCGCCGTGCTCATGCCCGCCAGCGACAGCCCCACCGACAGCCCCAGCGCCTCGTACACCGTGCGGTTCGCCTCAAAGTCGCGCCGCGCGAGATATTCGTTCACGGTGATGACGTGCACGCCCCGGCCGTCGAGCGCACGCAGGCACGCCGGAAGGATCGACGTAAGCGTTTTGCCCTCGCCGGTGTTCATCTGCGCGATTTCGCACCTTGCCAGCGACGCGCCGGCCATATACTGCACCGGATACGGCGTCAGTCCCAGATGGCGGCGGCAGCTTTCGGCGGCCGCGCCGAACGCGCGCGCCATACGCCGGTTCAGCGGCACGCCGCGCAGGGTTTCTTCGCGCAGGCCGTCCATTACGGCGCGCAGCGCCTCGTCCGACAGGGCTTCATATTCGCGGCGGCGCTTTTCCGCCTCCGCGGCAGTTTTTTCAAGCAGCAGGTTCATTTCTTCGCGCCGTCCAGCCGGGCCTTCATTTCGGCTTCAAATTCCGGCACGGGCTTGAGGCTCGTCAGCGCATAGCCCTTTTCGTCCGCGCGCACATACGCCGGCACCATGAAGAACGTCAGGAAAATGCCCGCGATCAGCAGCGCGAAGGTGGCGTAGAGCATCGGGAAAACGACGGGAGGATACGTTTTCACGCGCAGCGTCGAAACGTTGAGCGGCTTTTCAAACGTGTATTCCACGCCGCCGACGGACAGCGTCGTGCCCGGGATGACCACGCCGGTCTTCGAATCGTCGCCGTCGATGGTATAAACCGAATAGACCGGGTTCGGATAGCCGAGCTTGGAGCGGTAAACCGGCAGCACGGAGCCATCCTCTCCGGTGGTGTAGTCGGGGTAGATTCCGCCGAACACGACGCCCTTTTCGCCGTCGAGCGTGAGGAAGCTGTCGACGTCTTCGTTGGTCATCGTAATCGTATCGGTTTTGCCCTCGTTGGTGACGGCGATTACGCCCTCGATGCCGTAGCCCATCTGGAACAGCTTCTGTCCGCTCACGGTGACGGGATGGTTGACGGTAATTTCCAGCGGGCGCTCCGCGCCGCTTTCGTTCGTAACCGTCACGCTGCTCTTATAAGCCACGGTTCCGTTTTCGTCGGCCGAGGAAAACGCGTCCAGCCGCAGCACGGAGCCGTTGGCCAGCGTCAGCGTCTCGCCCTCGCGCAGCGAAACGTCCTCGTTCGCGCTGAAGAACAGCGCGCCCGCCGCGCACACCAGCAGCAGCAGAAACGCCAGATGCACGACAAACGTGCCGTAATGCCCCACGCGGTTCCTTGCGTATACCTCGCCGCTTTGCGTTTTCACACGATGGAATCCTCGTCCCTTCAGGAACGCCGCGATCTGCGCTTTTTCCGCAGCGACGGGCTTTGCGGCGGCCTTCGCGCAGGCCTCCGGCATCGCGCGGAACCCCTTCACCGTGCGCCCGATGCGCAGCACCGAGCAGAACAGCAGATTCACGCACAAAAGCGCCAGCAGCATGATGAAATACCAGCTCTGGAACACATGATCGAGCTGCATCCACATCAGCGTCTCGCCGAAGTTCGGATAGTACGTCAGGTAGTACATTTCCTCCTTGCCCTGCGGGATCACCGACCCCACGACAGAGCAGACCAGCACCAGCGCCAGCAGCACCATGCCGAACTTCATGCTCTGCAAAAATTTCGCCGCTTTTTTCATTTGCGATCTTCCTCCCTATTTTCAAGCGGTCGCCCGCTCATTCCTCAACGATCATCCATCCGCGCGCCGGCACGGTCGTTTCTTTTCCGAACACGGGAACCCTGCGCGCATGGCTGCTGCGGTTCAGGCACAGCGTTTCGCTCTTTTCGCCCAGCCTGCGGCGCACGCACAGAATCTCCGCGCACGGCGCTTCCATGGCGAGCGCGCCGTCAAGCAATACGCCGCTCGCGCGATAGCGCCTGAGCGTCTCGCTGAAGAACGTCTGCAATTCCTTATCCTCGCGTCCCCACGGGAACGGCGCGCGGTTGAACGGGTCGGTCGCGCCCTCCATGCCGGCCTCGTCGCCGTAATAGACGCACGGCATGCCCGGCATAAAGCACATCAGCCACAGGAGCATCTTCAAAAGCCGCTTCCCGGCCTCGCGCTGGCGGCTGGTCAGGCGCAGGTTTCCGCGCTGCGCGCGGGGAATCTCCTCGCCGTCGGCCCCGCACAGCACGTTCAGCACGCGCGCGCGGTCATGGCTGCCCATCAGGTTCAGAAGCGCCTGCGCAAATGGCACGGGATAGTTTTCATAGAGCGAATCCATCCGCCGTTTGAACGCTTCCGACGGAATTTTCCCGGTGAGAAAATCGAGCGCCGCCTCGCGCAGCGGATAGTTCATCACGCCGTCAAGCGTATCGCCCAGACAATAGCAGCGCATCTCGCCATAGCTGACCTTGTTCGACGCATCCTCCCACACCTCGCCGAGCACGAACGCATCCTCGCGCTCCTGGCGCGCGTTTTCGCGCAGCTGGCGCAGGTAATCCATCGGCAGTTCGTCGGCCACATCGAGCCGCCAGCCCGCGCTTCCGGCGCGCAGCCAGTGCCGCACGACGGAATCCTCGTCGGAGAGGAAATAGCGCCGCACGCCGTCGTTTTGCTTGTTCAGCTCCGGCAGGTTGCGGAACCCCCACCAGCATTTATAATCGTCCGGCCAGTTGTTGAACAGGAACCAGCCGAACCGCTTCGCCTCGCGGCTGTGCCTCGCGGCGATAAAATCCGGGTGCATCGCGCCCGCATGACTGAACACGCCGT
>SFFS01000093.1 GCA_004557805.1 Clostridiales bacterium | reverse complement strand
GAAAAATTTCTCTCTCACGTTATAATCCCCGTTCCGTATTTCGTTTTATAGAGGAAGGGAGGGCGATGATGTGGAGGCGAACGCGAAGCGCGCCGCCCGCGCGGAGGATATGATACGCGCCTATGGCACGCCGCTTCTGCGCCTGTGCGCGGCTTACCTGGGCGACGCGTCCCTGGCCGAAGACGCCGTGCAGGACACGTTTCTGAAGGCGTACCGGCACCTGGACGCTTTTTCCGCGCAAAGCGCGAAGGCGGAGAAGGCGTGGCTGTGCCGCATCGCCGTCAACACCTGCCGCGATTACCTGCGTTCGGCGTGGATGCGGCGCACCGTGCGCGGAGAAAGCGCAGCGGCGTTGATCGACCGCGCGGCCGCACCGGAGGATATCGGCCTGACCGAAGCGATTTTTTCGCTGCCCCTGAAGCCGCGTGAAGCGCTGCTGCTGCGCTATTATCAGAACTTTTCGGTCGAGGAAATCGCAAGAATTCTGCGCGTGCCGCGCCCGACCGTATACGCGCGGCTCAGCCGCGCAAAAAAACTGCTTAACGACGCGCTGGGAGGTGATTGGGATGGCTGAAACCAAAGTGAGCCGTGCGCTGGACGCCTGTCTCGCGCCGCTGACCTTTACGCCGGAAATGGAGACTGAAACGCTGCGCAGAATGCGCGCAGGCGGGCGGGAACGCGTCAGGCCGCGCATGCGGCCCGCAATGGCCGCCGCGCTGGCGCTGACAATCGTGTTGGCGCTCGGGGCGGCGCTCGCGGCAACGATGTGGCCGGACTTTATTCTCCGCCGAAGCTCCGACGCATACCCGCAGCCATGGAGACTGGCCGGGCTGGCCAGCCTCATTGATTCCGTCAAGGGCAACGACCTGACGCATGCCGTCACACAGGACGGCATGACGCTGCGTGCGCATTACTGCGTGGTGAACGGCGAGGAGTGCGCGGTGCTTTATTCGCTGCGCAATGCGCAGAAGGACGCGCAGCCCGTGAACGAGCGGACGCTTGAAGAACAGGTTTACCTTCGCTTCGCCGACTATTCGGACACGCAGTTTCCGCTGCTTGTCAGCGATCACTACAAGTGGTACGATTCTGAAAACGAAACGCTGTACTGCCTGCTGGTTGCCGATGCAGCGGGACAGAGCCTGCCGCATGCCGGCACGGCCGAAATGACGCTGTCGGTTGCAGCGCTGGAGTTCACCGGCGCAGAAAGCGCCTCCGGCCGGGCGCAGCCCGTCTGGTCCATCACCGCGCAGGTCGATCTGGCAGAACGTCTGCCGTCGATCACGGTTCCGCTGGACGCATGGTTCGAAACGGACGGCCTGCGGATTCATGCAACGAGCATGGAATTCAGCATAATCGGCGCGAAACTGTTCTTTGAGGATGGCATGGCCCGCGCGGACGGCGAGCGTCCCCGCTCGATCATGCGGCTGATGGAACCCGTGCTGCTGCCGGAAAACGGCGCGGAATCGCCTTACCGGCTCACGGGCGCTTCCACCGACGCGGAGCGCTCGACCGGCGCATATTTCTTCAAATGCGCGGCGGCTGAAATTCCGACGAAGCTGACGCTTCGCATGATCTCGCACGATACGGGCGAAATCATCGGAGAAGCAGAAATCGTACTGCCGGAAGAATAATTCATAAAAACGTGTTTTCGGGAGAAAAAAGGCTTGCATTTTTTTCAAATGTGTGGTATAGTATCACCCGTTGACACGACTGGGTGTAGCGCAGCTTGGTAGCGTGCTTGAATGGGGTTCAAGAGGCCGGAGGTTCAAATCCTCTCACCCAGACTGAGAGAACCGTTGAAATCAAAGGATTTCAGCGGTTTTTCTTTTTTTGTAACATATCCCTTTATAACCCGTTTTGACCCCCTATATCCCCATGTGAGGGGTGCAAAACGGGGTCATCCCGCCCATCCCCCTCCGCCTTTCCCCGCCATTCCCTCTTTTATCCCATAACAAAAGGACCGCGGGCATGCGGTCCTCCCCTTCATGCATGTAGCATGTTTTCATAAAAGTCGCGCACCATGCGGATAAAATCCTGCTCGTAGCGCGGATGAAAGCTGTCGGCACGGCAGGCCGCCACGCATTTCATGCGCACACCCTCCTCGCCGATGGAAAAGCAGCGCGGCCGCTTGTTCTTGGGCAGGTTTAGGATATGGCTCTCCAGCACGAAACTGAAGCCGTAGCCCGCGTTGACCATCTGAATGACGGTGCTGTTGTTGCGCAGCGTAAGCACGACGCGGGGTTCGATTTTATTATCATGGAAAATTTTTTCCATGAAGGCCTTGGAGCGCTGCCCGCCCTCGAGCATAATAAAATCCTCGTTTGCAACGCTGGCAAGATCGATCCACGGATATTTCTGCTTCCCTCGATGCGCCGTCTGAATGAGCGGATGGCCGGGCGGCAGAATGAGCACATACTCCTCCTCCGCGATGGGCTCGTAATGCAGGCGGCTGTCGATTTCCCGCTGCGAAAAAATCGCCAGATCAATATCGCCCTGCAAAAGCATGCTCTGCAGGCGCGACGAGTCCATCTCCTGCACCTCTACGCGCACATGCGGGTGCAGCTGGTGAAACGCGGGCAGCACGTTCGGCAAAATGTACGAGCCGCGAACCAGCGGGAACGCCACGCGCAGCAAGCCCTGATCTTCGCGCGCAATCTCCGCCATTTCGCGGTCGAGCTGGCGCTTGAGATCGAGAATCCGCTCCGCTTTTTCCACATAGCGCTTGCCCGCATAGGTCAGCTGATATTGTTTGCCCACGCGGTTGAAAAGCGGAACGCCCACATCATGCTCCAGGTTCTGCAAAAACTTTGTCAGCGACGGCTGCGAAATATACAGCGACTTGGCGGCTGTGACGATCGTACCATAGCGCGCCAGCGCGATTACATAATTCAGATCGCGAAAGTCCACGCAAAACACCCCCGCCGGTATTATAGCACAGGCGGGGGCGTTGTGTCATCATGCGCGGATCAGACGCGCCAGCAGGCCACCTGATGGCCCGGCGCAGCCTCGCGCAGCGGCGGGCACTTGGCGCGGCATTCGTCCGTAGCATACAGGCAGCGCTTGGCGAAGCGGCACTGATCCGGCGGATCGATCGGCGAGCTGATCTCGCCCTTGAGGATGATCCGCTCTTTCTTTGCGCCGATTTTCGGCACGGGAATCGCCGAAAGGAGCGCCTGCGTATACGGATGCAGCGGCTTTGCAAACAGTTCCTCCGCGGAGGTCAGTTCCACCACCTGCCCCAGATACATGACCGCAATATCGTCGGAAAAATGGTTGACGACCGACAGATCGTGCGTGATGAAAATATAGGTCAGGCCGATCTGCTGCTGCAGATGCTTGAGCAGGTTCAGAATCTGCGCCTGAATCGATACGTCCAGCGCCGAAACCGGCTCATCGCAGACGATAAAGCTCGGCTCGACGGCCAGCGCGCACGCGATGCCCACGCGCTGACGGCGGCCGCCGTCCAGCTCATGCGGATAGGCGTTGATGAGCCGCTCGGCCAGGCCGACGGTTTCCATCAGCTCCAGCACGCGCTCCTC
This sequence comes from Clostridiales bacterium, assembly GCA_004557805.1. Taxonomy (GTDB): domain Bacteria; phylum Bacillota; class Clostridia; order Christensenellales; family Aristaeellaceae; genus Aphodomonas. The sequence continues at coordinate 6,256 of SFFS01000093.1, read as the reverse complement.
GCGCGCGGCGCGGTCGGGGCGGATTTTGTGGACGCGCAGCGGTTCGCCGATGATCTGGTTGACCGTCCGGCGCGGGTCGATGGACGAATACGGATCCTGAAAGATCATCTGCATTTCCTTGCGCAAATGGCGCATTTCGCCGCTGCGAAGGCCGACGATTTCGCGCCCGTTGAACTTGACGCTGCCGGAGGTAGGCTTAATCAGCTGCAAAATGACGCGGCCGATGGTCGATTTGCCGCAGCCCGACTCGCCCACCACGCCCAGCGTTTTGCCGCGGCCAAGCGTAAAGCTCACATCGTCCACCGCATGCACCATGCCCTGACGCGTTTTGAAGTATTTTTTCAGGTGGCTGACTTCCAGAATGTTATCGCTCATCCGCCATGCTCCTTTCGAGCCGGAATCCCGGCCGTTTGTAGGCGCTGCAGGCCACATAGTGCGTATCGCTCACCGCGGTCAGCGCGGGCTTTTCCTTCGTGCATTCCTCCGTCGCATAGGAGCAGCGGGGCGCGAACGGGCAGCCCTTGGGCAGCTTTGTGGGATCGGGCATCAGGCCGGGGATGGGGCGCAGATCCTCTCCGCGGTGCTCCATATCCGGCAGGGAGTTGAACAGCCCCTCCGTGTAGGGGTGCTGCGTGCGGTTGAACACGTCCTCGAGCGTGCCGCGCTCGACGATGCTTCCGGCATACATTACGGCGACTTCGTCGCAGATTTCCGCGACGATGCCCAGATCGTGCGTAATCATGATCACGGACGTGCCGTATTTGTCGATCAGCTGGCGCATCATTTCCAGCACCTGTGCCTGAATGGTCACGTCCAGCGCCGTAGTCGGCTCGTCGGCGATGAGCAGCTTCGGGTTGCACGCGAGCGCGATGGCGATGACCACGCGCTGGCGCATACCGCCGGAAAACTGATGCGGATATTCGCCCGCGCGGCCGGCGGGAATGCCCACCAGTTCCAGCATCTCCTGCGCTTTTTTGTAGGCTTCCTCACGCGAGACGTGCTCGTGCAGAAGCACGCTTTCGGCAATCTGCTCGCCCACGGTAAAGGCAGGGTTCAGACTGGTCATCGGATCCTGGAAAATCATCGAGATTTCCTTACCGCGCACCTTGTCCATCTGCGATTCAGGCAGCGCCATCAGGTCGATGCCGTCGACGACGATTTTGCCGGATTTGACCACTCCCGGCGGATCGGGGATCAGCCGCAGGCACGCAAGGCCCGTCGTGGTTTTGCCCGCGCCGGTCTCGCCCACCAGCCCCAGCACCTTGCCCTTCTCCAGCGAAAGGCTGATGCCGTTGACGGCCTCGACCGTCTCGTCCTCGAGCACATAGTGCACGGTCAGGTTATCGATTTCAAGAACTTTCTTATTCTCTTCCATCACTTTTTCCCCTTCAGCTTCGGATCGAGCGCGTCGCGCAGGCCATCGCCCAGAAGATTCAGCGCCAGAACCGTAATCATAATCGCAAGGCCCGGGAACAGCGTCAGGTAGCTGTGCGTGCGGATATATTTGCGTCCCGCAGAGAGCAGGCCGCCCCATTCCGGCATGGGCGCGGGCACGCCGAGGCCGAGGAAGCTGAGGCTGGAAGCGGAGATGATGGCCGAAGCCACGCGCAGCGTGGTCTGAACGATGATCGGGGAAAGGCAGTTGGGCAGCACGTGGAACAGGATGATCTGCCACTGGCGCAGGCCCAGGCAGCGCGAGGCTTCCACGTATTCCTGGTTGCGCACGGTCAGCGTGGCGGCGTGCGTGATGCGCACGAACTGCGGCACGCTCGTAACGCCGACGGCCAGCATGAGGTTGAACATGCTCTGCCCCAGCGCGGAAACGATGGCGATGGCCATGAGGATGCTCGGAATCGCGGCGATTGCGTCGGAAAGGCGCATGATGATCTCGCTCACACGTCCGCCGTAATAGCCGGCGATTACGCCCAGCGTCACGCCGATCACCAGCGCGATGAGAACGGAAGCGATGCCGATGCTGAGCGAATAGCGCGTGCCGTAGAAGATGCGGTACATCATGTCGCGGCCCGTCGCGTCGGTGCCCATCGGGTGCTTCAGGCTCGGATGCTGAAGCCGCTCGGCAACGTTCTGGCCGATCACGTCCGTGTCGTAATCGAGGAAAATGTTGGAGCCGATGGCGATGAGGATGATCGCGATCATAATCGCAAGGCCCAGCATCGCGCCCTTGTTTTTGCGCAGGCGGTGCCAGATTTCCGCGCTCTGGCTGCGTTTGGCGTAGCGCCGGGAGGCGAGGACTTTTTTCTCAGCGGCCATATTACTTGCCTCCTTTCGCATACTGCGCGCGGATGCGCGGATCGACCACTGCGTAGAGCAGATCGACGATGAGCAGGATGATGCTGATGGTGATGGTCTTGAGGATGATGCAGCCCGTAACCATCGGAATATCGCGGGAATTGACGGCGTCCAGAATCAGCCGGCCTACGCCGGGCCAGGCGAACACCGTCTCCGTCAGAATCGCGCCGCCCAGGCAGCTGCCCAGCTGCGTGCCGATGACGGTGATAACGGGAATGAGCGCGTTGCGCAGCGCATGCTTGCGGATAACCACCTTTTCCGGCACGCCCTTTGCGCGCGCCATGCGCAGATAATCCTGACGGATTACGTCGAGCATGGAAGAACGCGTGGTGCGCGTGAGCATGGCCGTCAGACCCGTGCCCACCGTAATGGCCGGCAGGATAATCGACTTGAAGCCCTCCGCGCCGCCGGACGGCAGCCATCCCAGGTTCAGCGAGAACGCGATAATCAGCAGCAGTCCCAGCCAGAAGTTGGGCATCGAAAGTCCCAGCAGCGCCGCCACCATGCCCACGTTATCGCGGATGGAGCCATGATGCACGGCGGAGGATATGCCCAATGGTATGGAGATGATGATGGACACGAAGATCGACGCGAGCGCCAGCTTCAGCGTGGCGGGCAGCTTTTCCATGTAGGCGTCGAACACGCTGCGGCCGTTGAGGTAGGATTTGCCAAGATCGCCGCGAACCAGACCGGAGAGGTATTTCAGATAGCGCACGATGATCGGCTGGTCAAGCCCGAGATCCGCGCGGATTTCGGCAACTTCCTCCGGCGTGGCATCGCCGCCCGTCAGCTGCGCGACGACGTCGCCGGGCGCCAGATTGATGATGAAGAAAACGATGAATGATGTCAAAATCGTGACCGGGATCAGCATCAGCAATCGTTTTATGACATACCGGTGCATATTTTCTTTGCGGACCACCGACGCACCGCGCGCCGTCCGCGCCTCCTTCTCGGTTGTTTTATCGGATGATGAATGTAGAACTATCCATGCCCGGGTCGGACGCTGGGCATGGATAGTCGCTTAACTCTCGGGGGGATTTTCTTTCAGATCATTCCACGACAACGTACACGCCGGACATATCGTTGGCGGAGGAGCAGCCCCATTCAATGCCGCCCAGGCCCTTGACCATGCCGTAGATTTCGTTCTCGTAGTAGAGGTTGATTACGGGCAGGTCGTCCATGGCGATCTCCTGGATTTCCTTGTACATTTCCTTGCGGGCGGTATCGTCCATTTCGGCGACGGCCGCGTCGATCAGCTTGTCCACTTCGGGGTTGGTGTACCAGGAGCGGTTGTTGGAGCCGCCGGTGTAATAGACGCGGCGCACTTCATCGCCGCAGGAGTTGAAGCCGATGCCCCACAGGCCGCAGACGAAGTTGCCTTCGGAAACGAGGCTGGACATGCCGGCGCCGTCCACTTCATTGATCTGCACGTTGATGCCGATCTGCTTGAGCTGCGCCTGGATAACCTCGGCGGAGATGACGCGCTCGCCGCTGATAACGGTCAGAGGAAGGTCGAAACCATCCGCATAGCCGGCTTCGGCCATAAGTTCCTTCGCCTTTTCAACGTCGTAGTCATAGCCTTCCATGCCGTCATAGAAGCCGTACTGGTTCATGCCCCAGAAGGACTTGCCGGGAGTGCCGTAGCCATCCTTGCAGGCCATGATGATGTCCTCGCGGTTGATGGCGTGGGCAATCGCGTGGCGTACGAGCTTGTTGCTGGTGGGCACGCCTTCCTTCTGATAGTTGAAGAAGAAGTACTGGCAGTTCGGCGCGTCGAAAACGACGGTTTCAACGCTGTCGTCCGCCTCAAGCAGCGGCAGGTCGATCGGCACGACATGCTCGCACAGGTCGATTTCGCCGGTCTGCAGCGCGATAGCGCGGGCGGAATCTTCCGGAATGTAGCGAACCTTCAGCTTCGCGGTCTTCATCGGGCCGAAGTGATAATCTTCAAAGCGGCTGAAGGACATATGATCGTTGGCCACAAACTCGTCGAGCACCCAGGGGCCCGCGCCGACCTTGAAGCCTTCGTCGGGATCATCCTGGAAAGCCTTTTCGGACAGGATCGAGCACACCGGCAGAGACAGCGTGTCGAGCAGGTCGACGTTGGGCTTGTTCAGGGTGAAGCGGACGGTCAGATCGTCGACGGCTTCAACGCTGGCAAACAGGCTCATACGGGACTTGGAGGCAACGCCTTCCAGGCCGCGGTTTACGGTGAACACCACGTCGCTGGCGCGGACGGGTTCGCCGTTGTGGAATTTGGCGTTTTCAAAGAGCTTGAATTCGATGGTGGTGTCGTCGATCCAGTTCCAGCTTTCCGCCAGATCCGAAACGATTTCGTTCGTTACGGGGTTCAGATCGACCAGCGTAGCGTGCCAGAACTTGAGCACCTGGTTCTGCGCGGTGTTGGCCAAGGCCTGAGGGTCCAGCGTGGTTACCTGCTGGCGCAGGCCGATCACGACTTCTTCCTTATACTTGACGGAATCCTCGGCAAATGCGGTCGTACCCAGACACATCACTGCCACCAGCAACCATGCGATGAACTTTTTCACGCGATCCACTCCTTTTTATAAGTATTCATCCCTGTGGTTCCACCGGAGGACTTCCCGTTCCTTCCGGTTGGTGCTATTGTAGCGTGGTGTAAATGCCTCGTCAAATTCTTTTTCTTTCTTCTTTCTATTCCCTCAGGGCATATATGCAAAAATAATTTCGGTTACATCGGCCATTTGCAGGCTTTATATCGAAAATATTTCAGATTTATATGGGCTAACTGCGCAAATTTTGCGGAATGCATGAAGATTTCCGGTTACTTGCATCTTTTCATGGCGGCTTGCTATAATCAGCATGGTTTCAGTTCCATATTCAAAGCTGATTATGGTAACATCTGTATATCTTTGCGAGGAGGCCATCCAAACATGAAAGATTTCGAATCCACGCTCCATCGTTACATGGACGCTCATCAGCAGGAAATGATCGACCGCCTGTGCGACCTGGTTCGCCGTCCTTCTATCAGTTCCAGCGGCGAAGGCGTGAGCGAATGCTGCGATTATATTGTAGAGAGGATGCGTCAGATCGGCATCGACGCGCAGCGTCACGAGGTCAAGCCCTATCCCGTCATCACAGGTTCGCTCGGCGACGATCCTTCCAAGAAAACCGTCCTGATTTACGCGCACTACGACGTGCAGCCCGTGGGCGACCTTTCCCGCTGGCGCACAGCGCCCTTCGAACCCACCATCGTCGACGGCAAAATGTACGGCCGCGGAACGGCCGACAACAAGGGCCCGCTGAGCGCGCACCTGTGCGCGGCGGAGTTCTACATGCGCGAATACGGCGAGCTGCCGGTCAACCTCAAGTTCCTCTTTGAGGGCTGCGAAGAGAGCAACAGCGCCGGTCTGCACGAGTTCATCAACGAGCACCTCGACCTGCTCCGCTCCGATGTGACCTACTTCAGCGACGGCTCCAAGAACCATAACGATACGCCCATCATCGCACTGGGCGTGAAGGGCATGCTGTATGTCGAGCTGCGCCTGACCACGATGACGCGCGACCTGCACTCCCAGTACGCGCCCGTGCTGCCCAGCGCCGCGTGGCAGATGGTGGAACTGCTCAGCAAAATCAAGAAGGACGGCCGCTGCCTGATTCCCGGCTTCTACGACGACGTCGTGCCGATCAGCCCCGCCGAGCGCGCCATCTACGACAAGCTGCCCGACGTGCGCGAAAACCTCAAGGCCACCTATAATGCCTACCCCTCCTATGATCCGAAACTGGGCTATTACGGCCAGCTCAACGGCACGCCCTCCTGCAACATCTCCGGCATGGTTTCCGGCCACGTCGGCGAAGGCACCGCCACGGTGCTGACCTCCACCGCCATGGCGCGCATCGACATGCGGCTTGTGCAGGCGCAGGATGGAGAGAAGATTCTCAAGAACCTCAAAAAGTATATCAAAGA
>SFFS01000092.1 GCA_004557805.1 Clostridiales bacterium | reverse complement strand
TCCGCCGGGCGCAGGAGCTTCAGCCGAAGCTGGGCGAATACACGGTCGATCTGGACGGGAAGACGGCCTCCTGGACGCTGGCGGATCAGAACGACGGCGCCGCGCACACCGAATCGAACTGGGCGCAGGCGAACGCCTATGACGCAAGGATTCTGTCCTGGGTGCTTGCGCTGCTTGAAAAGACCGCGCCCATTACCGCCAAATATCCGCAGGATCAGACGGACTGGTTCTCCGTCGAGGACGCGGCGGCATACGACGGGCTCATGCGCGCGGCAGGCTTCCCCTCGCCGTACCTCAACCACGCCCTGCCCGGCGCGAACGACATTTCGCAGCAGGAGGCCGAGTCGCTCGCCGTTATGGCTGTTTCCGGCGCGTATGACGCGCTGGAAAGCGACGTGCGCGGATGGCTGACGCACACCGAATATACGCTTGACAACGGCGGCACCTGGACGGTCTGGCTTCAGGGAACCGGCAGCTACGACATGGGCTTTGTGTCTCTCGAAGCTGCGACCGGCAACGTGCTGATGGTGCAGATGGATTCCATGACGACAGGAAACGGATAAGAGGAGAATTGCTAATTGAAAAGCAAATCGGCGGACAAACTGTCCGCCGATTTGTTTGGCTTATAAGCGATTTACAGCTGATCGACAAACGCCGCCGCGCCTTCGCCGGCGATCGTGCCGAAGACGGTGTTCTCAACCAGCGGGCAGTTGCCCTGCGTGCCTTCGCCCGCGGTTTCACCGGCGGCGTACAGGCCCGGAATGACATTGCCGTTCACATCGATGACTTCCGCGGCTGTGTTGACCTTCAGGCCGCCGAAGGTGCCCTGCGCGGCGGGATGAACTTCCACGGCGTAGAAGGGCGGATTGTCGAATTTGATGGTGAGGTTGGTGCGGCCGAAATCTTCATCCACGCCCTTTGCGCAGAACTCCTGATTGCGCGCCACTTCGTCCGCAAGCCCCTGCGGATCGATGCCCATCTTTTCCGCCAGCGCTTCAATGGTATCGGCGCATACGAAATAACCGGCCTCGTTATAGGTCTTCATCAGACCGATGTTAAGCATCGTGTTGTCGAACACCATGAAGGCAACCTGATCCGGCTGTTCCAGCAGCGCGGCGCTCGTTTTGGTGTAGTTTCCGGATTCGCTGAAGAAGCGCTTGCCGAGCTTGCTGACGAGCAGACCGCCGTTCGAGCGGAGCGTAGACATGGAAATCAGCTTATCACCGTTGTAATAAACGGTCGGGTTGACCTTGATGTTGCTCATATCGACGACGTCCGCGCCGATGGCCATCGCCATGCGGATCGCGTCGCCGTTTTGGCCCTTGGAGCTGGAGCAGCCAAGGCTGGCCCAGCGCGCGTCGTATTCGCCGAGCATTTCCGGATTCGCGGCGAAACCGCCGGCAGCCAGTACGACGGCCTTGGCGTGAATGGTGTATTCGCCGGCGGGGCTGGAAACGGTCACGCCGGAAATTTTGCCGTTTTCATCCAGCACGAGCGCAGTGCCGGCGCTTTCAAGCCGGTAGTCCAGGCCCATCGAGTCCATTTTTTCGGTCAGCGCCTTTACGATCGCCGCGCCGGGCGCGCTGCCGTCGGAGGGAGAAAGGAAGAACTTGTTGAAGACGCGCCCGAGATCCATGCCGATTTCCATCATCCAGTCGGCCGCTGCGGCGCTGTTTTCAGCGACCGTCATGGTTGCGTCGGGGTCCATCGGAAATTCGTCCGTGCTCTGGCTCATCAGCCAGTCGTACATATCCTGCACGGTGACTTCGGAGCCCTGTTCCTTCTGCGTTTTGGATTCGGCGGCGAAATACGCCGTCGTGCCCATTGCGGTATTGCCGCCGAGCATGCCCATTTTTTCAAGCAGGATGACGTTTTTGCCCTGCTCCGCAGCCTTGATGGCCGCAGTCATACCGGCTCCGCCGCCGCCCACAACGACGATGTCCGCTTCGCAATCCTCCGCCGTCTGCTCGGGGGTGCTTTCAACGACGGCCGTTTTGAACGCTTCCGGGGCGAGACCTGCAAGCTTGAGGCACTCTTCAACGCCCGCGAGGATGGCGTCGCTGGTGACGGTTGCACCGCTGACGGCGTCCACAGCCAGAGACTGCGCTTCGACGATCGCCGCGGGCAGTTCCTGCACCGCCTTATCGCCGATGCCGGGCGTTTCGTTCGGCGCGTCTACGGACACGCTTTTGATTTCGTTGCCGTCCAATTCGACGCTGACCGTTACCGTGCCCATACCCTGCGCCGTAGCAGTATAGGTTTCCGCAGATGCGGCCGCGCAGCAAAGAAGCATGCATACGGCTGCGAAAAGAGCCAAGAACCGTTTCATTTTCAATTCCTCCGTGTTATTAAGATGACGAATTCGTTTATATTATATCATGTTTATACGTTATCCGTCAATGCTGCCGCATAATTATTTGCTTTGCGCCTTCCTGTCCTTTTCCCGCGCTTTGCGCGGAAAATTCAGCCGCCGCTTGACATTTCCCGCGCAGGCCGCTATAATCGCGATGTAGCGATGAAGGGCGTGACGACCCCGGAGCTTCCGTCGGAAACGGCGGCGCGGCCAGCGTTAGAGGGCACGAGCAATAAATTTGGGTGGCACCGCGGCCTTCCGCCCCATAGACAGGGCGGAGGGCCGTTTTGATAAACACACAGCCACACGCAACGGGAGGGAATGAACCATGTTGACACAGGCCCCCAAAGGGACCAAGGACCTGCTTCCGCAGGATGCGTATCGCTTTCAGGCCGTGGAGGCCGTAGAAAAGCGCATCGCCGAACGCGCGGGCTACCGCGAAATCCGCACGCCCGTGTTCGAGCACACCGAGCTTTTCCTTCGCGGCGTGGGCGACACCACGGATATTGTGCAGAAGGAAATGTATACTTTCACCGATAAGGGCGACCGCTCCATCACCCTCAAGCCCGAGGGGACGGCGGGCGCGGTGCGCGCGCTCGTCGAGCACAGCCTGTACGCGGGTCCGCTGCCGGTGAAAATGTACTATGTGAACAACCCGATCTTCCGCTATGAAGCGCCGCAGAGCGGCCGCCTGCGCGAACATCACCAGTTCGGCTGCGAATGCTTCGGCGCGGCGGAGCCCTCCTGCGACGCGGAGCTGATCTCCATCGCCGTGGACGTTCTCAAGGGACTGGGGCTGGATAACCTCGTCGTCAACATCAACTCCATCGGCTGCCCGGAATGCCGCAGGGTCTATCATGAAAAGCTGCGCGCGTTCCTGTCGCAGCGGCTGGACAAGCTGTGCGAGACCTGCCGCGGCCGGTTCGAAAAGAACCCGCTGCGCATTCTCGACTGCAAAGTTGAATCATGCCAGAAGCAGCTGGAGGGCGCGCCGAGCATCCTCGACTGCCTGTGCGACGAGTGCGCCGCGCATTTCGAGGGCCTGAAGGCGAACCTCGACGCGCTGGAGATTCCGTATTCGGTCGATCCGCGCATCGTGCGCGGGCTGGACTACTATACCCGCACCGTCTTTGAAATCGCGCGCCAGACCGAGAACGGCACGCAGGCCGTCTGCGGCGGCGGACGCTACGACGGGCTGGTCGAGCAGATCGGCGGCCCGAAGCTGCCCGCGATGGGCTTCGGCATGGGCGTGGAGCGCGTGCTGATGCTGCTGGAGCAGAGCGGGATCACCATCCCCGAGCCGCGGCACTACGACGTATACGTCGCCGCGCTGGGCGCGGAGGCGCGCATTCCGGCGCTGAAGCTGACGACCGGGCTGCGCCGCGCAGGCGTGAAGTCCGAAATGGATCATGCCGGCCGCAGCCTCAAGGCGCAGTTCAAACATGCCGATAAGGTCGGCGCGCCGTATATTTTTATCGTCGGCGGCGACGAGCTCGCACGCGGCACGGTGAAGCTGCGCAACATGGAAACCAAGGAAGAATGCGAAATCCCGCTGGAAAACGCAGTGGAGAACATGAAGGAGAGAATCTGAAATGGCACGCAAGGAATGGCAGCGCACGCAGTATTGCGGCGAACTCACTGAAAATTTCGACGGACAGCAGGTTACGCTGGACGGCTGGGTACAGCGCACCCGCAACCTCGGCGGCGTGATTTTCGTCTGGCTCCGCGACCGCACGGGTCTGGTGCAGGTTGTGTTCAGCCCTGAAACCTGCGACGCCGAAACCTTCGCCGTGGGCGAAAGCCTGCGCGGCGAGTACGTGGTTTCGATCACGGGCGAAGTGGCGCTCCGCGCCGAAAAGGACGTGACTGATAAGCTCAAGACCGGCCGCATCGAAGTGATTGCGAAAAAGGCCGTGCTGCTCAACGCAGCGGCCACGCCGCCGATTTACATCGACGATAACGCCGATGAAAACGAGCTGGTGCGCCTGAAGTACCGCTACCTTGACCTGCGCAAGCCGAAGATGCAGGAAAACCTGCGCCTGCGCGCGAAGGTGCTGTCCACCATCCGCCGCCATATGGACGAGTGCGGGTTCACCGAGGTGGAAACGCCCATCCTTTCCAAGTCTACGCCCGAGGGCGCGCGCGATTACCTCGTGCCCAGCCGCGTGCGGCCCGGCGAGTTCTACGCGCTGCCGCAGAGCCCCCAGATTTATAAGCAGCTGCTGATGCTGGCCGGCTTCGACAAGTATTATCAGGTAGCCCGCTGCTTCCGCGACGAGGACAGCCGCGCCGACCGCCAGCCCGAGTTCACGCAGCTCGATATGGAAATGAGCTTCGTCGAGCCGGAGGATATTCAGAAGGTTGTGGAGGGCGCGTTCGCCAAGGTGTTCAAGGCCGTCAAGAATATCGATATCCCGCTGCCGCTGCCCCGCATGACCTGGCGGCAGGCGATGGACGATTACGGCAGCGACAAGCCGGACACCCGCTTCGGCATGAAGCTGCAGGATGTGACCGACGTGACCCGCGAGTGCGGCTTCGGCGTGTTTGAAAACGCTGTGAGCGTGCGCGGCCTGAACGCCGAGGGCGTGTCGGCGCATCTTTCCCGCAAGGAAATCGACGCGCTGGGCGAGCTGGCCAAGACGTACCATGTCAAGGGTCTTGCGTGGCTGACCATCGCGCCCGACGGTACGGTGAAGTCCAGCTTCGCCAAGTTCATGAAGGAGGACAAGCTCGAGGCCCTCAAGCAGGCCATGAACGCCAAGCCCGGCGACGCGCTCTTCTTCGCCGCCGACCGGCCGAACGTCGCCTGCACGGCGCTGGGCCAGGTGCGTCTTGCCATCGGCAAGAAGTTCGATCTGATCGATCAGACTAAGTATAACCTGTTCTGGGTGACGGAGTTCCCGCTCCTTGAATGGGACGACGAAGAGAACCGCTTCGTGGCCATGCACCATCCCTTCACCAGCGCCATGGAAGAGGATGAGCAGTACATGGAAACCGATCCGGGCCGCGTGCGCGCCAAGGCGTACGATCTGGTCATGAACGGCATTGAGATGGGCTCCGGTTCCATCCGAATCCATCGCGCGGACAAGCAGGCGCAGATGTTTAAGCTCATCGGGCTGTCGCCCGAAGTGGCGCAGCAGCGCTTCGGCTTCCTGCTCGACGCGTTCAAATACGGTGCGCCGCCGCATGGCGGGTTCGCCTACGGCATCGACCGCTTCGTGATGATTCTCGCCGGCGGCGAATCGCTGCGCGACGTGATCGCCTTCCCGAAGGACAAGAGCGCTTACTGCCAGATGATGGGCACGCCCTCGACGGTCGATCCCAAGCAGCTGGAGATCCTGAAAATTCAGCCGGTGAGCGAAGGTGAACAGGAATGATCCGTTCGGGCGAAGTGGTCGAAAAGGCGGACGGCATGCTGGGCGTCGTGTTCGAACGGCCCGAAATGTGCGCCCATTGCGGCGGATGTTTACACAAGCACTGTTCGCGGGTACAAATAAAAGGGGAAGCGGAAATCGGCGATACGGTGGAAGTGGACATGCCCGACGGCGAAGTGGTAAAGGCGTCGGCGCTGATGTACATCGTGCCGGTCTGCGCGTTCCTGCTGGGGCTTTTGCTGGCCTGGGCGATTTATCGCGGCGGCACGGTGAAGATGGCGGAGGATCTGTTCTACGCCGTCTGCGGCGTGGCGGCCTGCGCGCTCGGCCTGAGCATGGTGTGGGTTGTGGATAAAAAGCTGCGCAAAGCGCAGAAATGGCAGCCGCGCCTTGTGGCGGTGCATAAGCCCGGCGAAGCCGGCAAAAAATAAAACGAGAACGGAGGTATTGCCATGGTACGCGATTTGAACGAACAGGAATTTGACGCGGCTGTCGCCGAGAAAAAGGTTTCGCTGATCGATTTCTGGGCGCCGTGGTGCGGCCCGTGCCGCATGACCGGCCCGCAGGTCGAGGCCGCCGCTGAAGAGCTGGACGGAAAGGCGTCCTTCTTCAAGGTGAACGTCGACGATAACCCCGGCCTGGCCCGGAAGTTCGGCGTGATGAGCATTCCTACGATGGTCGTCCTGCAGGACGGCGAGGAGGCTGCCCGCATGGTGGGGGCGCGCAATCGCGAGGACATCAAGGCCGCCGTCGAGGAGTGGCTGTAACAATCGAAGGATTGAATCCCTCTGATTTTCAGGGGGATTTCGTTTTGCACTGCCATTGACAACCGGGGCGCTTGCCGTATAATTTGAAACGGATGAAAAAACGAAGGAGCTGAAACACTTGAAACGCAGGCTGTCGGTTCTGCTTTCGCTGCTGCTGGCGCTTTTGCTGCTGGCGGGTACGGCGTTCGCCGCGAAAACGCAGAAAAAAGAGTGCGAAGCGCTTGATCCCTATGGCTACTATTACGACCTGGAGCACGTGGTGCTGTATCTGGAAGAATACGGCGAGCTGCCGTATAACTACATCACCAAGGCCGACGCGCGCGAGCTGGGCTGGACGGGCGGCTCGGTGGAGAAGTATCTCAAGGATGCGGCCATCGGCGGCGATCGGTTCGGCAACTATGAGCGCCAGCTGCCCGTGAAGAAGGGCCGCACCTATACCGAATGCGACCTGTATACGAACGGCGGCAAGAGCCGCGGCGCATACCGGCTCATCTTTTCCGACGACGGCCTGTATTTCTACACCGAGGATCACTATGAAACGTTTGCGCAGGTGACGGTCGATCAGGACGGCGAGGTGGAGGTGAACTGGAAATGGAAATAAAGGAGTTTACGCTCGACTGCGCGCGCATGACCGACCGGGCGGCGGCGCATGAATATCTCGCTGCGGCGCTCGAACTGCCGGAGCATTACGGCCGCAACCTCGACGCGCTGCATGATTGCTTGGGCGAAATGCCCGCCTGCGAAGTCACGCTGAAGAACGCGGGCGCGCTCTCGGCGCTGGGCGAATATGGCGACGCGCTGCTTTCGGTTTTCTGCGATGAGACGCAGGAGCGCGAGGATTTTCGGGTGAATCTGCGGCGCTGACGCGCCGGTTGCGCTTTCGGCGCGCCTGTGCTATACTGTGTCTATCTCAAAACGAGGGTTGGTGAAAAGATGCGCAAGTGACTTTCTTGCAGTGAAATGACAGACGGGGGATTTGCTGCGGCGCAGGCCGGGGCTGTGTTTCCTGTCGCATGCAAGAAAGACGGGCGCATTCCGCCGCCGTATCCCGTAGAGCGATTGATGGGGCTTTTTCGGGCTGCAGGTCTTTCTTGCAGCCCGTTTTTTATGGAGGTACCTCATATGTCGCAAATTTTTGTGGAACATCTTTCCTTTGCATACCCCGGCAGCTATGATCCTGTGTTCGAGGACGTGTCATTCCGGCTGGATACCGACTGGCGGCTCGGGCTGATCGGCCGCAACGGCCGCGGCAAAACGACGCTGCTGCGGCTGCTGATGGGCGAATTTCCGTATGAAGGCCGTATCGCGGCGTCGGTCAAATTTGAATATTTTCCCTATCTTGTAGCGAATGAAAACCTTCCCGCGGCGGAGGTGATTCGTTCCGTCTGCCCGGACGCGGAAGACTGGCGCATCGAGCGCGAAATTTCGCTGCTGGCGATGGACGAGCGCCTGCTTTCGCAACCGTTTTCCACGCTTTCCGGCGGCGAGCAGACGCGCATGCTGCTGGCGGCGCTGTTCCTGGGCAAGGACCGTTTCCTGCTCATCGACGAGCCGACGAACCATCTCGACGCGGCGGCGCGCGAGGCGGTGGCGGCGTATCTGCGCGCCAAGCGCGGGTTTATCCTCGTCTCGCACGACCGGCAGACGCTCGATGCATGCACCGACCATATTCTGTCCATCAACCGCGCAACCATTGAGGTGACGGGCGGAAATTTCAGCGTATGGAAGGAGAACTTCGAGCGCCGTCAGGCGTTCGAGGAAACGCGCAGCGATAAGCTCAAGGGCGACATTGCGCGCATGCAGGCGGCTTCGCGCCGCGCCTCCGGCTGGAGCGACCGCATGGAAAAGACGAAATTCGGCCATGACAACGACGGCTCGGCCATCGATCGTGGATATGTCGGCGCAAAATCGGCCAAGATGATGAAAACGGCAAAAGCCATCGACGTGCGCCGCGAACGTGCGATTGAGGAAAAGAAAGCGCTCCTGAAGGATCAGGAGATGAAGGGCGCGCTGAAAATCGCGCCGCTTGCGTATCCGGGCAGGCGGTTGGCCGCGTTTGAACAGGTTTCGCCGCGCTACGGCGGACGCGCCGTCTGTCCGCCCGTCACGTTTGAAATTTTGCAGGGCCAGCGCCTTGCGCTGGTGGGACCGAACGGCTGCGGCAAAAGCAGCCTGCTGCGGCTGCTGCTCGGAGAGCAAATCGACCACACGGGAAACGTCAGCCGCGCAAGCGGCCTGATTGTATCCTATGTGCCGCAGAGCGCGGCGGGGCTTGCGGGCAGTCCGCGCCGGTTCGCCGCCGCGCGCGGCGTTGACGAAACGCAGTTTTTTACCATCCTGCGCAAGATGGGGTTCGACCGCGAGCAATTTGAAAAGGATATGGCGGGCTTTTCGCAGGGGCAGAAAAAGAAAGCGCTGATTGCGGCCAGCCTGTGCGAACGCGCGCACCTGTACGTCTGGGACGAGCCGCTCAACTATATCGACATCGACTCGCGCATGCAGATTGAGGAGCTGCTGCGCGCCGCCGCGCCCACGATGCTCTTTGTCGAGCACGACGGCGCGTTCCGGCGGAACGTCGCAGCGGAGGAGATACGGATATAAAAAAATCAGGGCCGCATTGCGGCCCTTTTTCTGTGCGAATTCAATTCCTCTGCCAGCTCAGCAGCGTGACTGACGGCAGCGCCGCATCCTTCGCTTCGCCGTCCGCCGTGACGGTGGAGAACGTGTAGCTTTCGCCCGTTACCTGGAAGTAGATCGTTGCGGAATCGCCTGCCGCAAGCGGCATCTCGCCGCCGTTCTGCACGGCGATAAGCTGCATTTTCTCATCGCCGTCGCGCAGGAAGCGCACGTAGTACCGTTCGCCGTTGGATGAAACCTCCTGCACGACGCCGCTGTATTTGACGATGCGGCCCGCGTAGCGGTCGCCCTTCGTGCTGAGGTTTTCATAGGAGAGCGACTGCACCTGGTTTTCCAGGTACTTGCCGTATTCCCCTTCGGCCCAGCAGCGGTTGAATTCGATGATGAACCGCCTGTCGGCGAACCCCTTCTTGCTCAGCTGCAAAACGACTTTGCGCGCGCCGGTGATGCCGCGGTCGAGCGTGAAGGAGAAGTTACCCGCCGAGTCGGTGCGGATCGTCTTGTTGACGTCGTTTTCGATGCACTGAATCTTCACGCCGTCGATTGTTTTGCCGGAGAGGACGAGCTTTTCGTCGTATACGTCGCCGGAAAGATAGGAGGTAAAGTTGACGGGCAGCATGTCTGCGTCGTAAGTGAGCCAGCTGGAGAGCGCGCTGTCGGCCATTCCGTCGAGGCTCGCCGTGACCAGCAGCTG
>SFFS01000091.1 GCA_004557805.1 Clostridiales bacterium | reverse complement strand
GAGAACAGCTCGCCGCGCAGGTTCATGCCCAGATAGCCCACGGCGGAGTTTTCCCAGTTGTAGAGGTTGACAAACCCCTTTTCGTAATCCCAGATTTCATCGACGTTCTCGGCGTTGCCCATCATGGTGATGATGTCCACATCGCCGTCGAGCATCGCGCGCATTTCGTCTCCCGTCGGCACGACGAGCAGCTCGACCGCGCTGATCTTCGGCGCTCCGCGCCAATAGGATCCGTTCGCCGAAAGCGTCGCCTTCGCGCCGGTCTCCAGCGTTTCCAGCGCGTACTGGCCATAGCTTGCGCGCGCCGGGTCGACGTTTCTGGCGCGCGAAAGCGCGTCCTCATAATACGCCTCCCGTTCCTGCATCGACAGGCCCTCGGGGCGCTTCATTTCGCCCGCCTCGCTCACGCGCAGCGCGGGAACCGCCAGAAACGCCTCTGCGGACGCGTTCTTACCCTCCAAATCGATTGTGAACGTCTTTTCGTCCACGCGCTGAATGCCCTCGATTTCATCGCTTCCGCCGTAATAATAGGCCGCCGCGCCCTTGATATCCGCCGGGAAAGCGTCGTATACGCCGTCGTAGCCGGGGGTGAAGAGCAGATAGAACGCGTTAATGAAATCGTCGCTCGTCACCGGCGTGCCGTCCGTGTAGCATACGCCGTCTCGGACGGTGAAGGTGAAGCGGTAGCTGGTGTAATCCGTGCCCTCGATGCGCAGCCAGATTTCCTGCGGATAGACGAGTTCTTTCTTCATCGTGGCCGCGCCGTCGCCGGCGGAACCGTCGTTGCCGAAGAAAATCAGCTCGTCGTACAGCAGCGACGTAAGATACCCGTCGCCCGTCGTCTCTGCGAAGAACGGGCTGGTCACGCCGTACAGGTCGCTCACGCCGATCACGAGAGAATCGGTTCGCGCGCGCGCCTTTTCCGGCAGATAATCGAGCGTTTTGGCCGTAAAGCCGTTCGTTCTGCGCGCCGTCGAAGCCATCGCCGGCACGGCGCCGAGCGTCAGGCAGAGGGCCAGCAGCAAAGCGCATGCTTTTTTCATTCGTTTTCCTTTCCCGCGCCCAGCGCGGTTTCATCCTCCCATTCCGCGGCGGGGCTGCCCGCGCGGCGGTAGAGCTTTCGATCGAGCGACCAGAGCTTTTCGGAGAAGCCGCCCGGCGTAACGCGCGAAAGCGCGGCGTTCATCTCAAAAATGCGCGCGTCCAGCAGATCGAGGTGATGGAGCACCTCGGCCTCGGGGAACATCGGCGGCTTGGGGCTGCCGTATTCCGGCACGCCGTGGTGCGAGAGCACCATATGCTCCAGCATCATCAGCAGTTCCGGATCGCATCCCAGCTCCCTGCCCGCCTCGTCCATGCGCGCGATGCCGCGCACGAGGTGGCCGATAAGCATTCCGTCGGCGCTGTAGCCGGAAACGATGCCCGTCTCCGGCGCGGCGTTGATCTCGCCGATTTTCGCCAGGTCATGGACGATCACGCCCGCCACGAGCAGATCGCGGTCGAGCGAGGGGTATTCGTCGGCGTAGTGGTTGGCCATGCGCAGCATCCCCGTCACATGGTGCAGAAGACCGCTGCGCTCGGCATGATGCAGCTTCGAGGCCGCCGGGAAGTATACGAGCGTTTCCCCCGCGTCGTCGAGCAGCCTGCGCACAAGCCTGCGCAGATCGCGGCTGCGGATGCCCTCCACCGCCGCGTTCACCTCGTCGAGCATTTCCTGTCCGGGCTGCGGCGCGCAGGCGACCAGCGCTTCCATCGGCACCGCATCGGAAGAAACCGCGCCGCGCATGCGTTCCACGCGAATCTGCAGGCGGCCATTATATTCGTGAATCGTTCCGCGCAGGCGCAGCACGCTGCCCGCCTCCGGCGGCGGCACCGTGCCGTCCCAGAGCTTGGCGTTAATCTCGCCGGACTTGTCGCCCAGCGTCATATCGAGATATTTCGAACCGTTCGACGCGGAGCGCTGATCCGCCGAACGCACCAGCAAAAAGCCGTCGAAACGGCTGTCCTTGACAAATTGTGAAACCGGAACACTCTCCATGCTCGTTCCTCCTTACCGATAGGATATGATAGCGAAAACAGCGCGGCGTGTCAAGTAATCCTGCGCCCGCCGGAGAAAACGCCGCATCGAAAACGCGGCATGAAAATTTGCAGCGGACTAAATAGGAGGCGAGTTTCAGGGCCGCCCTGCGGCCCCAAAGGGCGGCGCGGCCCTCCGGCATTTGCAGCGCAAGTACCGCCGCGCGCCCGCCCCCTGCGTCTCCGCTCCTTTTTCCGATGAAACGCGCCGCTTGTTTTCAACTTTCATAGTAAATGTCTGCCTCATTCACGTCGCGAACAGAAACAACGGAAAAACGCCAAGGCGGAGGAGCAGGGAATTTTTCAGCTCCCCCCTATCGCCTGCATTCCCCGTTTTCTAATTAAAAAACGCCGCTCCCCGCGTCCCTTGTTTCAAGGCCGTCCAGCGGCTCAAAATCATTTCTATTCTCGCTGCCCGCCTCATTTTCAATAGAAAACGGCGCGGACTTTCGCCTTCGTCCGCGCCGCGCAGGAAAGTTCTCCCTCTTCGCTCTGTTCCGTATTATTTCACCGCCGCATTTCGTTTTCAATGCGCGCTCCGCGCGATTTTTCCGGCAGCCTCCTCGGTATCCCCGCGCGAGACGAACGCCGAAAAGCGCACATATCCCTCGCCGCACGCGCCGAACCCTGCGCCCGGCGTGCAGACGACGCCCGCGCCGCGCAAAAGCGCGTCGAACCAGTCCCAGCTGCGCATGCCTTCGGGGCAGCGCGCCCAGAGATAAGGCGCGTTCGCGCCGCCGAAACACGCGATCCCGGCGCTTTCCAGAGCGCGCCGCAGAATCGCCGCGTTCTCCAGATAAAACCGCACGCTTTCCTCCATATGCCGCAGGCCTTCCGCGCTCAGCGCCGCCTCGGCCGCCCGCTGCACGGGATAGCTCACGCCGTTGAACTTGGCCGCCTGCCGTCTCGCCCACAGTTCACCCAGCCGCCAGCGGTTCTCGCGCGGAATCGCCGTCCAGGCGCAGCGCAGGCCCGTAAACCCCGCGCCCTTTGAAAAGCTGCATAGCTCGACGGCCACCTCCTTCGCGCCGTCGATTTCAAAAACGCTGCGCGGGCAATCGCCGTCGACGACGTAGTCGCGATAGGCCGCGTCGTAAAGAATGGCCGCGTCGTTTTCCCGCGCCCAGGCGACAAGCCGCGCAAGCTGCGCGCGCGTCAGCGCCGCGCCGGTCGGGTTGTTCGGGCTGCACAGATACAGAAAATCGACGCGCTCTTCCGGCGGCTCCGGGCAGAAGCCGCGCTCAGCGCGGCAATTCATCCGCACCACGCGCCGCCCCGCCATGCGGTTTGCGTCGAGGTAAACCGGATAGACCGGATCGCACACGGCCGCCGCCGCATCCTGAGCAAACAGCTCCTGCAGCGCGCCCGCGTCCGTTTTCGCGCCGTCGGACACAAAAATCTCGCTTTCATCGAGCAGCACGCCCAGCGGCGCGTATTCCGCCAGCAAAATGGCGCGCTTTAAAAACGGCTCGCCCGTGCCCGGCGGGTAGCCGCGAAACGTGGCCGCGCCGCCCATCTCGTCTGCCGCGCGCTTCATCGCCTCCACGCAGCACGGCGCGACGGGCCGCGTCACATCGCCGACGCCCAGCCGCAAAAGCCGCCTCTCCGGGCATTCTGCCGAAAAGGCGGCTGCGCGCTTTGCCACTTCGGAAAACAGATAGCTTTCGTGCATTTGGGCCAGATGCCCGTTGACCTTCGCCATCGGTCCTCCCTATGCAATTCTCAGTCGATCAGTTCGCCCTCAAACACGGTAACGGCAGGGCCCGTCATCAGGATATGCCCGTCGCGCTCGCGCCATTCGATTTCGAGCGCGCCGCCGCGCAGCCGCACGCGCACGCGCCTGCCGCACAGCCCCGCTTCCATCGCCGCCGCCGCGCACGCGCACGCGCCCGTACCGCAGGCCAGCGTTTCTCCGCTGCCGCGCTCCCAGACGCGCATGCGCAGCTCCTCGCGCGAGAGCGCCTGCGTGAACTCGATATTCGCGTTTTTTTCGGCGCAAAGCTTTGCGCCTTTTTCTGCAAACCCTTCCCACTGAAACGGGTCGAACTCGACGAACAGCACCGCGTGCGGGTTGCCCGTCGAAACGAACGTATACCCCTCGCGCCGCTCCAGCGCCTGCGGCCGGCCCATATCGACGGTCACGCTTGCAATTTTTCCATCCGCCAGGTTCAGCCGGACGGGCCGCACGCCGCCGCCCGTCTCGATCGTAAACTCGGTTTTGCGCGTCAGGCCGTGTTCATAGACGTAGCGGCCGACGCACCGCGCGCCGTTCCCGCACATTTCGGCCTCGCTGCCGTCGGCGTTGAACATGCGCATGCGGAAATCGGCGCGTTCGCTGGGCAGCACGAGAATCAGCCCGTCGGAACCGACGCCGAAATGCCGGTCGCTCACGCGGACAGAAAGCGCGGCGGGGTCGTCAACGCGCTCCTGAAACCCATTGACATAAACGTAATCGTTTCCGATGCCCTGCATCTTGGTAAAGCGCATGAAACCCCGCCCCACTTTCTTTCGTCCTGTCCGTTTCTGTTATTCTATTACGCCTTGGCGCTGACGGTGATCGTTTTCGCACCGTCGTATTCGACGCTGATCTCCTGCACGGCGGCGGAAATGAACTTCTCCGTCGCATACAGCTGGCCGCCGATCCACGCGAACGGTTCGCCCGCCGCGTCCACAGCCTGCGCGCCCTTCGTGGCCGACACGCCCTTCAGTTCCGCCATATCCTTTCCGGCGGGCACGTTCAGCTTCACCGTCACGTCGTCCATACCGTTCTGGGTCAGCTTAATTTCACCCGAACCGGAGGAACCCGGCTCTTCCACCTGCCAGCCGAGCGCCTTGCACGTCTCGACGAACGGCAGCAGCATCGTCTTTTTGTCGCCCGCAGGATAATACGCCGGGCTTTCCAGCTTCGTCGTGCCGACGGTAATCACGGCTTCGTCGCCCACGGCGATGAACGTATCGGACTGCTCGGCGAAGTTGCTCGTCGCCTCCGGCACGGCCTCGGTGGGCGTTTCGGTCGCGATGGGCGCGATGGCGGTGGGGCTGGTTTCAACGGCGGCAGTGTTGGTGGAGCATGCGGTCAGCGCAGCGCAGACGCACGCGAGGATCAGAATAAAACGAACCGATTTCATGGAAATGCCTCCTTTTTTGTTGTCGCTTGGAGTATTTCCATGAAACCGGCCTGTTATGCAGTTTTACATTTCTCTGCGTCCCTCGAAGGCGCGGTTGAGCGTCACCTCGTCGACGTATTCCAAATCGCCGCCCACTGGCATCCCGTGCGCGATGCGCGTCACCTTCACGCCAAGCGGCTTGAGCACGCGCGCGATATACGCGGCCGTGGCCTCTCCTTCCACGTCGGGATTGGTGGCCACGATTACCTCTTTGATTTCTTCCGCGCCGACGCGCTGGATCAATTCCTTAATGCGAATATCGTCCGGCCCGACGCCTGCCATCGGCGAAATCGTTCCATGCAGCACATGGTATCCGCCGCGATATTCGCGCATCCGCTCAATGGCTGAAACGTCGCGCGGGTCGCGCACAACGCAGACGACGTCGTGCCGCCTTTTCGGGTCTTCGCAGATGGGGCACGGATCCTGCGATGTATAGTTTCCGCACCGGCTGCACATGCGCACCGAGCGCCGCCCCTGCCACAGCGCCGAGGCCAGCTCGCGCACATCTTCCTCCGGCTGCGCCGCGATAAAATACGCAAGGCGCGTCGCCGTTTTGCGGCCGATGCCGGGCAGCCGGCTCAGCTGCGCGGCCATCAGGGCGATTGGGTCCGCCGTTTCCCTGTCCATCAGAACATGCCGCCCATTCCGCCGGAAACGCGGTTCATCTCGCGCTCGCGGGTTTCCTCGCCGGCGCGCAGCGCCTCGTTCACAGCCGCAAGAATCATATCCTGCAAAAGCTCCACATCGTCCGGATCCACCGCCTGCGGGTCGATCGTCAGCTCGGTCAGCTCGCGCTTGCCGCTCACGGTCGCGTGCACCATGCCGCCGCCGGAAGTCGCCTCATAGGTGCGCGCGTCCAGCTCTTCCTGCATCGCCACCATCTGCTGCTGCATCTTCTGCGCCTGGCGCATCAGCTGCTGCATATTGCCGCCGGGAATCCCCGGGAATCCTCCTCGTGCCATGTCGAAACCTCCTGAAATTTTGTTTTTTCGCTTTTACAGCTGCGAAGTGCAGTGCGGGCAGCGCGTCGCGTCGTCGGCGATTTCGCCCTTGCAGTACGGGCATACGCGCGCAAGCTTCTTGGGCGCTTCGGCCTTTTTGGGCACGAGCCTGTTCATGAACTTGACGAACAGGAACACGCACAGCGCGATCAGCGCGAAATCAACCACGGTCGTGATGAACTTGCCGTAGTTCAGCGTAGCCGCGCCCGCGTCGGTCGCCGCCTGCAGGGTATCATAGTGTTTGCCGTCGAGCGCGATAAACAGGCTGGAAAAATCCAGGCCGCCCGTGAGAAGGCCGATCAGCGGCATGAAAATGTCGTTCACCAGCGAGGAGGTGATGTTCCCGAACGCGCCGCCGATCATCACGCCGACGGCCAGATCGATCACATTGCCCTTGAGCGCGAAGGCTTTGAATTCCTCGAAAAACTTCTTCATTTTTTCTACCCCTTCCGACCCAGAATGTATCTGAAAAAGGAAAGCGCCGAGACGGAGTCTCAGGGGATTTTTCAGATACGGCCTATGTATAACAGCGATATTTTACCGTATTTCCGGCGCATATGCAAGCCGCGGCGGACAGTTTTTTCGCGCGGAGCGCGCAAAAAAAGCACGCCGCGAAGCTTCTGCGCTTTCGCGGCGTAGCGGATGCGATAGGTTTACAGCAGGCTCGCGCTGTCCTCGTCGAGATACAGGCGCGCGTCGGGCGCAAGGCGCAGCGCCGTGGCGGGGCACTTCGTGGCGATTTCGCCGCAGATCGTCGCGCGGACGGCTTCGGCCTTGAACTTCGTGGGCACGATGCAGAAGTGGTGCCGCGCGCTCATCAGCGCCGGCACGGTGAGCGTCAGCGCCATTTCGGGCACCTTGTCCAGGTTCGCAAAGCAGCCGTCGTGCACCTGCTGCATGCGGCAGACCGGATCGAGCGGCACGGCCTTGACGCGCCTGGGATCGTTGAAATCGGCCACGGGCGGATCATTGAAGGCGATATGGCCGTTTTCGCCGATGCCCATGCATACGATGTCGATCGGCGCTTCGTCCAGCAGCGCGGAATAGCGCACGCACTCAGCCTCTACGTCGGCGGCGTTGCCGCCCAGATAATGAACCGACCGGAACGGAACCTTATCGAAAATGCGCTCGCGCAGGAAGTTGCCGAACCCCTGCGGCGCGTCGGAAGGCAGGCCGATATATTCGTCCATATGGAAAGCGTCGATACGGCTGAAATCCACATCCTCGCTCGCCAGCGCGCTGAGCACCTCGTTCTGCGAGGGCGCGGCCGCGAAGATCATCCGCACGACCGGCTGCGTTTTCATCAGCTCGCGGATTTTTTCCGCGATGTCCTTCGCCGCGGCACGGCCCATTTCCTCGCGCGTAGGATAAACGTATGTAGTAAGCCCGAAGCGTTTTTTCATTTTTTCCACTCCCATTCCGCATTCTTTCGAAAATTTCTGCCATTATTATATTGCGGCGTGAAATTTCCGTCAATGTAACTCCTGCCGCAATTTTCCGCCGCTTTTTTAACGCCGTTTGAGCAGGGAAAGCGCGAACAGTGTCGAATTTAGTAGAATTATGTCATAAATTGTCGATTTCAGGAGGCTTCTTCATGAACGGCAGCGTCGATTACGTGGCCATGGGGTGCAGGATCCGCACCCTGCGCCAAGCCAGAAACGTCACGCAGGCGCAGCTTGCCGAACTGCTGAACATCTCCACCGCGTTTATGGGCCACATCGAGCGCGGCACGCGCGTGCCCAGCGTGGATACGCTCGTGCGCATCGCCGCAGAGCTGCATGTGACGCTCGATCAGATCGTGCTCGGCATCGAGCCGGAAAACGAGCCGCTCTCGGTATCCTCCGGCATTTCCGGAAAACAGCTGCAAAAGCTCAACGACGTCATCCGCAGCCTGGACGGCTATCTCCCGGAAGGCTGGCCTGAAAAATCCTGACGCCAGAATTCTGCCGCTCTCTCGCCAATTTCATCCGCCGAACGCACCAGCACGCCGCCCTGCCACCAGGGCGGCATCATTTTTTGATATGCTTCCTGCGAGAAGCGATCGTCGATCAGAAGCGCTGCGCCGCGGTCGTCCGCCGTGCGGATGAGCCGCCCCACGGCCTGCGTCACGCGGCTCATGCCCGGCACGCGGTAGGCCGCCGCAAACCCGTCGCCGCCCGCGTCGTTGCAAAGCGCCTTCATCGCGTCGCGCTCCGGGCTGATCTGCGGCATGCCCACGCCCACCACGGCCACGCCCGAAAGCCGCTCGCCCGGCAGGTTCACGCTCTCGCCGAACGCGCCGCCCAGCACGGCCAGCGCCAGCAGCGTTCCATTTTTTCGCGGAGCGAACGCGCGCAGAAATTCCGCCCGTTCCGCTTCGGTCATCCCTTCACGCTGGACGAGCAGCACGGTTTCGGCGCGCTTGCGCGCTGAAAGCAGTTCCGCAATCCGCTTCAAATACGCATACGACGGGAAACACGCCAGACAGCAGCCCGGCCGCGCCTGCGCCAGCGCGAGAATCGCATCGGCGACGGCTTCCGCCGTGCGCTCTCTGTCGCGGTAGCGCGTGGAAAGCGGGCTGCGCAGCACGAGCAGATTTTCCCGCGGGAACGGGCTGGGCAGCGCCAGCAGCGCGTCCTCCTCCGCACCGCCGAGCATCGCGCGGTAGACCGGCAGCGGCGTCATCGTCGCCGAAAAAAACGCCGCGCCGCACAGCCGCTTCGTGCAGGCGGCCAGGTGTTCCGCAGCGTCCAGGCAGCGGAGCGACAGCGCCGCCGTTTTTCCGCGGCGCTCCCAGAAGGTGCGGAACGCCGCGCCGTATCGCTTCAGCGCTCCCGACGCTGAAAGCAGCGCCCGCGCCGCCTTCGCCGTTCCCTCCGCTTCGCTCTCCAGCAGCGCGTCCAGCGCGCGTTCGACGAGCGTGCGCAGGCTGTCGGGCGGCGTTTCGGTCATTCCGCCGCGTTCCGCCTCCACGCATGCGATCAGCTCCGTCAGTGCGCGGTAGGCTTCGCTCTTTCTCCCCTGCGCCCTGCCCGCCAGCCGCCGCGCCTCGCGCAGCTCGTTGCCGTCGAGCTCCGCCGAGAGCATATCGCGCGCACGGTCGGGCAGATTATGCGCTTCGTCGGTCAGCAGCGTCACGCGCGCCGCGCCCTGAAAAATCCGCTTGATGCGCACGCCCGGATCGAACGCATAGTTATAATCGCAGACGACCGCGTCCGCCTCCTCGCACAGGCTGAGCGACAGTTCAAACGGGCACAGGCCGTATTTCTCCGCCGCGGCGGCAATCGCCTCGAACGCCCAGTCGTCCACGCCGCGCATTTCTTCCAGCGCCTGCGGCAGCCGGTCGAAAAAGCCCTTTGCGCGCGGGCATTCGTTCATTTCGCAGCGCCACTGCTCCGCCCCGGCGAACGGGCAGCATTTCTCCTTCGCCGTCAGCGTCAGCGCGCGCAGCCGCACGCCTTTTTCGCGCAGAAGCGCAAGCAGGTCGCGCGCCGCCTCGCGGCCCGTCGTGCGCGCGGTGAGATAGTAGACTTGCTCTGTCAGCCCCTCGCCCAGCGCCTTCAGCGCGGGAAAAAGCGCCGCGGCCGTCTTGCCCGTGCCGGTGGGCGCCTGCGCGAAGATCCGCTTCCTGGATTTTACCGCCCAATA
>SFFS01000090.1 GCA_004557805.1 Clostridiales bacterium | reverse complement strand
ACGGGCTACAAGCTGGATCCTGCGAATCCGAAGTATCCGACGGCCGGGGAGCTGGTTGAGACTGGCAGCGTATTCACTGTGAACTACGTGAAGGACGATGGCCAGACGCAGCCGACGGCGTACACGGTGAAGTACACGATCGAAGGCGTGGAGCAGACTACGGACGGCTTTACCGTAAGCGGCACGGCGTGGATCAACGATGATCCTGCGCAGATTGCGATTGCGGAAGGCGGAATCCCTGCGCCTGCGGATAAGTACAGGAAGGCGGAATCCCTGCGCCTGCGGATAAGTACACGGGCTACAAGCTGGATCCTGCGAATCCGGAGTATCCGGCGGCCGGGACGATGGTTGACAGTGGCAGCGAGTACACTGTGAACTACGTGAAGGACGACAGCCAGACGCAGACGACGGCGTACACGGTGAAGTACACGATCGAAGACGTGGAGCAGAAAGATGACGGCTTTACCGTAAGCGACACGGCGTGGATCAACGATGATCCTGCGAAGATTGCGATTGCGGAAGGCGGAATCCCTGCACCTGCGGATAAGTACACGGGCTACAAGCTGGATCCTGATAATCCTGCGTATCCGGCGGCCGGGACGATGGTTGACAGTGGCAGCGAGTACACTGTGAACTACGTGAAGGATGACGAACAGACGCATGAGGTAAGCTACACGGTAGAGTACTACAAGGATGGCGTACTTGCGGAAACGGATGCAGAGGTGAAGGAGAGCGGCTGGATCGGCGACGCGGTAGAAGTGAAAGTAAAAGAAGTCAACACGACGGACAAATTTGTGGGATACAAGTTTAAGGAGACGGATCCCACGGAAGTGCCGGGTCAGTACAGCATTGAAGCGTTCGGTGAGAATTTGACCAACGTGATCAAAGTGTACTATGTGAAGCGGACTGACCTGAGCTATAAGGTGAACTACTGGGATAAGGACACGAACGAACTTATCAGCAGCGTGACACCGAACCCGAAGACGGTAGAGAATCAGACGTTCGAGGCCGTGATCAAGGCTGAAGACGAAAAGATCGACATCGCCGGTTACAAGTACGACAGCGTAGATAAGGATACGCTGACGATCGGCCTCGAGAAGAACGAGCTCAACTTCTACTACACGAAAACCCGCCATACGTTGACGATTCACTATGTGTTTGCGGACGGCAGCACCGCTCATGAGGATTATGTCGGCACGTATGACGCAGGAGAGACGTACAACGTACCTTCGCCGGTGATTCCGGGGTATTGGACCATTAAGACGACCGTTGCAGGTATGATGCCTGATAAAGATGAAACGGTAGAGGTCACCTACTTCACCCGGGGAGGCGGCGGCGAAGAAGAACCTGAGAAGAAACCCGAGGAGAATCCGAAGACCCCGCCGCGCGAGGTGACGACCCTGCTTGACTATCCGACTCCGCTCGGTCTGAACAACGTGTTCATGAACGTCGGCGATTGCTTCGAGTAACCGGCGAACGCCCGGCATGCGCGTCAAAAACGCATGCCGGGGAATCCAGTCGGATCTGAAAGGCAAACAGGCATCCGAAGAAGGGAGCAGAAAAAATGAGAAAGTTTCTTGCGCTTTTCCTTGCGGCTCTGATGGCGGTTTCGTGCTTTGCCGCGCAGGGCGCGGCTGAAGGCAACGCGCTGACCGTCGGCTCGACCACGGGCTTCAGCGGCAGCTTTTTCAGCCAGATGTGGGGCAGCAACACCAGCGATATGGACGTGCGCATGCTGCTGGAAGGCTACGGCCTGATCCGGTGGGACGGCGAAAGCAGCTCTTTTGTGAAGAATGATTCCGTCGTGCGCGACGTGGCCATCACCGCAAATTCCGCCGGCGACAGGACGTACCTGTTCCTGCTGGCCAACGACCTGTATTACAGCGATGGAACGAAAATCACCGCGTGGGATTATGCGTTCTCCATCCTCCTTTCCGCCGCGCCCGAAATCGCGGCCATCGGCGGAGACAACAACGGTTCCGATCCGATTTACGGCGTGGACGCCTATAAGAACGGAACCAGCAGCGTGCTCACCGGCGTGCACGTCTATAACGACGAACGCATCGCCATCACCGTGAAGGCGGAATATCTGCCCTTCTTCTATGAGCTTGGCCTGCTCGATTACGTGCCCTATCCGATCAGCGTGATCGCGCCCGGCTGCAAGGTGGCCGACGACGGCGACGGCGTGTATATCGCCAACGCCGATGCGAACGTGCAGGAACCGGTGTTCACCGCCGACCTGCTCCGTGAAACCGTGCTGAACGCGGAGAACGGCTATCTTTCGCATCCGTCCGTGGTCAGCGGCCCGTACAAGCTCGTCTCCTACGACGGGCAGAAGGCCGAGTTCGACCGCAACGAATACTATAAGGGCAATTATGCCGGCGTGAAGCCGTCCATCGATCACATCACCTTCAAGACCGTTTCCAACGAGACGATGATCTCCGAGCTGGAAAACGGCGAGGTCGATCTGCTCAATAAGTGCGTGGCCTCCGCTACCGTGCGCGGCGGCATTATGCTGGCCTCCGACGTGAACTTCGCCATGGCCAACTATGCGCGCAGCGGTTACAGCTTCATCAGCTTCAACTGCGAACGGCCCGCGCTGGAGAGCGCGTCCGTGCGTCAGGCAATCGCCTATTGCCTGGACAAGAACGCAGTCGTGGCCGACTATGTGGGCAACTACGGCACGCGCGTGGACGGCTATTACGGAATCGGCCAGTGGATGTATCAGGTGGTGCGCGGTTCGCTTCAGGCGCCCGCGCGGATCGATTCCAACGGCGAAGCCGTCTATGACGAATCGGCGTGGGCTTCGGTCACGCTCGACAACGCGGCGGTTTACGATGTAAACCTGAACGAAGCCGTGAAGCTCCTGCAGGCCGACGGCTGGACGCTGAACCGCGAGGGCGCTGCGTTTGATTCCGCGAAGGACGACGTGCGCTGCAAGCAGATCGGCGAGGAGCTTGTGCCGCTCGAACTGACGCTCATCTATCCCGAGGGAAACACGATCGCCGCTTCGCTCGAAACGGCGCTGGTGGAAAACCTCGCCAAGGTTGGCGTGAAGCTGACGCTTACGGCGAAGCCGATGAACGAGCTGCTTTCGATGTATTACCGCCAGACCGAGCGCGACTGCGATATGTTCTACCTGGCGACGAACTTCAACGCAGTGTTCGATCCTTCTGAGACGTTCAACCCGGCGGACGCATATCAGGGCGTGAACAACCGCACCGGCATTGCCGATGAGGAGCTGTATCGTCTGGCTGTCGTCATGCGTAAGACCGAACCCGGCGATGCGCTCGGCTACTGCAAGAACTGGGTGAAATTCCAGGAGCGTTATGCGCAGGTGCTGCCGACCATCCCGGTGTATTCCGGCGTGTATTTCGACTTCTATACCAGCGCGCTCAAGAATTATAACGTGAGCGCGAACACCAGCTGGGCAGAGGCGATTGTCGGCGCGTATCTCGAACGCTAAAAAACGAAAACCAAGCGGCTGCGGGGCGATTGAAGCTCCGCAGCCGTTTTTTCTATGAATCGGGAATTTGGCAACAGGGTAAAGCGGGATTGCGCGGCGAAAACGCCGCTTACAGCGCGCTTGCGAAACGGGGCGGGAACCGTGAGACGGCCCGGCCTGCGCAGGCGAGGCGTGTACGGGCGACAGCGCATCTGCTGTAGAGCGAATAGAACCTGTCGTCCAGACTTTCGGCAGGGGTAGAAGGACGGCTGCATGGAGGTGTGAGGACGGGCGCAAAAACAGACTGCCCAGATCACATCTTCAATCAGGGCGATTCATGAAGAATTCGGGCGCGGAAAAACAGGTATGCGGCGAAAGAATTGATTATATGAACATACCAAAATAAAGACGGACAACGGAGTGAAAATACAACATTCGTTGTTTTTTGTAAAAATCGAGCGGAAGAGGGAATATGCAGCGAAAACAGCGCACCGGCCGCAGCAGCCGCATTGCCGAAGTTCCCCCTCATTTATCAGGGGAAGCATGGCTGATACCGCGGTTCCAACGGCCGCGCGCGACCGGCAAGAAGCGCGGAGAACGGCTTTTCGGTTCAGGCGGCTTTGCGAAAACAGCGCCGCGTTCCTTCGCCGCCCTGCGGCGAAAGAATTACATGCCGTCCAGCGCGGCGGCGATCGCCTCGGCCAGCGCGGGCAGCGCCGCCAGCGCTTCCTCGAGCGTGTTGCGATTGTTGCCGACCTCTGCCAGCACCGCGCCGGTGGAGATATGCTGGTTATACCGTCCCGTCTTGATCGACGGCGCGCGGCACAGCCCCGGACAGCGCGCGTTGATCGTCTCCGTCATCGCTTCAGCCAGCGCGAGGTTTTTCTCCCAGTCGGGCTTTTGCGCGAAGCGGCGGCCGTTCCAGCGGCCCTCGCCCGTGCCGATGAGAAACATCAGCCGCGCGGCTGGCCTGCCGTCCGCATCGACGGTGTTGCGGGCGGACTGTCCGCCCGAATACGCGTCGCGGTGCAGGTCGATATACAGATCGAACGTCTCTCCGCGCGCGAAGTAGTTTTCCAGCGCTTCGAGCGAGCGGGCGTAGGCGTCGTTCATCGAGGGAAGCTCGAAGTTCGTATCGTCGTGCACGACCTCAACGCCGTAATCGCGCCGCAGGATTTCCGCCAGCGCCGCGCCCAGCCGCACTACGCTGTAGCGCGCATCGCGCGTGCGCCAGCGCTCTGTGGGCGTATACTGGCCTTCGTAATCCGGTTCATAGGCTTCGCACGTATGCGAATGATAAATCAGCACGCGCTTTCGCGCGGCTTCGGGCTGCGCCGCCTCAGGCCGGACGATCTCCACTTCAACGCCGTCGCCCGGCAAATCCTCCGGTTCGGCGGCTTCCTGCTGCGTCAGGTCGACGTCGAGCTTTGCGGCGGCGGACGCCGGAAGCGGCGGAATCGCCGCGAGAAGTATCAGCCCGCTCATCAGCAGCGCCGCCAGCGCGCGGCCGTGCGTTTTTTTCATAGGCTCCCTCCGTCAGTTCAGCAGCGCGGGAATTTCCTCCGCGGCCAGCCGGCTTTGCAGCGCGCGGTTCAGGCCGCCCGAAAGCAGACGCGCCATCTGCGTCACGCGCTCGTCCACCTCGCGCGGCGTAACCACCAGATCGCCCAGCCGCCGTTCAACCACGCGGTCGACCATGGAGTCGAGCGCCGCGGTGTGATCGGTGCCGTCGGCGGGCATGTCCTCGGAGAGCAGGTCGAGCGCGTCGCGCACGATCGTCGAGGCGTATACGACCATCGGCACGCCCACGGCGATGACCGGCACGCCGAGCGTTTCTTCGTTCAGCCCCAGGCGGTGATTGCCTACGCCGCTGCCCGGCTGAATGCCCGTATCGGAGATTTGCAGCGTGGTGCAGATGCGGCATGTTTCCCGCGCGGCAAGTGCGTCGACGGCGATGACCGCGTCGGGCTTCGTATGCTCGACTAAGCCCTGCACCATTTCCGCCGTTTCCAGCCCCGTAACGCCCAGCACGCCCGGCGCGACGGCGCTTACGCTCCGCAGCCGTCCCTTGAGCGGGACGGGCGTGTTTTCACGCATATGGCGCGTAACGAGCACGCCGTCGATCGTGCGCGGACCGAGCGAATCGGCTGTGATGCGCCGGTTTCCCAGGCCGAGGACGAGCACCGAGCCGAGCTCCGGGAGCATTCCGGCCAGCGTGTGCGCCAGCCGGTCCTCCGCTACCTGCAAAAGCTCCGTTTCCGGCCCGGCGAGGCCGTCGCTTTCCAGCGTAACATAGCGCCCGCACGGTTTGCCCAGCGCGGCCGCGCCGCGATCGTCTACGATTTCCACTACCGTTTCGGTGAGCTCTCCCAGCTTCAACTGTTCCATCCGCACGCCGGGCACGTCCGAGCCGCCCGAGAGCGCGTGCGCTTCTACGGCCAGATCTGAACGAAAACTGCGCATTTTTACCGCTCCCTTTCTCCTATATGCCGGTATTTTGCGTTCCCGGCAGAAATAATATCCGCAGATTTGAAAAAAAGGCTTGCATTTCCGCAAATTGCGTGATAATATAATCGTTGCGATTCTCTGACAAGGAGGTGAACAATTTGCCGAATATCAAGTCCGCCATCAAGCGCGTGAAGGTGAATGAAAAGAAGAACCTTCGCAACCGCATGATCAAGTCTTCCCTGAAGACCACGATTAAGAAGTTTGACGCCGCTGTTGCCGAAGAGCCGACGCAGGCTCAGGCCCTGCTGAACGATTCCTTCAGCGCTCTCGATAAAGCCGTCGCTAAGGGCGTGCTGCACAAGAATGCAGCCAACCGCAAAAAGGCCCGTCTTGCCAAGAGACTCGCGAAGGCCGCCAACTGACACGCGCAAAAAATGGCACGGTTTGGTAAAAGCCGTGTCTTTTTTTATTTTCATGGCTGTTTCGACAGATTTCGCAGGAAAGCGGAGGCTGCTTCACGAAGTTTTTCGCATGAAATTTCTGCGGAAGGACGTGGCGGCATGCGGCTGCACGCGGGTCGAGGGGGCGGGAACGCAGCGGGATTCCTTCGCGCGCGTCCGTTGGCCTGCGGGTGCTTCGCCTTCGCGCTGGGCGTGCTGGCGGCAAAGCTGGCGCTCCTGGACGGCAGCGTTTTCGGAGCTGCGGCGGCGATGGGCGCGGCGGGGCTGCTGCTTTTTGCGCGCGCAGGGCGCGGCATGATAGCCGTGGCGCTGTGCTTCCTGCTGGGCGGCGCGAACTGCGCGGCGCGGCTGGCCGTTCCGGAAATGCCGGCGTGCGGCAAATGGACGGCGGAGGGCGTGATCTGCTCCGATCCCGCGGTGTACGGCGGATTCGCGCGCTGCTATCTGCGGGATGTGACGGTGTACACGGAGGAAGGCGGCGCGCAGCGCCTGCGCGGCACGCTGTACTGCTTCCTGGCCGCGGATGCGGAATCCGGCCTGCGCTATGGCGACCGGGTGCGCGTGCGGGGCAGATCATATGAACTGCGCGGCGAACGCAACCCCGGCGGCTTTAACGAGCGGCTGACGCTCGGGCGCGGCGGCGCGCATGTGCGGATGTACGTTTCCGAACCGGCCGAAAAGCTGGCTGACGCGGCGTTTTCCGTGCGCGGACTGGCCTATGCGGTCCGCCATGCGCTGGCGGAGCGGATGGACGCGCTCTTTGGCGGCGCGTCGCCCGTGCTGCGCGCGCTCCTGCTGGGCGATTCGACCGAAATGCCCGAAACCTGGTCGCAGTGGATGAGCCGTGCGGGCGCGGCGCATCTGCTGGCCGTTTCCGGGCTGCATGTGGGGCTGTGGTTCGCGCTCGTGCGGCGGCTGACCGCGCCGCTGCATCTGCGGCCTGCCGCGCGGCTGTGTTTGCTGGCGGCGCTGCTTACGGGCTACGCGCTGCTGACGGGCCTGCGCGCGTCGGTGCTCCGTGCGTCGCTGATGCTGTTGTGCTTTGAGAGTGCGCGCGCTTCAAAGCGGATGAACGATCCCGTGACGTCGCTGGCGGCGGCGGGGCTGCTGATTCTGCTGTTTCGTCCGCTGGAACTGTTTTCCGCCGGGTTTCAGATGTCGTTCGGCGCGATGGCGGGCCTTACGCTTGTCTATCCTGCGCTGACGCGCAAAGCGCCGGACGGGCTGGCCGGGAAAATCTGCAAGAGCGCGGCGCTGTCGCTGAGCGCGCAGCTGGGAGCGCTCCCGGCCGTGGCGGCCTGCTTCGGGCGGATATCGCCCCTCGGGGTGCTTTTGAACCTGCTGGCTGTGCCGATGGCACAGGCGCTGCTGCCCATTGGGGCGCTGGCCGTCCTGCTCGACGCGGCGTTTGCGCCGCTGGGCGCGATTCCGGCGCAGGCGGCGCGGGGAATCGCAGCGCTGCTTTTGCGGCTGGCGAAGCTCGGCTCGGAAGCGCCGCTTGCAACGGCGCGCATTCCTTCGCTGCGCTGGTGGACGGCGATTGCGTTTTATGCCGGGCTGCTGACGCTCTCCAGCGCCGCCGGCTGGAACCGGCGCGTGCGGGCGCGCTCTCTGGCGGCGCTGTGCGCCGTATGCGTCGTCTGCGGCGCAATCTTTGCGGAGCCGGCCTGCTTCTATGACCAGCTCGATATGGGCGAGGGGCTGAGTAGCGTGCTGCATGTGAATGGGAAAATCTACATTTACGACTGCGGACGCTATACCAGCGAACTGGCGTGTACGCTGCGGCGCTACGCCGGACGCGTCGAAGCGGTGGCGATCAGCCACCCGAACTACGACCATTACAACGGCCTGTGGGGGCTGCTGGAGGACGGCGTGAAAATCGGCGCGGTGTATGTGCCGCCGGGCGCGCTCGAATTCGGCGGTGCGGAATACGCAAGCCTGATGGCGGCTGTGGCCGCACAGGGGATTCCGATCCGCGAAGCTGCGGCGGGAGATCGCTTCACGGCGGACGGGCTGACCGTCGAGGCGCTCGCGCCGGAACGCGGCGCGCAGGCGGGCGGCGCGAACGATCTTTCGCTGGTGCTGCGAGTCGAGACGGGCGGCAGAACGCTGCTGCTGACGGGAGACGCAGACGGCGCGACGGAGCCGCAGGGCGCTGCGTGCGACGTTTTGCAGGTTCCGCATCACGGCAGCCGCAAGGCCTGCGACGAGGCGGCGCTGGAGGGCGCAGACCCGCAGATCGCGCTGATTTCCTGCGGAAATTCGGCCTACCATCCCGATGCGGACACCGTCGCGCGGCTGGAAAACGCCGGCGCGCAGGTATACGTTACGCGGGACAGCGGCCGCATCCGCGTGATTTTTGACGACGACGAACTGAAGGTGGAGGAGTTTCTGCCGTGACGCATACGGAGTTTTTTGCCGCCCTCAAGCGCGGAGAGGTCGCGCGCGCGTATCTTTTTGACGGCGAGGAAGAATACGTCAAGGAGCGCGCGTTGGAGGTGCTGCGGGCGAAGCTGCTGCCCGAGGGGCTGGAGGCGCTGAACGAAACGGCGCTGACGACCCCCACCGCGGCGCAGATCATCGAATGCGCCGAGATGGTGCCGGTTATGGCCGAAAGACGGCTGGTGATCGCGCGCGAGTGCGCATATGTGACGAGCGGCAAGGCGGCGGGCGATTCCGAAGGCGCGGAGCGCCTTGTGAAATATCTCGACGTGCTGCCTGACAGCGCCTGCATCGTCTTTTACGTGCGCGGGCAGGCCGACGGCCGCAAAAAGCTTTCGCAGGCGATTGCGAAAAAGGCCGCCGCGGTGCGGTTCGATCCGCTTTCCGACGCGGAGCTGAACAGGTGGATCGCCTCGCAGTTCAAGCCGCTGGGCAAGGCGATTGCGCCGCAGACGGCGATGCAGCTGGCCTTCACTTCCGGGCGCGAACTGATGACGCTCGCGCAGGAGATCCGCAAGCTGGCGGCCTATGCGGGCGACCGCGCAGAGATCACGCGCGAGGATGTTGAAAAGGTGGCCACGCATACGGCGGAATGCACCGTTTTCCAGATGACCGACGCGCTCGTCGCGGGCAGGGAGGCCGAGGCGTTCCGGCTGCTGAACGTGCTGCTGGAAAACGGCGAGGGGCGAATCGGCGCGCTGGCGATGATCGCACGGCAGTATCGCAACATGCTGCACTATAAACTGCAGCGCGCGGCGGGCGTGCCGGAAGCGGAAATCGCCAAACGGCTGGGCGTGCCGTCGTTTGCGGCGCGCCGGCTTGCCGGACAGGTTCAGCGCGAAAGCGCTGAAAGCTTAAAAGCGAAACTCGACCTGTGCGTCGAAACGGATTATGCGATCAAGTCGGGCCGCATGCGCGAGGATGCGGCGCTTGAACGCGCGATGATGCTGCTCAGCCGCAGGGCGTGAGCGGAAAGGAGAAAACCATGATTACATTTGAGGATATTCAGAACAACGAAGAGATTAAGACCTATATTACCTGCGCCGACGAATCGCTGCGCGCGCTGGGCTTTACCGAGCACAGCTTCGCGCATGTCACGCGCGTTTCTGAAACGGCGGCCTATATTCTTCAGACGCTGGGCTATTCCGAGCACGAGGTGGAGCTGGCGCGCATCGCGGGATATCTGCACGATATCGGAAACCTCGTCAACCGCATCGAGCATTCGCAGAGCGGCGCGGTGATGGCGTTCCGCATTCTGGAGAACATGAACATGTCGCCGCGCGACGTGGCCACGATCGTTACCGCCATCGGCAACCACGACGAGGGCACCGGCGTGCCGGTGAACGCCGTTGCCGCGGCGCTTATTCTGGCTGATAAATCGGACGTGCGCCGCACGCG
>SFFS01000089.1 GCA_004557805.1 Clostridiales bacterium | reverse complement strand
GAACCGTAATGCGGATACACATCCACCGCGTAATCCGCGCCTTCGCGCTTCGCCGCGTCGATCAGCTTGCCTACAACTTCGTAGCTGTACGGGCCGCCGGAATCCTTCGCGCAGATGGACACCCGCTTTTCGGTACACTTCAGCCCGTCGCCCACGCAGCCCATATCGATGCTGATCGCCTCGGTCACGCCCTGCGGCAGCGAGGCCGAGCCGCCGTGGCCAACCTCCTCATAAACCGTCACATGCGCGTATACGCGGCGTTTGGGCGCAGCCGCGCCGTCGCGCATATATTTCGCCAGTCCCAGCAGGATGCCGACGGACAGCTTGTCGTCCAGGAAGCGGCTCTTGATGTAGCCGCTCGCCGTTACGCGTTCGCGCGGCTCGAAGCAAACGATATCGCCCACCTCGACGCCCAGCGCCCGCACGTCGTCGGCCGATTTCACATCCTCGTCGAGCACAACCTCGGTCGTGTCGAAGCTGCGCTTCGTATCGCCGTAGCTGCCATTGACATGCACCGAAGCGTTCACGAGCTGCAAAGTTCCTTCGATCACGCGCCCGGCGCGCGTATAAACGCGCACGTTCTCCGCTTCGCCGTTTTCCGCGCGCATGCCGCCCAGATTCGTCACGCGCAGGCGGCCGCTGCCCTTCACCTCGGCGACCATCGCGCCGAGCGTGTCGCAATGCGCCTCCAGAAACAGACCGTCGGTCGGTTCGTCTCCGCCCAGATCGATCAGCACGCCGCCCTTCTGCGTCAGCCGCGCGTCGAAACCAAGCGCCGCAAACTCATCCCGCACCCACTGTGCCGCGCGCGCGGTG
Source organism: Clostridiales bacterium (assembly GCA_004557805.1). GTDB lineage: Bacteria > Bacillota > Clostridia > Christensenellales > Aristaeellaceae > Aphodomonas. Next base: position 17,302 of record SFFS01000089.1, on the reverse strand, counting down.
AACCCGGACGGGCTGTCGATTCGAATCAGTTCCAGCGCCTTTTCCACAGCGTAATCCGCGTATTTCTTTTCCATTCTCCCTGCCTCCGTTCATCCGAGCGTCTGAATGTATTCCTCCAGGCACCAGTTGTTTTCCTTCATAATCTGCGCGTGCGGCTGGCCGACGTAGCGGAAATGCCACGCCTCGGCGGCGATTCCGGTAATGCCCTCTTTATCCTCCGGATAACGCAGAATGAACCCGTATTCCCAGCAGTGTTCATGCAGCCACTTGCACTGGGCCGTATTCGCAAAGCTCTTCCCGATAACGGTAATATCGAACGCAAGGCCCGTATGATGCTCGCTGCATCCGGGCATGGCCACATAGCGCTGCGCCGCCTTCTGCGCTTCGGTTCCGGACATTCCCTGCTGGCGATACTCGTAAATTTTGTTGTTCATCACCTTCTGCTGATAGGCGATGGACCGATACCCTGCGCTGATCTGCCAGTTCGTCAGCCCCTCGGCGCGCGCGGCGGAAAGCATCTGCAAAAGCGCGTCCACAGCCGTCCGGCAGCCCTGAATTTCGCTGCCCTTGATATAGACGATGCTCTCGTCGCAATAATCGCGCATCATCACCAGATCGTCCGGCACATAGCCGTCGGGCAGCGGGTTGGACGCGTTGACCAGCAGCGGCACCGCGTCCTGCATGGGTTCCGGCGTTGCGGCGGGCGTCATGTTTTCGGCGCTCTGCGCCGGAAACTCCTCCGCCGGCGCGCTGTCGGTAAACGTCGCCGCTTCCGGCGCGGGCGTTTCGGGCACGGTCATCACGCCGCCGTTGGAAAAGGTAAAGCTCTCCTCCGCTGCGGACGATCCCGTCAGCAGCGCGACCGAATTCAGCAGCTGGCCGCCCGCCGCGCCAATGCGGCCCAGCGCATCCGCCGCCAGGCTTTCATTCGCTTTGATTTCGCTCGCCACGCAGACGGTCAGCACGGCCGCCACAAGCGTAGCCATGAACGGGAACTTTTTTCTCCTGCGGAACATGGTTTCCTTTGTTGCCGCCTTTCGCTTATTTTGCATCAGTATAACATTTTCGGAAAATTCCGTCAACGCGGCGTTGCGCAGCCGTACAAACGGTGCTATAATACGCAATCATTTCATGCAAAAGAGGGGGTTTCCATGCGCTGCCGGCTCGCAGAAGAAAGGGACCTGGCGCAGGTTCAGGCCATGTTCCATAAAATCGTCGATCATATGAACGCAACGGGCGTATGCATCTGGGACGACGTATACCCCTGCGCGTTTTTCGCGGAGGATATCGCGCACGGGCAGCTCTTCCTGCTCGAAGATGACGGCGGCGCGTTGGCCGCCGCATTCGCGCTCAGCCCCGATTGCGAAGGCGATTCCGTCATCGGCTGGCAGCAGCCGGACGCGCGTGCGCTTTATCTGTGCCGGCTCGGCGTGAACGTTGAGCGCGAACGGCGCGGCGTCGGCATGCTGGCCGTCCGCGAAGCCGCCCGCCTTGTGCGGGAAAGCGGCGCGCAGTGGCTGCGCCTGCTCGTATGCGAGGGGAACGATCCGGCCATGCGCCTTTATGAAAAAGCCGGATTCACGCGCGGCAGCGGCGCGTTCGACCTGACGTTCTACGACGGCTCCTCGCTGCACGAATTCGGCTACGAGCTGCGCGTATAATCGGCCGCGCCCTGCGCGGCATAAAAAGACGGCCCTTCCGCCTGCAAGCTGCAAAGCGGAAGGGCCGTTTGGCGTTTCCTCAGCGGGAAAGCGTTTCCTTCTTAAAATGATCGCGCGTGAGCTTGACCACCACACCCGAAAGCGCCAGCAGCGCGATCAGGTTCGGCACGGCCATGAAGCCGTTCATCGTATCGGCAATGTTCCACACGAGCGACAGCTTCAGCGTCGCGCCGATGACGACCGATGCGATAAACGCGATCTGATAGACGATCACGCCCTTGTTGCCCGTCAGGTAGCCGAAGCAGCGCTGCCCGTAGAGCGACCAGGAAAGAATGGTCGAGAATGCGAAGAACAGAATGGCAACCGCGATGAAAATGCTGGAAACCTTCGGCCCGAACACCGTGCCGAACGCCAGAATGGTCGTATCCGCGCCCGCAAGATCGGCGTTGCCCCACGGCACCACGTTGGAGGAAAGCACCACCAGCGAGGTCATCGTGCAGATGACGATGGTATCGGCGAACACCTCGAACACGCCGTAAATGCCCTGCTTGACGGGATCGGTTTCGCTCGAAGCCGCGTGCGCAATGGGCGCGGAGCCGAGGCCCGCCTCGTTGGAGAACACGCCGCGGCCTACGCCGCGCTTGATCGCGTTCATCAGCACAAAGCCCGTCACGCCGCCGAAAGCCGCTTCCGGCGTAAACGCCGCCTGGAAAATGCTCTTGAAAACCATGCCCAGATTGCTGATATTGGCGAAGATTACAATCAGCGAACCGATGATATAGAACACGCTCATCGCGGGGACGATCTTCTCCGCAACGCTGCCCAGGCGCTTAATGCCGCCGATGACGACCAGCGCCACCAGCGCCGCGATCACAATGCCGACAATCCAGCGGACGGTCGTTTCCGTCGCAGTGCCGGTGATGACGGTTTCCGTCACCGAATCGATCGCAGCAACGAACGTGCCAGCGATGGTGTTGATCTGGGTCATGCTGCCGATGCCGAACGCGGCCAGCGCGCCGAATGCAGCGAACATTACGCCCAGCCAGCCCCAGCCCTTGCCCAGGCCGTTTTTAATATAGTACATCGGGCCACCAATCCACTCGCCACGGGCGTTCTTTTCGCGATATTTGACAGCCAACACAATCTCCGCGTATTTGGTACACATGCCCATCAGTGCAGCGACCCACATCCAGAACACGGCGCCCGGGCCGCCCAGCACGATTGCGCCGGTCACGCCCGCGATGTTGCCGGTGCCGACCGTTGCGGCCAGCGCGGTGCAAAGCGCCTGGAAGGGCGTAATTTCGCCCTCTCCCGCCTCGTTCTTTTCCTTGCGGAACAGCTTGCCGATGGTATTGCGCATAATATAGCCGAAGCGGCGGAACTGCGGAAAGCCCATGCGCGCGCTCAGATACGCGCCCGTGCCCACCAGCAGCGCGCACATGAACACGCCCCAGGCAATATCGTTGAGGAAGTTGTTGGCGGCGGTAATCTTATCGGCGAAACCGCGCTCCGCCGTTTCCGCCGCCGCGTCGTCCGCAGCAATTTCTTCCGCGGCGGGGTTTCCGTCAGCGTAGCTGCCGATGGTGACGGCATTGCCGGCCGGCTTCTGGTTCGTATCGATGAACGCAGAAGCGATCAGCACGCCGAAGATCACAACGCAAAGCAGGACCCGAACGAGCGTGTTTTTTTTCATGTGCTCCCCTTCTTTTCTTCCCGAAACGGCGTTCCGCCCCTCGGGAGATTCAATATACGAAATACTATACCCGATTCTTGCCAAAAATTCAAGAGCAAAATGAAAGTTTTATTTGTTAAAATTCCATTTTCTTTATCTGACCAAAGAAAAAATCCGCATTTTCTGCGGATTCTCTTATCTGAAAATTCACATATTCTTTTTTGGGGCCGCAGGGCGGCCCTTTCCGGCGCGCGTCCGTTCTCTCCCGCGCCGCTCACTTCCGCCTGCGCTCTTCCCGGAACGTATCCCACACCGTCAGCGCCGTGCCCACGAGCATCACGCCCAGCGCCGCAGGATATGTCCGCGAAAGCGGTTCCTGCAAAAACGCCAGGGAAAGCAGCGACCCTACAAACGGATTGACCGCATAGCAGGCGCTCGTGCGCGCCGCGCCCAGATCCTTCTGCGCGCGCACATAGAAATAGATGCTCAGCCCATAGGCGACGAACCCGAGCAGCATCACCAGCGCTGCATACTTCGCCTGCGGGAACCGCTCTCCGCCGATCCATGCCACGATCATCGAGCCCAGCCCGGAAAAAATCCCCTTGAGGATGACGATCTGCGCGGCGCTCTTCTCCGACAGCCTCCGCGTGCAGTTATTCTCCAGCCCCCAGCAGCAGCATGCCGCCAGCACGAACAGCGAACCTGTGGAAAATTGAAAGCTCTCCGTCCCTTCAAACGAAAGCAGCGCGCTCGACGCGGTAATAAACCCAATGGCCAGCCACATCACGCCGGAAACCTTCTCGCCAAACAGCAGCAGCGCGACGAGCGCCGTGGCGACGATTTCAAAATTGTTCAGCAGCGACACATTGGCTGAGCTCGCGCGGGAAAGCCCCAGCATCAGGCAGATCGGCGCGAGAATATCCAGCGCGATCATTGCAAGCACATACGGCAGTTCGCTGCGCGTAAGCGGCGGCTCGCCGCGGCCGCGGCCGCGCAGGCGCATCGCGGACATGCCTACGCCCGCCCCGAAATACAGCAGCCCGGCCATAAACGCCGCATCCACATGACGAAGCAGCAGCTTTGAAAACGGAATATTCACCGCATACAGCGCCGCCGCCAGCAGCGCGAAAAAAATCGCCCTGGATTCGCTTCTCTTTTTCACGCGTCGCCTATTCTATTATAAAGAAACCCTCTCCCCTTTCGCAGAGAAAGGAGAGAGGAAAAACTCGCGTTTTGGGCTTCAGGGCAGGAACCTGCCCGAAAAGCAATTATTCGGCGTCGACCTTGGCCATGTGCTCGATGAGGTTGACAACCTTGTTGCTGTAGCCCCATTCGTTGTCATACCACGCGACCAGCTTGACGAAGGTGGGGGTCAGCTGGATGCCGGCAGTGGCATCGAAGATGGAGGTGCGGGCGTCGGAGATGAAGTCGGAGGAAACGACGGCGTCTTCGGTGTAGCCGATGATGCCCTTCCAGCGCTCGGACTCGGAGGCTTCCTTCATCGTCTTCTTGATCTCGTCCATGGTGGTGGGGGTCTTGAGGTTGACGGTCAGGTCAACGACGGAAACGTCAGCGGTGGGCACGCGGAAGGACATGCCGGTCAGCTTGCCGTTCAGTTCGGGGATGACCACGCCGACGGCCTTGGCCGCGCCAGTGGAGGACGGGATGATGTTGAACGCCGCGCCGCGGCCGCCGCGCCAGTCCTTCTTGGACGGGCCGTCAACGGTCTTCTGGGTAGCGGTGGTGGCATGCACAGTGGTCATGAGGCCGTCGGCGATGCCGAACTTCTCATTGATAACGCTGGCAAGAGGCGCCAGGCAGTTGGTGGTGCAGCTCGCGTTGGACACGACCTTCATGTCCTTGGTGTACTTTTCGTGGTTCACGCCCATGACGAACATAGGAGTTTCCTTGTCCTTGGCGGGGGCGGAGATGACGACCTTCTTGGCGCCGCCGACGAAGTGGGCGGAAGCCTTTTCGGTGGTGGTGAACACGCCGGTGGACTCGACGATATATTCGGCGCCGGCCTGGGCCCACGGGATTTCCTGCGGGTTCATGCAGGCATACACCTTGATGGCGTGGCCGTTGACAACCAGATCGCCGTCCTTGACTTCGATGGTGCCCTGGAACTGGCCGTGCACGGTGTCATAGCGGAGCATGTAGACCATGTAATCCACATCGATGAAGGGATCGTTGATCGCGTTCACTTCGACGTTGGGGTTCGCGCAGGCGGCGCGGAAAACGAGACGGCCAATGCGGCCAAAACCGTTGATGCCAACTTTAACCATACCAATTTCCTCCTTGAATGGAATCCATAAATCTGAACCAATCATTATTATAACCAGATGCAGGAAAAAAATCAAGGGATTTTCTATTGTTCCGTGCAGGAGTTTGCAAAATATTGTTAAAAAAATGTCGGCAGCGGAGTACCCCAGCGGCGCAATGCGCCGCCAGAGGAAAACCGCGTCTTTCCGCTCTTGCATCATTCTTCCATTTGCGCTACACTATAAGCGCTGCAAATGCAAATTTTTTTCGGAGGAAACTGACATGATCGAACTGCCGAAAACCAGAAACGAAGTGCCCGAAGGCTGCCTGTGGAAGCCGGAGCACATTTATAAAACGCAGGAGGACTGGGAATCCGATTTCTCGTTCATCAAGGAAAACACGGCTAAGCTGACCGAATACGCCGGAACGCTCCACGAGGGCTGCGCCACGGTGCTCAACGCGCTGCGTCTGGCCAATGAAACCGACGAGCATCTCTCCCGTCTGTACACCTACGCGCACATCAATCTCGACGCGAACGGCGCCGACCCGTTCTTCCAGGCGCTCGACGCGCGCGCCAAGAGCCTGGCCGCGCAGTTCTACGCGGGCATCGCGTTCCTCGAGCCGGAGCTTCTGAGCCTGCCGAAGGAAACGCTCGAAGCGTATATCGCCGATCCGGATTTTGCCGATTTCGACGTCATGCTCAAGGGACTGGAGCGCATGCGCCCGCATACGCTTTCCACTGAAATGGAAACGCTGCTGGCCAACGCCTCCGAAGCCCTCGGCGGCGCGCACAACGCCTATAACCTCTTCACCAACGTCGATATGAGTCTGGGCAAGGTACACGATGAAAACGGCAAGGTGGTCGATCTGACCAACGCGCTCTACGGCTCCATGCTTGAAAGCCCGAACCGCACCGTGCGCCGCGGCGCGTATGAGCGCATGATGAAGGCCTACGCCGCCTACGGCTCCACCTTCGCCGCGCTTTACGCCGCCAACGTCAAGGGCAACGTGTTCAAGGCGCGCGCGCATGGTTATTCCAGCGCCCGCGAAGCGGCCCTGTATCCGGACGATATCCCGCTGAGCGTATACGATAACCTGCTCGAAGCCGTCCATGGCGCGCTGCCGGTATTGAGCGCCTATTGCGAAATGCGCAGGAAAGCCTTCAACATCCCCACCGTGCACATGTACGATCTCTACGCCCCCATGGCGAAGGATTTCCACATGGAGCTTTCCTACGATGACGCATACGAGCTGCTGCTCGACGCCGTGGCTCCGCTGGGCAAGGACTATCAGGACGTCGTCCGCTCCGCGAAGGGCGCCGGCTGGATCGACGTATATGAAACGCCCAACAAGCGCAGCGGCGCGTATTCCTCCGGCGGAGCGTACGGCGTGCATCCCTACGTGCTTTTGAACTACCGCCCCGAGCTGGACGGCCTGATGACGCTGGCGCACGAAATGGGCCATGCGATGCACAGCTACTTCTCCAACGGCACGCAGCCCTACGCCAAGAGCAATTACGCAATTTTCGTGGCCGAAGTCGCCTCCACCTGCAACGAGGTGCTGACGATCGAATCGCTGCGCAAGCGCTTCGCGGACAATAAGGCGGCGCAGGCCGCCCTGATCGGCCGCCTGCTGGAAGGCTTCCGCACGACGGTGTTCCGCCAGACGATGTTCGCCGAATTCGAAATGAAGGCGCACGCCATGGAAGAAGCGGGCGAGCCGCTGACGCGCGAATCGCTGAGCAGGATGTATTACGAGCTGAACAAGCAGTCTGGCCAAGCGCATCCTGACCGGCGGCGAGGAAGCCGTCGCGGCCTATCGCAAATTCCTCACGCTCGGCGGCAGCATGACGCCCATCGAGGAATTGAAAACCGTCGGCATCGATATGTCCACGCCGGAGCCCGTCGTCTCCGCGCTCGACTATTTCGCCGAACTGCTGGCCGACTTCTCCGAGATGCTCGGCTGATCGATCCTTCACGCGGCGCGCGCGGAAAATTTTCGCGCGCGTCTTTTTTTGCGCCGCGCGCCGTGCTATAATCGGCGCATGATTTACGTTGCGGAGCTTATCAAGAAATATCAGGGCGAGGGGTATCCGTTCACGGTGCCGGTTATAGCGGCGCTGGAGCGCCTTCGTTTTACCGCGCCCGTAACCATCCTTTGCGGAGATAACGGCAGCGGAAAATCGACGCTTCTGTCGATCCTCGCCGAAAAGCTGGATGCGGCGCGCATCGGCCAGGGCATCATCGAGCGTGAAAAGATCATCGCCGAATGCCAAGACGCGTTCACGCTTGCCCGGCGCGGCGCAAAGCGCTGCTTTTTCTTCTCCGCCGAAGATTTCATCGCCTATATCGGCTGGGTCAGCCGCGCAAAGGAGGAAGGGCGCCGCGAAATCGCGCGCATCGATGCGGAGGAAACCGCGGGCGATAAAAACTATCTGAAAATGCCGCACGCGCACACGCTGGCCGACCTCGACAGTCTGTACGCGGGCGATCTTGCGCTCTGCTCTCACGGAGAGGGGTTCCTCGATTTTTTCCGCTCGCGGCTGCGTCCCAACGGCGTTTATCTGCTGGACGAACCCGAAGGCGCGCTCTCATATGAAAACCAGTACGCGCTGTGTCTGATGATTCTCGACGCGGTAAAGGACGGCTGCCAGTTCCTTCTCGCCACGCATTCGCCGGTGCTTTCGGCCATTCCCGGCGCGGAAATTCTTGAAATTACGGGCGAAGGTTTCCGCAAAACAGAATACGACCGGCTGGAGAGCGTTCAGTTTCTCAAGCTGTTTCTGCAAAGAAAAGACGCGATGTTCCGGGACCTTTGATCCCGGCGCATCGCGCCTTTTTTCTGCAAGCCTTTTACAGCACAATATCGCCCGGCCTGTAGCCCTCGGGCAGCGGCTCCTCCGTCAAAAACCGGAACGTCTCGTCGCGCAGGATGGGCAGGAACGCCTCGAACGGCGTGCGGTCGAACTCGCATGCATAGCTGCTCGAGCCGAACCAGCCGCCCTCCTTGGCGCGCAGGTTCAGGTCGCGCGCAAATTTGGTGAGGTTGCAGCAATCGTGCACGGCGACGGGCCACTTCTCCGCATCGGCAATCTTCATCAGCTTCAGCGTCATTTCGCGGCTCCAGACGGGCGATACATATCCCTGCCGGCAGATATACAGGTTTTCGCCCGCATAATTGCCAATGTTGTTCGGATTCAAATGCAGCTCAGCGCAGTTGATGAAATCCAGCCCTGTCGCGAGGATCTTCTCCTTCTTGGCAAGGAATCCTTCAAACAGCTCCGGCGTCATCGGCGTTTCAATGCCCACATACGGAATATATTTCTTTGCCAGCGCGATGTTTTCAATCACCCGGTCCGCGCAGTTCGACGCGCCGAGATTGAAGCGCAGCTCGTTCAGCCCCGCCTCGCCCAGCGCGCGCAGCGATTCCTCCGTCGCCAGCGTGCCGTTGGTATACAGATGCTGATGCACGCCCGCCTGATGGAATTTGGCGATTACGCCGTAGTATTTCTCAATTTCCATGAACGGCTCGAGATACACATACGAAATGCCCGTCGGCTTCTTCTGCACGGACAGCAGCAGATCGAGGTCGCGCTCATAGAATTTCGTCCCGCCGATTTCCCACATGCCCTCGCCTACCGGCGGCTGGCAGTCCATCTGGCCGTAATCGTAGCAGAAGCGGCAGTGCAGGTTGCATTTGTTCGTCTTGCGCACGGCGGAAAGTCCGGTGCCCAGCAGGCACGATTTGCAGCCGCGCGGGAATTTTGCGTCGTCGCCGACATAATACGTCCGCCCGGCGAGCGATTTCAGGCCGGGAATTTCGGCCATCAGCCTCTCGTTGCGCGCGTCGATCGCATCCTCAATCTGCGAAAACGCGGCGTATACGATTTCCTGCTGATGCGGAAGAATCTCCTCATCCTCCGGCAGCGCGGCAAAAAATTCAAACCACATCAGCGCGTCTTTTTTCGAAATTTTCATGCTTGCGGCTTCCTTTCGTTTTTTCCGCGCAGGGCGCGGAATTATCCAAGCACGCTGCTTGTCTGCTCTTCCTCGAACTGGCGGGTATAGAGGCCGTAATAGTGGCCCCTCTTCGCCAGCAGCTCGTCGTGCCTGCCCTGCTCGATGATCCTGCCGTTATCGACGACGAGAATCAGATCGGCGTTGCGCACGGTTGAGAGCCGGTGCGCGATGACGAGCGACGTGCGTCCGCGGATGACCGTCTCGATCGCCGATTGAATCTTCTGCTCCGTGATCGTATCGACCGACGCGGTCGCTTCGTCGAGCACGAGAATCTTCGGATCGGCCAGAATAGCGCGCGCAAACGAGATCAGCTGCTTTTCTCCCGTCGAAAGCAAATCGCCGCCCTCGCCCACGTCGCTGTCCAATCCGTTCTCCAGATGCTCGATCACGCCCCTTGCCGAAACCAGATCCAGCGCGCGGTCGATCTGCTCCTGCGTCGCGTTCGGGTTTCCGTAGAGCAGGTTTTCGCGCACGGTGCCGCTGAACAGGTGCGGCGTCTGCAAAACGTATCCGATGGCCGAGTGCAGCCACAGCTGCGAGCGTTCGCGCGCGTCGCGCCCGTCGATCAGCACCTGCCCCGCCGTCGGCTCGAAGAATCGGCAGACGAGGTTGACCAGCGTCGATTTGCCCGCGCCCGTCTCGCCCACGATGGCGATATTCGAGCCGAACGGAATTTTCAGGTTGAAATGCTCCAGGACGTATTCGTCGCCGTCTGGGTACTTGAAGCTGACGTCGCGGAACTCGATATCGCCCCGAATCGGCTCCCAGTTTTCGCGCTTCGGCTCAAAGCTGTCGCCGTATTTTGCGACGACCTCGGGCGTGTCGGTCACGTCGGATTTCGTACTGACGAGGCGCGAAAACCGCTCGATATTGACCTGCGTGGAGATCAGCTCGGAAATCGCGTCGATAATCCAGCGCACCGGCTCCATCATGCCCTGCGCGTAGCTCATGAACATCGAGAACGTGCCCACTTCGCTTTCGGCGATATATCCGCCGCGCCAGAGCACCACGGCCAGCGCCAGCGACGAGGCGAGGCTCATCGTCGAGGCGAACAGCCCGCGCAGGCGCGCCGCGCGCACGCTCTTTTTGCGCATGGCGGCCGTATCCTTCTGGAAACCGGTATAGATTTTATCCTCAATGACGAGGGTCTTGATCGTCTTCGCGCCGGTAATGCCCTCGTTGAAATCGCTGGTGATCTGCGAGTTCAGTTCGCGCATTTCGCGGTTCACGGCCACAAGCCGCTTCTGGAAGATGGTGAACAGCACCACCAGCACCGGCAGAATCGTCACCACCATCAGCGCGAGCTTCGCGTTGATCAGGAACATGACCAGCACCGCGCCCACAAGGTAGCTCATATGCCATGTGCAGTCCATCAGCGTCCACGATACGAGCGAGCCGATGCGTTCCGTATCGCTCATCACGCGCGCGTGAATATAGCCGACGCTGTTTTGATTGTAATAGGAAAACGACAGCGTTTGCAGGTGATCGAACGCGGCGCTGCGCAAGTCGCGGTTCACGCCCACCTCTGTGGTCATCGCGCGGTAGCAGGCGGCGTAATTGACAAGCGCCGCCATCACAATGGACGCGATATACAGCGGAATAAACAGCCACAGCGTATCGAGCGTGCCTCCGCCGACGAAATGGTTCAGCGCGTAGCGCTGCAAAAGCGGCAGCTCAATATCCACAGCCGTTCCGCATAGGCCGAAGAATACCATCGCCAGCTGCGTCCGCCGGAATTTTTTCGTATAGGGCAGAATCTTCCCGATGCCGAAGAACGGCAGCGACACATGCTCCTCTTTCCTTCTCTGGCTCATTGCGCCGCCTCCTCTCCGGCAAGGGACTGAATCTCGTAAATCTTTTGATAGATGCCTCCGGACTTTTTCAGCTCCTCATGCGTGCCCTGCTCGGCGATGCGGCCGTGATCGAGCACCAGAATCTGATCGGCCTTCTGCAGCGTGGTGATGCGGTGCGAAATGAGAATGATGCTCGCGCTGCCGAAGCGTTTTTCTATGGCGGCGCGGATTTTCGCGTCCGTCTCGGTATCGACGGCGGAAAGCGAATCGTCAAAGATCATGATGGGGGTCGACTGCGTGAGCATCCGCGCGATGGCCGCGCGCTGCTTCTGTCCGCCCGAAAGCGTCACGCCGCGCTCGCCCACGAACGTCTCAAACCCGCCGCTGAACGAATCGACCGTCTCTTCCAGGCACGCCGCGCGCGCAGCCTCCCGGATCTCGGTAAGCGTAATGCCCTCTTTTGTGATGCCGATATTCTCGCCCAGCGTGCGCGAGAACAGATACGGCTCCTGCAGAACGATGCCGATATTGCGGCGCAGATACTCGGCCTGCATGTCGGCCACATCCACGCCGCCGATGGTGATCCGGCCGTTTTCGGCCGGCAGATCGTACAGCCGGTCGAGCAAGAGCATCATCGTCGATTTGCCGCTGCCGGTTCCGCCCAGAATCCCCAGCGTCGTGCCGGCCTTCATGGTGAAGTTCACGTCATGCAGCATCTGCGGGCAGCCCTCATAGGCGAAGTTGACGTGTTCAAAGGCGATATCGCCGTTCAGATCGGGCGCGCAGGCGTCCGGCCTGTCGCGCTCCGTCTCCGAATCCATGATGTATTCCAGCCGCTCCAGCGAAACGCCCGCCTTGCTCATATCCGAAATCATGCGGCCAAGCTCGCGGATGGGCCATGTCAGCAGGCTGTTATAGGAGATAAACGCGATATATTCGCCGCTGGTCATCCAGCCGCGGATGCAGAACACCGCGCCGAACACGACCACCAGCATCGCCTGCGCATACGAAAGCAGATCGGACGTGCACCAGAAGCGCGCCATCAGCCGCGACATTTTTACCCACAGGCCGGTATAAAACTCGTTATGCTCGCGAAAGCGGTCGCGCTCATAGCGCTCGCGCCCGAACGCGCGCACCACGCGCACGCCGGTGAGGTTCTCCTGCACCATGGCCGAGAGCTTGCCCTCGTTTTCGTCGCACTCGATAAACCCCTCGCGGATGCTCCGATGGAAACGGATCGAATAGACGACGATCAGCGGCATCGGCGCCAGCACGATCAGCGTCAGCGGCACGTTCATGGAGAACATGAACCCCATCGAAAGCACGACCAGAATGACGATGCGGAACACGTTCGTCATCTGTTCGGAAATGAAGCGCTTGATCGTTTCGATATCGGACGTACAGCGCTGGATGATATCGCCCGTCTTGTTCTGCATATGCCAGGAAAACGGCAGATGCTCGATGTGCGTAAACAGCGCGTCGCGCGCGGTTTTTACAAACGTCTCCGTCGCCGTCGTGTTCGTCACGCGGAAAAAATACTGCGAAGCGGCTTTCACCAGCGCCACCGCCACCACGGCCGCAGCGAGCGCCCACAGCCGCGCGTGCAGATATTCCGCGCCGCCCGCGCGCGCCACGAGCCGCGCTGCAAACGTTCCCTCCGTCATGGGGTTTCCGCCGATCACGTTATCGACCGCCACGCGGATAATCTGCGGCGTAATCATATCGGCCAGCGCCATCAGCCCCGCGCAGAGAATGCTCACGGCGAAAAGCGCCGCGCTCCCCCGCAGGAACCGCCAGAGCAGGCGCGCTTCTTTTTTCTGTTGTCCCCGTTTCTCGTTTTGCATCGTCTCTCTGTTTTCCTCCGTAAGAACCCATGATAGCACAGGCTATCCCATTTGGGAAGGGGTGCAGCGAATCGTTTCAGCGCGCAGCGCGCGCAAAAAAAGAACCCCGCCGCTCTTTCCCTGCGCGGCGGGGGAGAAACGCCTCCGTCATGCCTGCCGCAGAATCGCCTCCAGCGCCTGCCTGTCCTGCGGGAAGGTCAGCCGCGCGGCCGCCTCCTCGATGGGAACCCATTGCGCCTCGGGAATTTCAAAGCCGCAGGAAGGCTCCTGCAGGCCGTTTACGCTCCTGGCGCGATAAAACGTCACCAGCCGCTCGTCGCCGGGGCGCGCGCTTTTTACCGTTGCAAACGCGCCGGGCTCGAGCGCCGCGTCAATTCCCGTCTCCTCGCGCGTTTCGCGCACGGCGGTTTCTTCTTCCGATTCGCCCGCCTCGCGCCGTCCCTTCGGGAACGACCACTTGCTTCCGTTGCGGATCATCAGCACGTGTCCCTCCTCCAGCACGATCGCGCCGTAGGAATCCGGTTCGCCGCCGTGCGAAAAGCCGATCAGCGGCGCGACGCGCGCGGCCAGCCCCTCGCGGTTCGCTTCCGTTACCGTTACCACGCGCACCTTCGGATGACGCTTAATCGCGTTGAGAAACTCCGAAGGCGCTTTTTGCAGCACGCCCAGCACCGGCGTTTCGCCGTCGAGCACGCGCAGTACGGCGCGCTGAAACGCCTCCGCCTCCGCTTCATGCGGGCCGATTTCGTCCATCACGATCAGCTTCGCGCCCGCGCAGTCCTCCAGCGCGGCGCAGCCGAGCCGTTCGAACCGCTGCGTCATATCCGGCTTACGCTTTCCGCCGCAGGCGAACAGCCGGTTCGCCTCGCACGGCGCTTCGCCGGTGGCCGCGCGCAGCAGATGCACGCCCAGGCAGCCCGCCGCCTCCGATTTTCTCGTATAAAAACCCGCGGGCGTTTCGTGCCCTTCGAGCAGTTTCTGCACCAGCGTGGACTTGCCTACGCGCTTTTCTCCCGTCAAAAAAAGATGCATTTCGCTTCTCCCCGCCGTTTTCATTCCTTCCTTATTGTAGCACAGATATTCCGCTTGGCAAATCATTTTTCCGCGCGGCGCGCGGGAAAGAAACGCAGCCGCGCCGTTGACATCCCCGCTCCTCCGGATTATCATGGAAGCGGCGCTTTATCACTGCAAACGGAGGGAACCTCATGAAGCTCAACTACAAACGCACGGTGCTCGTCGGCTTCGCGTTTCTGTCGATCTGCGCGTTCTGGCAGCTGTACGACAACGTAATCCCGCTTATCCTCAAAAACACCTTCGACGTACCCGACAGCATTGCGGGTGTCATCATGGCGCTGGACAACATCCTCGCGCTGTTCCTGCTGCCGCTGTTCGGCAAGTTTTCTGACGGCTGCCGCACGAAGCTCGGCCGCCGCATGCCGTTCATTCTCGGCGGCACCGCCGCCGCCGTAATCCTGATGAACCTGCTGCCCGCAGCCGAAAAATCCGGCAAGCTGGCGCTGTTCGTCGTCGCGCTGTGCCTGCTGCTCGTCTCGATGGGCACCTATCGCTCCCCCGCCGTGGCGCTGATGCCCGACGTAACCCCCAAGCCGCTGCGCAGCAAGGGCAACGCCATCATCAACCTCATGGGCGCGCTGGGCGGCGTGTTCACGCTGGGCGTGACGGGCTTTCTCGTCACCAAGGACGCGGCCGGCAGCGAGGACTACACGCTCCTGTTCCTCGCCGTGTCGATCCTCATGGCCGTTTCCGTTGTGATCGTATTCCTCACCATCCGCGAGAACAGGCTCGCCGCCGAGGTGGAGAAAATCAACGAAGCGCTCGACGCGCAGCAGCCGCAGCCCGAGGAGCAGCCGGAAGCGGGCAAAGCCGGTTTCCGGGCGCTTTCGCCCGAACTGCGCAGGAGCCTGATTCTCATCCTGTGCTCCGTATCGCTTTGGTTCATGGGCTACAACGCCGTCACCTCCGCGTTCACCAAATACGTCAACGTTCAGTGGGGCTACGACATCAAGGCCGCTTCGCGCTGCCTGATGATCGCGACCGTCGGCGCGGTGTGCAGCTATATTCCCGTGGGCGCGCTTTCCAGCAGATTCGGCCGCAAGCGCGTCATCCAGGCGGGCGTGCTGCTGCTGGCCGCATGCTTCGCTGCGGCGGGCTTCTACAAGACGTTCCACGCGAGCGTATACGCGATTTTCGCGCTCGTCGGCGTGGCCTGGTCGATGATCAACGTCAACTCCTACCCGATGGTGGTGGAAATTTCCAGGAGCAGCGAGGTGGGCAAGTTCACCGGCTACTACTATACCTTCTCCATGGCCGCGCAGATCGCCACGCCCATCATCAGCGGCTGGCTGCTGGAGCATGTGGGCTATCAGACGCTGATGCCCTACGCGGCCATCATGGTGGCCTGCTCGTTCGTGACCATCAGCCTTACCAAGCACGGCGACAGCCGTCCGGAAATGCCCAAGGACAAACTTGAAGCTTTCGATGCGGGAGATGACTGAAAATGATCTGGCTTCTGATCGCTTTGCTGCTTATCATTCTGTATCTCGTCCTGATCGCGCCTTCCTCCGCGCATCCTGACGACCGCGCCCTGCGCGGCTGGCTGTACGCGCATCGCGGCCTGCACGACGGCAACCAGTCCGTGCCCGAAAACAGCCTCGAGGCCTTCCGCCTCGCCGCGGAGAACGGGTATGGCATCGAGCTGGACGTGCAGCTCACGCGCGACGGCATGCTCGTCGTCCATCATGACGGAACGCTCAAGCGCGTCTGCGGCGTGGATCGGAAAATCCGCGAGCTGACCTACGCGGAGCTTTGCAAAATTCCGCTGCCCGACGGTTCGCGCGTGCCGCTCTTTTCCGAGGTGCTCAATCTCGTAGCCGGGCGCGTGCCGCTGATCGTCGAGGTGAAGCACTACGGCGGCGCGGCGCGCATCGCCGCGGAAACGCTCAAATTCCTGCGGGCCTACAAGGGGCCGTACTGCGTCGAATCGTTTGACCCGCGCGCGGTGCTGTATTTCCGCAAAAACGCGCCGGACGTCATTCGCGGCCAGCTGGCCTCCGGCGGCAAGTGGAACCGGAGCGAAATGAATTTCGCCACGCACATCGCGCTCAAATATCTGCTCATCAACGCGCTGGGCCGTCCGCATTTCGTCGCCTATCAGGCCGAAAGCGACGGGAACCCTTCCATGTGGCTGATGAAGCGCCTGTATCGTCCGCTCTTCGCCGCCTGGACGATCCGCAGCCAGCAGGCTCTTGACAGCGCCCGCGAAAAAGGCTACGATTACCCCATCTTCGAGCGCTTTACGCCCGATAAATAACGCAGCATTCGAGGTATTTCATGGCAAAGCTGTATTTCCGGTATGGCGCGATGGGCTCGTCCAAGACGGCCAACGCGATCATGGTTCAGTACAACTATCAGGAGCGCGGCCAGAAAGCGCTCATGCTCAAGCCCCGGCTTGACAACCGCGACGGCGCGCGGCTCGTCGGCTCCCGCGCGGGTCTGCAGGCCCCCTGCTTCTACGTGGAAGAGCTGGACTCGCTCGATCTTTCGCAGTACGACTGCGTCATCGTCGACGAGGCGCAGTTTCTCAAAAAAGAGCAGGTGCGCCGCCTTGTCGATATCGTCGATGAAATGAACGTCCCCGTCATCTGCTACGGCCTGCGCAGCGATTTTCAGGGCAACCTGTTTGAAGGCAGCCACTGGCTGCTGGCCTGGGCCGATACGATCGAGGAAATCAAAACCGTCTGCTGGTGCGGCCGCAAGGCCACCTGCAACGCGCGCGTGTTCGACGGCCGGGTCGTCAAGACGGGCGAACAGATCATGCTCGGCGGCAACGAAAGTTACGTCGCTCTCTGCCGCAGGCATTGGGAGCGCGGACAGCTTGCGCCGGAAAAAGCGTAAGGGACAATCTAAAATGGCGCGGTTTCACCGCGCCATTTCAGGCCGTCAAAAAACTATCGTTTTTTGGCGGAGGAAACCCGCCTTCTGAAATTCTTCGGAATTTCCGGAGGGAGGAGCGAAGCGACGACTAACCCTT
>SFFS01000088.1 GCA_004557805.1 Clostridiales bacterium | reverse complement strand
CGGATGGTCTGGGCCAGGCGCGGGTCGCGGTTCGAACACTGCTGCTTGAACTCCATGGTTTCCCAGCCGGCCTTGTCCGTGAATCGCGAACCGTCGGCCATCAGGTAGCTGTCGACGATCTTGCGCGTCATGCCCGGTTTGCCGTACGAGGCGCTGATGGTGTAGAAATTGGCGTTGTGGAAGACGCCCAGCGCCGAATTATAGTCGCGGGCGAGGATGACCTCGACGCTCTGCGCGTTCTCCGAGGCGAACAGGTCGCGGTAGCTGGTGGCCGGTCCGGTCGCGGTGTAGAGCGAATAGCCGCTGTTGGTGATGAATTCCTCGGCTGCGTCGGCGGCCTGTTCGAGATACCATTTCCAGTCGTGTTCGTAGCCGTCGATGCTGTGGTACTTGCGGAACGTGCCTTCGAAGAGGCAGAAGCGCGACTTGAGCGCCAGCGCCGTCCATTTCGTCACGCGGTAGAGATCGCGTTCGGCCGGCAGATAGCGGATGGCGAAGTCGATGTCCTCGATCATGCGCTGCATGACGAATTCGCGCGAGTCGCGGGGACGCTTCAGCTCGGGGTCGGCCGAACCGAGGGGCTTGGCATACCAGGGCACGTCGCCGAAGCGCTTCACCTTCTCGAAATAGAAGTAGGCGCGGAAGAAACGGGCCACGGCGTCGTAGCGGTTGCGGATGTCGGTGTCCTTGCAGTTGCCCGAGTATTCGAGCAGGGTGTTGAACTTGCGCAGGTCGGTCCACGTCCAGCCGCCGCCCGAGGCGGGAATCGTGCGGCCGTCGCGCATTTCGGCGGCGATTTCGTTCTTCACGATGTTGTCGTAGCCTTCGTCGATGTACATCAGGCCGGTGTGCAGGAAGCCGACGCCGATGGCCGCTTCGCCGGTGGAGACCATGGCGGAGGTGCCGGAGCCGGTCTTAACATAGGTCACAACGTTGGGGTCGAAGGAGGCGATCATTTCGAGGGCCTTTTCTTCGCCGTAGAGCTGGAAGAGGATGGAAGCGGTCATCACGCCCGTGCCGGTCGCGCCGGGGTTGGCCATGACGATCATGTTCTTGTATTCGGGCTTGGCAAGATCGGCCCAGCAGGTGGGCGCTTCCAGACCGGCTTCTTCAAGAGCGTCCATGTCGCAGATGAAGCCGATGTAGCCGGAATAGATGCCGAACCAGTAGGGCTCGCCCACGCCGTAGTTCTCGGACTTATAGGGGGCATGGTTGCAGTCTTCGTAGGCATAGAGCAGACCCGCGTTCGCAGCAGCGATGTACGGATCCCAGGTGCCGCCGTACCAGATGTCGGCCTGCGGATTCTCGCGCTCTTCAAGGATGCGGGTATAGCAGTCGTTGCCGGACAGGCGGGTGTAGCTCGTCTTGATGCCGGTCTTCTCCTGGAAGGCCTTGACGACAGCGGCGCCGTGTTCTTCGTCGCAGCCGACATAAACCATCAGTTCGCCGCCTTCGCAGGCGCGCCAGTCGATATCATCCGCCATGGCGGGGATGCAGCTCAGGATCATAACCAGAGCCAGAACGAGACCGAGAACCTTTTTCATTTTTCCAATCTCCCTTTGAAAAAGTCGACTTGACGGGCCCCGCGGCCCGTCTGTGCTTTTATTCTATCACGCCAATATGCTTGTGTCAATATCAACATTAACAAATATTTGAATTTGTCTGGAACAACCGTATCGTGAAAGAAAAAACCGGCCGGCTTTACAGCCAGTCGGAATGCGTCTGTTTGTATTGTCTAACAATGGCGTCCGCCTCGGAGATGAGTTTCCGCGCCTCTTCCGGATTGAAAACCGTCGCGCCGCTGGCGCAGGCGTGTCCCCCTCCGCGATAGCGTTCGGCAAGACCGTTGATTGATACGAACCGCGACCGCAGCCGCACGCGGATGGAGCCGTCCCCCGCATCGATAAACGCCAGCCAGCACAGGCAGCCGCGAATCGACTCCAGATAGCCGATGCCGGCGCTCGCCTCCTCGAAGGACAGGCCGAACCGCTCCTGCGTGCCGCGATCGACGAACAGATACGCCGCGCCGTTTTCGGTCCGCCCGAAGTTTTCCAGCGCATACGCCTGAAACCGCAGCGATTTTTCATCGCGCAGATACAGCTGCGCGTACAGGCGCTCCGTGTCCACGCCCGCATCGAGCATCAGCGCGGCATAGCGCAGCGTATCCCCGTTCACGCCCGGATAACGGAAGCGGCCGGAATCGGTCACCATGCCCAGATAGATATACGTCGCCGCCTGCGCGTCCAGCTTCAGCTCCGTCTGATGGGCCGCGTAAAACGCAGCGATCATCTCGCACGCCGACGAGCAGTCTTCCTCCACCCAGGAAAGCGCGGCGTAAGGGTCTGCGTCCGGGTGGTGGTCAATCTTCACCAGCTCGCGGCAGAGCGCGTATTTGGGGTTGGAAATGCGCGCGGCCGAACCGGTATCGACCACGACGCCCAGCGCCCCGCGGTATACGCCGTCGTCCACGGGCGCGTCGTCCGCGCCCAGAAAAGCCAGATACTCCGATCGCTCCGGATCGACGATCAGCACCCGTTTTTCGGGAAAGCTCAGCTGCAAAATGCGCTTGAGTCCCTTGCTCGCGCCCACGCAGTCGCCGTCCGGGCAGCCGTGGCGGAAGATCATTACGCAATCGTATTGCCTGATTTTTTCAAGGATGAGCCGTGTTTTTTCCGTGTTCAATTCGTTTCCTCCGCCAGCTTGTCAAGAGCCTCCAGCATTTTCATCGCGGCCGCGCGGTCGGCGATCGTCGCGCCGCTCGCCTTCTGATGGCCGCCGCCGCCGAACGCCACGGCGACGGGGTTGATGTTCGCGCTGTCGGAGCGCAGCTCGCAGAGCACGCCTCCGTTTTCGCCCTCGGTGAAGTTCACCCAGATATGTACGCCCGCAATATCGGCCATGACGTTGACCATGCCGCGCGAAACGCTGAAATCGTCCGCGCCGTATTCCCGCATCTCCTCGCGCGTGGTGTAGACGTAGGCGACGTTATGCTCGGTGAAGCGAATCTTCAGCGCGAAGCGCGCGCGCAGCTGCACCTGCGCGAAATCGACCGCATAGAGGCTGCGGTAGAGCGCGTTCGTGTCGATCGGCTGCTGCATCAGATAGGCCGCCAGGCGGAACGTGCGCGCGTTGGTCGCATCGTAGCGGAATCGGCCGGAATCGGTCACCATGCCGGTAAAAATCGCCGTAGCGGCCTCGAGCGAAAGCTTCCAGCCGCACTCCTGCGCGCAGGCGGCGATCAGCCCGCAGCAGCTTTCGAAGGACGAGTCGATCACCTCCGTCTGCGTCAGCGCGCCCAGATACAGATGATGGTCGATGCGCGCCGTGGCGCTGGCGAGCGTATAGCGCGTATCGCTCACAAGCGATGCGGCCGACGAATCGAGCAGGATGGCCAGCGCGCCCCGGTACGTTTCGTCCGGCACTTCGTCCATGACGGAACCCGCCATGAACGCATAGCGCCCCGCCTCGTCGCCCACAGCGTACACGTGTTTTTCGGGATAGTTTTCTTCGATCAGGCGCTTGAGGCCAATCTGGCTGCCAAGCGCGTCGCCGTCGGGATTTTTATGCCGGTGGATGATGATCGTATCATACGCTTCGATCTGCCGGCGGAATTGTTCAAACATGTCATAACCTCTCTTTGGTATTTCTGAACCGCCGCCTTCATTATAACAGGCGCGGCGCAGAATCTCAAGCGCGCAGGGCGCGCATAAAAAACCGGCACCCGAAACGGATGCCGGAAAAGCGTGCTTTTGCTTACTTCCCAAGAATTTCTTCCGCAGCCTGCTGGCCGGCGATGCGGCCGAACACAAACGCGGCGGAGAAGTTGGCGCTGGTATCGGTGACCTCGCCGGCGGCAAACGCGCCAGGGATGACCGCGCCGTTCGCGTCGAGGCAGCGCGCGTTTTCATCGCAGACGACGCCGCCCTTGGTCATGTGGATCGCGGATTCGATCTGCATGCCGTAATACGGGCCTTCGGCGTTGATCGGGCGGGCCGGAACCTTTTCGCCGCGGAACGGGTCTTCCTTGATTTCGCCGTTAGCGAACTTATTATAATCGGCAACGGTCTGGACGAGGTTTTCGGCGTTGATGCCGAGCTTTTCAGCCAGTTCTTCCAGCGTATCCGCCTTTTCGATGAGGCCCGCCTTGGCGTGCTTGCCGATGCGGAAGGAGAAATCCACCATCGACTGATCGAAAATCATGAAGGACTTGCCGCCAGGCTGCGCCATCACGTCAAGCGCGCGGGGCAGGCCGTAGGAAACGGTTTCGTTGGTGAAGCGCTGACCGTCGACGTTCACCTGCACGTAGTCGTAGGACTGCGGAGCGACGCGCTCGCCGGTCAGCTCGCGGCCGCGGCTGATCATGAAGCTGAACACGGTCGTCTTGTCCATGTGGCCCAGCTGGAAACCGTATTTTTCAAACAGCGGCACCATATCGCCGGTCGCGCCGATCTGGTTGGAGGAGCGGAGCTTCTCGGTGCCCTCGGCGGTATACTTGGCCAGCAGTTCAGGATTCTGACAGAAACCGCCGGTCGCGATAACGACGGCCTTGGCGCGGATATCGTAAATCTCGCCGCCATGCTGCGCGGTAACGCCCGCCAGACGGCCATCCTCCATGATGAAATCGACGGCGCGCGTGCCGGTGCGCAGATCGACGCCCAGTTCCTTGACGCGGCCCTCGATGCCGTCGAGCAGTTCTTCGCCCGCATAAGCGTCCTTCTCGGCGAGATGGCTGCGGGTATCGTAAACATAATTGAGCTCAATGCCCATGCCGCGATACCATTCGTCCATCTGCATGGTCATCTCCGCCTCGGCCATCAGCCGCGCGTCGGAATCCCACGCGCCGCCGGCCTTGCGGTCTTCAAACAGCTTTTCGGCGCTGTCCTCGATGCCCGCCAGCTCCTGCGCCTTGCTGCCCGCATGGTTGAACAGCACCATGTCGAATTTTCCGTTGCCGCCGGTGATATCGAGCTTCTCCAGCACGATGATCCGGCTCGCGTCGATTCCAGCTTCAGCGGCCGCAATGGCGGCGGACTGGCCCGCGGGGCCCGCGCCGATGATGACGATATCGGCCTCCACCGCATCGAGCTTCACCGGTTCGGCCGTGCTCTCTTCATTGTAGAAGCTGATCGCGCCGACTTCCCTGCCCGCCTGCTTGAGCGCTTCAGCCACGCCGGACTTGATAGCATAAGAGCTGAACGTGGCGGCGGTGAGGCTGTCGACGACGGGCGTCTGCGCCTCGAGGATGCGATCGATCATTACGGGAAACGCGCGCTTTTTCACGGGCGAGGATTCATGATCTTCGGGAATGCGGATCGCGGTGATCGTATCGCCGTCGAGATCGACTTCCACCGTCATGTCCCCGTTGTAGCCGGGAACCGTAGCGGAATAGGTATCCGCCAGGGCCCATCCGGCAAGAGAGACGAGCAGCGTGCACGCGAGCAGGATGCAGAGAAGGCGCTTCATTCAGTGATTTCCCCTTTCTTTTTTGATAATTGTTCGAGCCAATTATCGCTTTATTACATAGTTTATACCATATGCCTGAAGAAAATGTCAATGAAATAAATTCCTGCTGTTTATAGGAATTTATTTTCATGCTGTCGTATAAATACCCGGGTTCCCGCCTTCAAAGCGCCGCAGGCAGCGCACGGAATTGCAGGGAGCGCAATGCGAAGCGCCGGATTTGCCCCGCCGGAGGGACATTTTTGCCCCATCCCGGCAAACGGTTCCGTCCTGATGAAGCAATCCCTTCATTGCCGGCGCGGCGACGCGCCCGTACAAACGCAGCCGCCAATGCATAATGATGTCCGCTTCGCATTGCCGGCGCAGCTCCAAGGCGCTTTTGCGCCGAAAAAATAAAAAAAATGAACAATCTGTGAACGTTAGCACTCACCTCTTGACAGTGCTAACAGCAGTGCTATAATGCGCATGTACCAAGAAAGAGGGGTCGAGAGAGTCCCCCGGAATGGTACGCAATCAAAAAACACGCACCCCAAATGGGCGCATCAACAGAAAGGGAGTCTGAAGTATGCTGCCTATGATGTTCACTGAAAATCTGTTTGACGAACTGTTTAACGATACGTTTGGCCGCGAAATGTGGAACGCCGACAAGGCGCTTTACGGAAAGAAGGCCGCGCACGTGATGCGCACCGACGTGCACGAGACGGAGGACAGCTACGAGCTGGCCGTCGACCTGCCCGGCTTCAAGAAGGAAGAAATCAGCATCGAGCTGAAAGAAGGCTATCTGACCATCCGCGCCAGCAAGGGCGTCGATAAGAACGAGGAGGACAAGAAGAGCCGCCGCGTCATCCGTCAGGAACGGTATGTCGGCACCTGTGAGCGCACGTTCTACGTGGGCGACGTAAAGCCGGAAGAGGTCAAGTGCAAATACGAATCCGGCGTGCTGATGATCGAAGTCCCGCGCAAGGACGTGAAAAAGGTCGAAGGGCCGCACAGCATTGCCATCGAAGGCTGAACAGACGCATGGAGGCGTTCCGCGTGAAAGCGCGGAGCGCTTTTTTTGTATGCGGAAACGATTATTTTGTGTACGCTTAGTCCAGTACGACGTCCTTCTTCTTTCCGTTTTTCTTTCTCGGATACTGCCGGATGCGGGTAACAAAGTCGAGATTGATGATTTCCCGTTCGCCGGATTTTCTGTCTATTATCATACCGCCGTCCGCGACTTCTTTAATAACGCCCTGTATGCTGCCGCTGTCCGAAGCGACCGTATAGATGATGCACTCTTCTCCGATAAACCGTTTTGCCAGATCTTTCATAACATGATTCTCCTTGTTTTGTTTTTTCTGATTCAAAGCATGCCTGACCGCCGCCATCCTCCTTTGCCGTTTCATCCTTGGGATGCTCACAAGAAGGAACAGGGCAAGCAAAATGAGGTAAGAATTTCCATTCATTTGTGTTTTTCCTTCTGGCGCATGATAAAAGCAAGGATTAATTCAATTCCTCCGACAATCAGCCATACAACGCCGATGGCGGTATTTTTCACCCAGAAGAACCACATCAGCGACACCAGAAGCCAGGCGGCCGCTAAAATAAAACAACCTTTGCTGCTGATTCTCATTAAAAATTCCCTCCTTGAAAGAAACTACGAGATTTTATTTCCAGCTTTGGAATAGCGCATTGCTTCCCTGCAGTACACCGATATATTGATGCTCCAGACAAGGCATACCGTAAGCGAAGGCAAAAATCCTATATCGAACACAAGCGCACAAACGGCAAGCACAATGGCTAAAATCGTGCAGACCACGTTTGTTGCAGAGTATGCTTTGAACGCACACTTGCCGATCATAATTTTCTCGGCTTCATCGCAGGCCTCCATCCACTTCTTTTGAAATCTCATATCGTAGACGGACGCTTTCTTTTCGGGATTGATCTGCTTTGCTGTATCCACGCACTTTTGCTGAATAATGGTCGTCTCAACCATAATGGCGAAGAAAGCGGCAATGCCGATACAAAGAAGCATCGTGCCGCTCTTGCTGTCAAATGTTGCAAAGCCGCCGGAATAGGTCGCTGCAATCAGAAAATAGGAAAGGATCAGGACTGCGCTTGTGAGCCAGATCACCGCAGACAGCTTTCTGTCTATCGCGTCCGAGGTATCCTCATCCTCGCCATCCCACGCAGCAGCCAGTTTCTTTGCGCGCCGATAAATTGGGATGCAGACGACCGGCACGATTACCGCCGCCGCCAGCATCATCCACGGGGCGATGTGCGTTCCGAAAAACGCCCCTGCATCCTTCATTGTCCCCGCCATTGTGTCCAGTCCGTACTTCGCAGCACTATAACCGGCCGCTCCGCCAAGAACCATACACGCAGCTAAAACAAGCAGGAACTTGGGGAGAGCCTTGCGGTTGGCGCTTCTGATTTCATCATTTTTCATTTTCCGCTTCCTCCTGCAAACAGAAAACTTCTTCAACCGTAACACCGCATACCTTTGCAATCGTCAGAGCAAGGGTGACGGACGGCGAATAATCGCCGCGCTCGATCAGACTGATCGTCTGCCGTGATACGCCGCATAAGCGCCCCATCTCCTGCTGATTAACGTTCAGTGCGGCTCTGCGTTCCTTCAAGCGATTCCGCAGGATCATACAGCGCCACCTCCTGACAACATTCTTTGTCTGTATGACAACTATCATTGTCAAAATGCATTATACTATTGTCATTCGAGCTTGTCAAGCGGCTTGAAAAAGTAGAGGATAAAGCAATCCGCCCCGGCCTCCGCCTGCAGGTAATTTCATCGCGGATCATTTCGCGTCTTGACAACGCCGCAGGATGAACGCATACTATGCGCAGAAAAATCGATGCGGAGGAGAATGAACATGGCGTTTGAAACATCGACCTGCCTGCGCAATCAGGTGATGTATTCCGTTTTTGTCCGGCAATACAGCCGGGAGGGCACCTTCGCAAAGGTGGAGGAAGACCTTGACCGCATCCGCGCGCTGGGCGTGGACGTGATCTGGTTCCTGCCCATTCACCCCATCGGCAAAAAATGCCGCAAGGGCAGCCTGGGCAGCCCCTACGCCATTGCGGATTATCGCGCCGTCAACCCCGAATTCGGCACGCTTGAGGATTTTCGCCGCCTCGTAGCCGCCATCCATGCGCGCGGCATGAAGTGCATCATCGACGTGGTGTATAATCACACCTCGCCCGATTCCTGGCTGGCGCAGAACCACCCCGAATGGTTCTATCACAAGCCTGACGGCTCGTTCGGCAACCGCATCGGCGACTGGTCGGACATCATCGACCTCGATTACGGCAACCGCGCGCTGTGGGCGTATCAGATTGAAACGCTGAAATTCTGGGCGGGCATCGTCGACGGCTTCCGCTGCGACGTGGCCCCGCTGGTGCCGCTGGAGTTCTGGCTGAAGGCGCGCGAAGAAGTGGAAGCGGTGCGCCCCGGCTGCATCTGGCTGAGCGAAAGCGTGGAGCCGGAATTCACCGCCGCCAACCGCGCGCGCGGCATGAGCAGCCTGTCCGACGCGGAGATTTTTCGCGCGTTCGATATCAGCTATGAATACGACGTCTACGGCGACTGGACGCGCTGCCTGTGCGGGGAGGAAACGCTCGCGCAGTACGCCGAGGCCGTCAACCGGCAGGAGTGCATCTACCCCGGTAACTACGTAAAGCTGCGCTTCATGGAAAATCACGACCGGCCGCGCGCGGCGTTCATGGTACCCTCTCCGTCTGCGCGCCGGAACTGGACGGCCTTCCTGTATTTCCAGAAGGGCATGACGCTGCTGTACAACGGGCAGGAGGCGAGCTGCGAACACCGGCCGAGCCTGTTCGAGCGCGACCCGATCGACTGGCGCGGCGGCGAGGATATTTCAAAGGCGCTCCGCGCCCTCTATGAAATCCGCCGCCATCCGCTGCTGCGCGAGGGCAGCTATCATCTGGCCGACGCAGGCCACGGCGTTCTGCGCGCGGAATATCGCAAGGATGGAAAGCGGCTCGTTGGCGTGTTCAGCACGGAAGGAAAGCCTGCGCTGATCCGCTCCGGCGTCCCGGACGGCGCGTATCGCAACCTCATCAGCGGCGAAACCGTCCTTGCGGAGGACGGTCTACTCTCCGTGAAGGGCGAGCCGATTGTGATGGAAGCGGAAGCTGCGCCTATTTCCTAAAAGCCTGTAATCCGCACGGAGGAGGCAACCTCATGCCCCTGTTTGGCTGCATTGCCGACGACTTCACCGGCGCGAGCGACGTTGCCTCGTTTCTGGTGCAGGGCGGACTGCGAACCTGCCTTTTTAACGGCATTCCGTCCGACGCGCCGCCCGCCGAAGCGCAGACGCTGGTGGTTTCGCTCAAAACCCGCACCATGGCGCGCGAAAGCGCCGTGCGGCAATCTCTGCACGCGCTCGAATGGCTGCGCGCGCAGGGCTGCGGGCAGTTTTACATCAAATACTGCTCCACGTTCGATTCGACGCCCGAAGGC
>SFFS01000087.1 GCA_004557805.1 Clostridiales bacterium | reverse complement strand
CGCCTGCGGGCGCTGACGCAGCTGTGAGTCTTTTGCCGGAGTTTTCTTCGGCTGGACAATAAATTTTCTCAACAAGAGGAGGATTTTCTTATGAAGAAACTGCTTGCTCTGGTTATGGCGCTGTGCATGCTGCTCTCCGCCATCCCCGCGCTGGCCGATGTGGCCGAAGTCGTGGCCGAGGGCGAAACCCTCACCCATGACGAACTGGTCGAAAAGGCGCTGGCCGAAGAGGGCACCTTCATCGTTTACGGCAACACCAGCCGCATTGCCAACGCCGTGGAAGCGTTCGGCGAAGTGTACGGCGTAAAGGTTGAATCCAACAACCTCAAGGACGCTGAAATCTACACCAAGCTCGAAAGCGAAATCAGCGGTTCCGCCAAGGGCGCCGACATGGTCATGATCCAGGACGGCGCTTCCCTGACCTACGCCATGGAAGACGGCTGGGTCGTCAACTATGTGCCCGCCGAAGTCAGGGACAACCTCGCCGAAGGCGATCTGTGCCCGCTGGTGCATCAGTACATCAACAAGCTCTTCATCTACAACAACCTCGGCGACAACGTGCCCGCCATCAAGAACGTATGGGAACTGACCGCTCCGGAAATGAAGGGCAACATCATCTTCAAGAACCCGCAGAACGAAACCGTCAACATGAACTTCCTGGTCATGCTCACCAGCGACGCCTGGTCCGCCAAGCTCGCCGAAGCGTACAAGGACTGGAAGGGCGAAGAAATCGATCTGGGCAGCTATGAGAACGCCGGCTACAAGTGGATCGCCGAATTCCTTAGCAACTGCACCTTCGGTTCCTCCGACACCACCATCGCCGAGGAAGTCAGCCAGGAAACTGCCGCTGGCAAGATCGGCCTGTTCGTGCTGAGCAAGCTGCGCTCCTCCTCCGTGCTGACCGAAAACCTCACCGTCGCCCAGTATGATGCGAGCGCGAACGGCTATACCGTCGAGCCCTTCTCCGGCTTCATGTATCCGATGTACGCCATGGTGTCCGCCGGCGCGACGCGCCCCTACACCGCCATGCTCTTCATCGAATATCTGATGAGCGCGGAAGGCTTCCAGCCCTGGGGCAAGAACATCGGCGCCTACTCCCCCAACGCCTCTATCCCGGTCAATGAAGGCGACCTGACCATCGACGTCTGGAAGGACGCGCTGGTGATGGAAGACGCGGAATACATCCTGGACAACTTCGAGGATGTGAACTCCTTCGTTCTGAAGTACATCCAGTAAACTCATTCCTTCGCGCTGCGGCGGGACGGCCTTGCCGTTCCGCCGCGCTGCATTTTTAAGAATTGCAGGGGGGGCCTGTTCCACATGGATCAAACCCGGAAAACCCGAAAGGTTCAGATGCGCCGGCTGATGGGCAGAACGCGGGCCTATTTTTCCAACCCCGCCAACATCATTCTGCTTATTTTCTTCGTCGCGCTCTGCTTTCTGACGCTGTACCCGCTCCTTTCCATGCTGCTGGAAACCGTTACGGTGCATTCCGGCCGCGAGGCCCGCGCCGTGCGCAGCCTGGGCCTGAAATCCGGCGATTATACGCTGTATCATTTCAAGAAGCTGCTCTTTACGCTCGACGACGGCGGCGAAATGGGCGTGAAGCTCTCCAACAGCTGGCTCCAGTTCTACGGCCCGCTGTTCAATACGCTCGCCGTATCGCTGACGGCCTCGTGCATGGCCATTCTCTTCGGCGGCACGGTGGCGTTTCTCATCACCCGCACCAATATCCGCTTCAAGAAGTTCGTCTCCACAGTGTTCGTGTTCCCGTATATCATGCCTTCGTGGACGCTGGCGCTGTTCTGGCAGACGTTCTTTAAAAACGTCAACATCGGCACGGGCACGTCCAACGGCATACTTGCCGCCGTGTTCGGCATTTACGCGCCGCAATGGCTGGTATATGGCTATTTCCCGATCAGCCTGGTGCTGGGCCTGCATTACGCGCCGTTTGCGTATATCCTCATCGGCGGCATCCTGCGCAACATGGACGCCAACCTCGAGGAAGCCGCGACCATCCTCAAAACGCCGCGGCTGCGCATTATCGCGCGCATCACGCTGCCCATCGTCAAGCCCGCGATGCTGTCCACGTTCCTGCTGGTGTTCGCAAGCTCGATGAGCGCCTACGCCGTGCCGGTATTCCTCGGCTCGCCCGTGCGCTACTATGTGCTTTCCACCAACATGAAATCGCTCATGGACACCTACAGCGGCCAGGCGTATATCATCGCCGCGATTATGATCGCCTTCGGCGTGATCGTCCTGCTGCTCAACCAGCGCGTGACCAACTCGCGCAAGCAGTTCACCACCGTCACCGGCAAGTCCGGCCAGATTTCGCAGATCAATCTTCGCAGGGCGAATACGCCCATTGCGATCATCCTCGTCGTGGTGCTGCTTCTGGTGGCCATTCTGCCGCTGATTACGTTCGCGATGGAGTCGATCATCATCAAGGCCGGCGATTACAGCCTGTCGAACATGACGCTTGATTTCTGGATCGGCCGCAACCTTGATTATCTCGATCAGGGCGACAGCACGGGCATTCTGCTCTCCGCCAAGGTGTGGAAGGCGCTCGGGTTCAGCCTGCTGCTGGCCGTTACCTGCTCGCTGTTCGCGGGCACAAGCGGCATTCTGGTCGGCTATGGCGTGGCCAAGCGCCGCGGCAGCAAGCTGGCCAATCTGGTGAACAGCCTGTCGTTCTTCCCGTATCTGATGCCTTCGCTGGCGTTTGGCGCCATTTATCTTTCGATGTCCTCCCATATTCCGTGGCTGCGCGGCTTCGCGCTGCTGGCGACGGTGGGCGCAGTGAAGTATCTGCCCTTCGCCTCCCGTTCGGGCGTGAACGCAATGCTGCAGCTTTCGGGCGAAATCGAAGAAGCGGCCGTCATCACGGGCGTGCCGTGGTGGAAGCGCATGACGCGGGTTATCTTCCCGATCCAGAAGTCCAGCTTCCTTTCGGGATACCTGCTGCCGATGGTTTCCTGCATGCGCGAGCTGTCGCTGTTCGTGCTGCTGGTGCCCACCAGCAATACCATCCTCACCACGATGCTCATGCAGTACTCTGAAAAGGGCTGGGCGCAGTTCGGCAACGCGATCAACCTGCTGATTATCTTCGTTGTGCTGCTGGTAAATCTCGTGGTCAATAAACTGACGGGCGCGTCAATCGATAAGGGAGTAGGTGGCTGAGATGCCTGAAATCATTCTGAAAAACGTAACCAAGCGCTTTGGCAAATTCGTGGCCGTGGACAATCTGAACCTGACCATCGAATCCAACGCATTCATCACGCTGCTCGGCCCCTCGGGCTGCGGCAAAACGACGACGCTGCGCATGATCGCCGGCCTGGAAACGCCCACCGAGGGCAGCATTTCCATCGACGGCAAGGTCGTATTCGACGCGGATCAGGGCATCAACCTGCCCCCCAACAAGCGCGACGTAGGCTTCCTGTTCCAGAACTACGCGCTCTGGCCGCACATGACGGTCTATCAGAACATCGCCTTCGGCCTTGAAAACCTCAAATGGGACAAGGCGAAAATCCAGGCCCGCGTGAAAGAGCTTCTGCAGATGCTTCGCATCGAACAGTTCGAAAAGCGCTACCCCAGCGAACTTTCCGGCGGCCAGCAGCAGCGCGTGGCCATCGCCCGCACCCTTGCTCCGGGGCCGAAAGTGCTGTTCATGGACGAGCCGCTTTCCAACCTGGACGCGAAGCTGCGCATGGAAATGCGCACCGAGCTCAAGCGCCTGCATCGCGACACGGACTCCACCTTCGTCTACGTCACGCACGATCAGCTCGAGGCCATGACGCTTTCCACGCGCGTGTGCATCATGGAAACGGGCGTGCTGCAGCAGTATGCGCCGCCGCTTGAAATGTATAACAACCCGGCCAACCTGTTCGTCGCCGACTTCATGGGCAATCCGACCATGAACTTCATCGACGGCACGGCCAATGTCAGCGGCAGCGAAGCGCTCCTCTCCTTCGGCGGGCTGAAGGGCAAATTCACGGCCGGTTCTCCCATCGCTCTGACGGGCAGAGACGTGGTCGTCGGCGTGCGCCCGGAATACATCCACATCAGCGATGAGGGCAGCCGCGTGGGCACCGTTTATTCCACGCTGCCGGCCGGCATGGAAACCACTGTGAAGCTCGACGTGGCTGGCACGATGCTCACCGCCGTCGTTTTCGGGGACGTTGACTACCCGGTCGACAGCCAGGTTCGCTTTGATTTCAGCAAAAACGCCATTCTTTTCGATAAGGCGACCGGCAAAAACGTCGCCAACGGCAAAATCGCAATGGCCTGATTTTTCCGGATACAACAGCGCGGCGCGGGATTTCTCCTGCGCCGCGTTTGTTGTAAGGCAATACCGCACAATGTCGCGCAAAGGTTGACGGACGCCTTTGCGCCGTCTGCTGCCTGCAGCTTTCTTGACGTACTTCCAGTACGCCTGCGAAATCTGCAATTCGCATCCGGCACAAATCCATCTCGTCATCCTTCACGCGAATTATACGGTATTGCCTTAACTTTTCGGCGCTTCCGCGCCTCATGGGGCCGGCTGCTTGCGCAGCCCGCAGGCGCGGCGAAGCCGCCCTGCTTTTCGTCGCGTCAATCGAACAGTTTCGCCGCTTCCTCCAGGAATCCGCGCACCTTCAGCTGCTGCGGGCAGGTTTTCTCGCATTTGCCGCAGCGGATGCAATCGGACGCTTTTCCCTTTTCCTTCACGGCGTTCTGGTACATCTTCGCCGCGCGCGCCTTGTTTTCATAGCGGAAAAAGTCGTTGCAGGCCGAAAAGATTTCCGGGATCGGAATCTTTTTCGGGCAGCCGTCCATACAGTAATGGCACGCCGTGCAGGGAATGGATTTCTGCTGGGCGAGGATTGTCTTTGCCTGCGCGATCACCGCCTCCTCACGCTCGGTCAGCGGCTTGAACTGCTTCATGTAGGAAACGTTGTCCTCCACCTGCGCAAGATTGGACATGCCGGAAAGCACCGTGATAATGCCGTCGAGCGAGGCGACATATCGAATGGCCCACGAGGCGTAGGACATCCCCGGATCCGCCGCGTCAAACAGCTCGCGCACGGCCTTGGGCGGATTGGCCAGCAGGCCGCCCTTGACAGGCTCCATCACCGTAATGGACTTGCCGTGCCGGCGCGCCACCTCGTAGCACGCGCGCGACTGTACCTTCTCATTCTCCCAATCGGCGTAGTTCAGCTGAAGCTGAATGAAATCGACATCCGGATGCGCCGTCAGCAGCTCGTCGAGCAGCTCCGGCGCAGCATGGAAGGAAAAGCCGTAATGGCGAACAAGCCCCTTTTCCTTCAGCTCACGCAGGAAATCCCAGAGATGATACTCGTCGCATTTTTTATAGTTGTCGGCCTGCAGCGCGTGCAGCAGATAGTAATCGATATACCCCGCGCCGGTACGCTCCAGGCTGGTATAGAACTGCTGCTTTGCGCTCGCTTCATCATGGCCTTGCAGCCATGCGCACAGCTTGGTGGCGACGGTGAACGTATCGCGCGGATAGCGCTTTACGAGCGTTTCGCGCAGCGCTTCCTCGGATTTGCCGTTATCGTATACATAAGCGGTATCGAAGTAAGTCTGCCCGGCCGCCATAAAGACGTCCACCATTTGCTTAACCTGCTCCAGATCCGTTTCGCCGTTTTCCAGCTTCGGAAGGCGCATAAAGCCGAACCCCAGCTTCGGGGTTTCCTTTCCGAAATAGTCAGCCATATTCATTTTCTCCCTTTCGTGCGCAGATGTTATTCCTGGCTAATTATAGCAGTTTTGCCAGTACGGCGCAAGAAAAAACATGCCCTCTGCTCAGCGGCAGAGGGCATGCGCTGCAATTTGGTCTCAGCGAATCTGGAACGTATAGGTTACGGTATTCGTATAGGGAACGTCCGAAACCGTCATCGTCCAGACGTCCAGCTTGGGCACGAAGAAGTTCCAGTCTACCACGACGATCACTTCACTCGCGCCGGTCAGTTCCGCCGCGCAGACGATGCCCGCGCCCGGCTGCTCCACCGTTTCGCCCGCTTCTTCGCCGTTCACGCTCACGATCACAGCCTCGGCGAACGCCGTTTCCGGAGCGGGACTCTGCAGATACAGCGCGGAGGCGCCGCCTTCCAGCGTATACCGGAAGCCGCCCTCGGCGTACAGTTCAAATTCGCCCTCGACTCCGGCCGCCTTCGCTTCCTCGGTCAGCGTGCAGTCCAGATCATCCAGCGCCAGCGTGCCCGCGCAGAAGGTGTAGGCGGTTTCCTCATCGCCCCACTGCGCCGTCAGCACAAAGCCGCCCGTCGCAAGGATTTCCTCGGTCACCGGCTGCAGGCACACCACGCCCGCTTCCGTCTGCTCATACAGGCAGGAGTCGATTTCTTCGCCCAGCGCGTTCGCGCTGGAAACCTTCGCGCAGTCCGCCGCTCCTTCCGGCCTGTCGAGCAGCACCGCGACATAGTTGGCCTTTTCGCCCGTGAGCGCGCTGACGGCCGCCGCCGTGCCGTTGACTTCGAATTTGTTTCCGCCCGTTTTCTTTACCGATACCCCGGCGTTCAGCATGGCCGTATACGGCAGCGCGCCGAAGGTCCCGGTTGCCGCAACAGCCTCCAGCACGGCCTGCGTTTCATCCGCAGGCTCTGCGCCCTCGGCGTAATACGAAGCCTGTTTGCCCGCCTCGTAGCCGGAATAGAACACGTATCCCATCGCCACGCCGCCGTAGCCCAGATAGAACTTTTCTTCCGACATCAGCACGCCCATGGAATCCGTGCCGACCGCATACAGACCGTTCATGACCTGGCCGTCCGTATCGACCACGCGCATTTTTTCATCGACGTGCAGGCCGCCGACAGTACTGTAAATCCATGCCGCGCCCTTCACCGCGTAATACGGGCCTTCGGACAGATCGACCAGCATAGACGCATCCTTGCCGAAATCGGGATCTTCGCCCGCCGCACAGTAACCGTTATACGTCTGGAGCGTTGCCGCAAGGGTCTCGGCGGACATGTTCAGCTGCGCCGCCAGCTCTTCAATGGAAAACCCCAGCGCGCGCAGCTCGCGGCAGGTCATCAGTGTGCGGCAATCCGTGTCCGTATAGTAGCGATAGTTGTTCTCATCCCGGCGCGACTGCAAAAGGCCGATTTTCTCATAATACCGAATGGTATCCGCGTCAATTCCCAAAATCGCCGCAAAACGCCCGATCGAATATTTGTTTTCGTCCACAGCCGCCGACCCCCTTCGCGCCCATTATAGGCCTTGGAGCCAGTCCAAGGTCAATAGGTATTGTAAAATAATAAGCAATCTTTTTCAACGAATGAAAATACCCGGCATTTCTGCCGGGCACGCGCGCCGATCCGCCTTCTATTCCTCCGCCACAGCCGCCACAGTTGCCTCCAGCCCCACCGTAAGATCGCGCATCGACAGCGAAGGCACATTCGGGCGCGTCAGCGCCTGCTCATGCAAAAACGGCACATGAATAAACCCGCCGCGCATTCCGGGAAATTCGCGCGCAATATGGTGCAGCACGCCGTACATCAGGTGGTTGCACACATAGGTTCCGGCGGAATTGGAAAGCTCGGCCGGAACGCCCGCCTCGCGGATGCGCGCGACGATGCTCTTCACCGGCAGCGTCGAAAAATACGCCGGCGCGCCGTCCGGAACGACGGGCGTATCGACCGGCCGGTTGCCCTCGTTATCGGGAATGCGCGCGTCGTCGAGGTTGATCGCGACGCGCTCGGGCGTGATGGCGAAGCGTCCGCCCGCCTGGCCGACGCAGATCACCGCGCCGGGCCGCTCGGCGCGCATCGCGCGAACGACCGTATCGATCGATTTTCCGAACACGACCGGCACGTCGATCCGGACGATCTCCGCTCCGGCAATCCGCCCGCCGAGCGCGCGCACCGCTTCCTGCGCCGGGTTAACGGTTTCGCCGCCGAACGGTTCGAAGGCTGTCAGCAAAATTTTCATACGTTTCTCCCACGGGCGCTGACGCGCCGCTTTTTTATCTCTGCGCAATGATTCGCCATTCTCCGTGCCGTTTCCTTTTTCGCCGCATGCGCAGGCCAAAACTTCGCGCGAATTCCCTCGCCGTTTCCTTGCAAACGCGGCGCAGGTATTGTACAATGCAGACAGTGAAAAATATATCTTTACGGAGGCATACCGGTCATGAACGTCAAAGAGCTTCTTCGCGGCGAATTTCTCTGCTCCTGCGGGCAGAAGCACAGCTGCGACATCAAGGAAATCCTTGTCGAAAAGGGCGCGCTGGACAAAATTCCCGGCTTCCTCGCGGGGCATAAAAACGCGCTGCTCGTTTCAGACGGCAATACCAAGCCGCTCTGCGGCGAAAAAGTGCTCGAAAAGCTGCGCGGCGCGGGCATGAACGTAACCGAAGCGTTCTTCAATCAGACCTCGCTGGTCATCCCTGACGAACATTCCATCGCGTTCGTCGATTCGTTCGTCACTGCTGATACCGACGTGATCGTCGGCGTCGGTTCGGGCGTAATCAACGATCTGTGCAAATACGTCAGCTTTACGCACAAGCTGCCCTACATGATCGTGGCCACCGCTCCTTCGATGGACGGCTACGCCTCCAAGGGCGCGGCGATGATTATTAGCGGCATGAAAGTGACCTACACCACGCACGTCGCCAGCTGGATCGTCGGCGATACGGACATCCTCGCCAACGCGCCGATGGACATGATCCGCGCCGGCATCGGCGATATTCTGGGCAAGTACGCTTCGCTCAACGACTGGAAGCTGGCCTGCCTGCTCAACGGCGAACATCATTGTCAGCTGATCGAGGATCTGATTCAGGGCGAACTCGACGCATGCGCCGCGAATATTCCCGCCTGCATGGCGCGCGACCCGCAGGCCATCGGCCGCCTGACCGAAAGCCTTGCCATCATGGGCGTTTCCATCGCCTATATGGGTTCGTCCCGCCCGGCCTCCGGCTCGGAGCATCACTTCTCGCACTTCTTTGAAATCACCGGCATCATCCATCACCGCGACTATTTCTGCCATGGCTTAGACGTGGGCTACGCCACGGTGCTCTCGCAGCGTCTGCGCTATTGGATTCTCACGCTCGACCCGGCTGCGTTCCGCCACGGCCGCGACGATGCGGCGTGGGAAGCGGAAATCCGCCGCGTGTTTGCATCCCGCGCGCCCGAGGTGCTCGAGCTGCAAAAGCAGGTCGGCTTCTACGGCGTTGATCGCGTGCAGCGCATCCGCGACAACTGGGCGGAGGTGTGCCGCATCATCCGTACGTCGCCCACCGGCGAGGAAGTGCTGGCCATGCTCAAGCTGGCCGGTTACCACATGGACGAGCTGACGGACATGTATCCCGAAGCGGTCATCCGCGACTGCATGATCTACGCCAAGGATCTCAAGGATCGCTACACGCAGCTGTGGCTCCTGCAGGATGCAGGCATGCTGGAAGAAACAGCCCGGAAGGTGCGGCTGAACTGATTCGCACGGCCGCTGAGCGGCCATAAAACCCAAACCGGAGACGCGCTGCAAAGCGCGGCGTCTCCGGTTTGTTCGTTATAGCATGTTATTCTTCTTCCGGCAGCGAGAACCTCGCGCCGCCCTTCCTGCCCAGCGCAAACACGCCGTATTTCTCTCCCGTCCATACGCCCGCGCTGGCCGGGAACGGTTCAGGCGTCAGCGTGCCGTCCGCCGTTTCCAGCCGGAAGCGGCATTGCGTTCCGTCGAACAGCAGCGCAATATCCGCGCCGCCGCGCACATCCACACGTCCGAGCGGGCGCGCTTCTTCTCTGCCGCCAATTTCTCCGCAAATCAGCGAAACCTCCGCTGCGGCGTTTTCCCCGTGCAGCGCAAGCGCGCCGTAGCGCCTGCCCAGCGCGATCATCCCGGCAGTCGCGCCGCCCTCGAGCGTCTCCAGCCGCACGCGCGCTTCAAACGCAGGCGCTTCAAAGCGGTGCAGGAGCAGCGCGGGCTGATCGCACAGCGCATCCGCGCGCGGCTGCGCGTGCAACTCAAACATCCG